>NZ_WUMG01000003.1:0-344516 GCF_009827015.1 Delftia sp. CH05 | reverse complement strand
GCCCACGCCCCCGGTGTGGCACCCGTGGTCTACGGCCAGGCCGACCGCCCCCCGCGCGGCGACTACAGCCGCGCCAGCGACGACTACACCTGCGCGCAGGACTACGACGCCTACACCGAGGCCGACCACGACACCTACCGGCGCCTGTACGAACGCCAGTCCGCCCTGCTGCCGGGACTGGCCAGCCAGCACTTCATCGACGCCCTGCCCTCGCTGGGCGCCAAGGACCGTATTCCGCGCTTCGAGGAAGTCAACGAGCGCCTGCGCCGCGCCACGGGCTGGGAGATCGTCGGCGTGCCGGGCCTGATTCCCGAGGTGCCCTTCTTCTCGCTGCTGGCCAACCGCAAATTCCCGGTCACGGACTGGATCCGCAAGCCCGAGGAGTTCGAGTACATCGTCGAGCCCGATGTCTTCCATGACCTCTTCGGCCATGTGCCGCTGCTGTTCAACCCCGTCATCGCCGACTACATCCAGGCCTATGGCCAGGGCGGGCTCAAGGCCGCCGAGCTGGGCGCCTGCGAGATGCTGTCGCGCCTGTACTGGTACACCATCGAGTTCGGGCTGATCCGCGAGCAGGGAGGCCTGCGCGCCTACGGCGCGGGCATTCTGAGTTCTTCGGGTGAGCTCAACTACTCGGTGCGCAGCCCCGAGCCGCAGCGCCTGCCGCTGTCGCTGGAGCGCGCCATGCGCACGCTCTACAAGATCGACACCTACCAGCACACCTACTTCGTGATCGACGACCTGCAGCAGCTGTTCGACCTCACGGCCGCCGATTTCGAGCCGCTGTACCGCCAGCTGCGCGATCAGCCGACCATCGCGGCCGATGCGCTGCTGCCCGGTGAAGTGGCCCTGCAGACTTCCGCGTCCTGAAGCCGCTCGCGCAGCTCCAGGCAAAAGCGCCAGACGCGCTCGTCGAACACCAGCTGCACATGGGCCACGTCGTCCAGGCGGTGCGCGTGCTGCCCTGGCAGCGTGGCCACGGGGAAGGGAAAGACGATGTTGTCGCAACAGCTCCACCAGCAGCTGAAGGCCACCTCGGGCGGCGGCGGCCCCAGGCGCTGCAGCCAGGGACTGTCCTCGCGCATCTGAAGCGCCGGCAGGCCATGGGCGAAGCGCGCCATCCAGGTGCCGCGGTGCGGCGTGGCCAGGGTCACCACATGGGCAGCCAGTTGCCGGCGCTCCTGCGCGGACAACCGGCCCAGCCAGGCACGCACCACCAGCCCGCCCATGCTGTGGGCCACGATCAGCGGCGCCCGCCCCGTGGCCTGGGCCATGCGGCGTGCGCAGGCATCGAGGTCGGCCACCATGGCGTCGATGGACGCGCCGTGCGCCGGCTCCAGCGTCATGGCCGCGCAGGCAATGCCGCGTTCCTTGAGCCGCCGCAGCCATGGCGCCCAGACCGCGCGATTGCAGAAGAAACCGTGGACCAGCACCATGCCGACCTGGCCTGTGACCGGGCTTGCGTTTTGTCCTGCGGCCGGGTCACCTGGCCAGCCATCGGCCTCGGCATGGACCCGGAAGGGCAGGCGCCAGCCAAACACCTGCACGGCCAATGCCCACTCGGCGAGCCAGGCTGCCGCCACCGTGCGCCAGGCGGGCACGGGTGCGCCGGCCTTGCGCACCACGCGGCGCATCAACACCATCTGCAGGCCCAGATGCAGGCCCGGCCAGCACAGGCCCGGCAGCGCTCCTGCCAGCGCCAGCCCGCGCGATTCCGGCCACCACCATGCCAGCCAGGCCATGGCGCCGGCCAGCGTGCCCAGCGCCACCATTTGCAGAATGCGTGCGTTCACGGCAGCCCGCCCTCCCTGAAAAAAACGCCAACGTAGCACACAGCGGCCGCACTTTCGTGGGGACGCCGCCCCCTGCCTAGGACAACCCCGCGTAGACCGCAAAGCACCCGCCTGACCAGAATCAGCCGCAGCGGTGGCCGGCCGACCGGCGCCTGCCCCTTTGCCGTTCCCCTGTCTCACCAGCAACCCAAGGTACCCTGCATGGACGCTGCGCCCTGGCTCAAGAACTATCCCGCCGATGTGCCCCACGAGGTGCATCCCGAGCAATACCGCTCGCTCACGCACCTGCTGGAGGAGGCCTTCACCCAGCATGCGGACCTGCCCTTTTCGGTCTGCATGGACCGCTGGATGAGCTACCGCGAGCTGGACCAGCTGTCCACGCGCCTGGGCGCCTGGCTGCAGGGACTGGGGCTGGAGCCCGATGCGCGCGTGGCCATCATGCTGCCCAATGTGCCGCAGTTCGCCGTGAGCATGGCGGCCGTGCTGCGCGCCGGCTACACCTGTGTCAACGTCAATCCGCTGTACACGCCGCGCGAGCTGGAGCACCAGCTCAAGGACTCGGGCGCCACGGCCATCATCATCCTGGAGAACTTCGCCCACACCCTGGCCGACGTGATCGAGCGCAGCGCCATACGCCATGTCTGCGTCACGGCCATGGGCGATCTGCTGGGCGGCATGTATGGCAGCTGGATCACCTTCGCCGTGCGCCACCTGGCCAAGATGGTGCCGGCCTACAGCCTGCCGCTGGACGGGGCGGGCGACACGGTGCGCGAGGTCACGACCTTTTCCCAGGCGCTGGCGCGCGGCGCCCAGAAAGAGCTGCGGCCCAGCCAGGCGGGACTGGATTCGGTGGCCTTCCTGCAATACACGGGCGGCACCACCGGGCTGTCCAAGGGTGCCGTGCTCACCCACCGCTGCATCGTGGCCGCCACGCTGCAGGCGCATGCCTGGTTCACGCCGGCCCTGCACGGGCGCGTCAGCGCGCAGGACACGCACATCATCGCGGCGCTGCCGCTGTACCACATCTTCGCCCTCACGGTGAGCCTGTTCGCCATGCGCATGGGGGCCAGCCTGAGCCTGATCCCCAATCCGCGCGACATCCCCAAGTTCGTCAAGGTGCTGCAGAAACGGCCCTTCCACATCCTGCCGGCCGTCAACACCCTGTTCAACGCCCTGCTCAACAACGCCCAGTTCCGCGAGCTGGACTTCTCGCAGCTGCGCGTGTCGCAGGCCGGGGGCATGGCCGCCAGCGAGGGCACGGCGCGCCAGTGGCAGCAGGTCACGGGCAGCGTGATGATCGAGGGCTGGGGCATGAGCGAGACCTGCGCCATCGGCACCAACAACCCCGTCACCGCCACCGCCTTCAGCGGCACCATCGGCCTGCCGCTGCCGGGCATCTCCATCGCCATCAAGGACGACGAAGGCCGCGATCTCCCGGCCGGCGAGGCCGGCGAGCTGTGCATCAAGGGCCCCAACGTCATGCGCGGCTACTACAACCAGCCTGACGAGACCGCCAAGGCCTTCACGGCCGACGGCTACATGCGTACCGGCGACATCGGCGTGATGGACCAGGAAGGCTACACCCGCATCATCGACCGCAAGAAGGACATGATGGTGGTCAGCGGCTTCAACGTCTATCCGAACGAGCTGGAGAACGTGATCTCCATGTGCCCCGGCGTGCTCGAATGCGCGGCCGTGGGCGTGGCCGACGAGCGCCAGGGCGAAGCCATCAAGGTCTACGTGGTGCGCAGCGACCCGGCACTGACCGAGGACCAGGTGATGCGCTTTTGCCATGACCAGCTCACCGGCTACAAGCGCCCGCGGCAGGTGGAGTTCCGCGACGAACTGCCCAAGACCAATGTGGGCAAGATCCTGCGGCGCGCCCTGCGCGATCCCGCCTGAAATCCGGACAGCCGCAGCTGTAGCCCACGCGTCAGCCGTGGCTGCCTGCGGCTGTTAGCCTTGGGAAAGGCTTCTCCCCCCATGACCTCCTTCGCCCCCACAAGCGCCACCGCTGCGCTGCCCTGCGGCATGACCGTGCTGGAGCGCGGCTGGCTGTCGGCCAACAACATCGTCTTCGCGGCCGACCCTGCCGATCCGCAGGACGACGGCGCGGCCGTGGTCGATACCGGCTACGTCAGCCATGCCGGGCAGACCGTGCTGCTGGTCGAGCAGACGCTGGCCGGCCAGCCGCTGGCGCGCATCCTCAACACCCATCTGCACAGCGACCACTGCGGCGGCAATGCCGCACTGCAGGCGCGCTGGCCGCAGGCCCGGACCTATGTCGCGCCGGGCCAGGCTGAATTCGTGCGCCACTGGAATCCCGAGGCGCTGAGCTACACACCCACCGGCCAGGAATGCCCGCCATTTGCGCTGACCGGCGTACTGCAGCCCGGCGCCAGCGTGCGGCTGGCCGGGCGCGACTGGCAGATCCATGCCGCGCCGGGGCATGACCCGCACTCCATCATCCTGTTCGAGCCTGCCAGCCGCACACTGATCTCGGCCGATGCGCTCTGGGAAAACGGCTTCGGCGTGGTGTTTCCCGAAATCGAGGGCCTGCAGGCCTTCGAGGAAGTGGCCGCCACGCTGGATGTGATCGAGGCCCTGGCACCGCTCACCATCGTCCCCGGCCACGGCGGCGTTTTCACGGGCGTGGCCGCGGCGCTGGACACGGCGCGCCGCCGCCTGGACGGCTTTGTGCGCGCCCCCGAGCGCCATGCCCTCTACGCGGCCAAGGTGCTGCTCAAGTACCGGCTGCTGGACTGGCAGCGCGTGCGCACCACTGAACTGCTGGCCTGGCTGGACGCCACGCCCTACTTCGGCATGCTGCATGCAGGCTATTTCAGCCACGAGACCGCCGAGCACTGGAGCCGCACGCTGGTGGATGCGCTGGTGCAATCGGGCGCGGCGCAGCGCGAGGGCGAATGGGTTCACAACGCCTGAACGAAACAGATCCGCGATAGGCGCAAACCACGCCAATCACATCACCGGCCGCAAGCACTGCGCAGCTGCGGCACCACGGGCAGCATCTTCATCGACCGCGTGCGCAACCTGGGCAGCCCGATGCGCGACACCTTCAACATCGAGGACATCGAGATCGTCAAGGGCGCCTCGGGTTCCGAGTACGGGCGCAGGCGCCCTGGCGCCCGCCAATCTCTACGATCCCGGCGTCAGCGATGCGATCACGAGCCAGGACATCCGCTATGCCGGCCAGATCAACGAAGGCCACACCAAGACCCTTGCGCTGTACGCCTTCATGGCCTGGGAGCTCAGCGCGAACCTGAGCCTGCAGCTGAACGTCTACAACCTCGCCAACCAGCGTTACATCGCCAGCCTGAACAGCGCGCGGCGCGCGCCACATCCCGGGCGGGGCGCGCTCGGCCAGGCTGGTCGCCACGCTGAAGTTCCGAGACCGGGCTGTTGCTGGGCGGCAACGGCCATCCATTCACTTATCAGATTATTCTTATATTTTTATTAGGAATCATTACCATTCTCAATCCAGGCAAAACTGCCTGATCCAGCCAGCACCGGCAAGCCAAGACAGCTCTCCAGCCGCCCGCGCAACGCCGGCCAGCAAGCCAGCATGTTCACTGCCCATCCCGCTTTCCGTTCAACCATGGCGAACTCCAACTCGTACATCAAAAGCCGCAAACACGACAGCGCTGGCCGCTCGCCGTCGGCCGGCATCATCGCTGCAGCCGCGGCCCTGGCCACCCTGGGCATGCCGGCCGTGGCCCAGACACAGACGCCCAGCGCCAGGACCGCGCCCAGCCTCAAGGAAGTGACCGTCGAAGGCTCGCGCAGCACCGGCTACGAACCCGCACAGGTCTCCTCCCCCAAGTTCACGCAGCCGCTGGTGGACACGACGCAGACCATCTCCGTCATCAAGGAGCAGGTGCTGCAGGAACAAGGCGCCACCACCCTGACCGAGGCGCTGCGCAACGTGCCCGGCGCCGGCACCTTCTACGCGGGCGAGAACGGCAACACCAGCACGGGTGATGCCATCTACATGCGCGGCTTCGACACCTCCAACAGCATCTATGTGGACGGCGTGCGCGACGTGGGCTCCATCTCGCGCGACGTGTTCAACACCGAGCAGGTGGAAGTCACCAAGGGCCCCGCCAGCACCGACTACGGCCGCAGCGCGCCCACCGGCGCCATCAACATGGTCACCAAGCAGCCCAGCCTGGCCGACAGCTTCGGCGCCTCGCTGGGCGCGGGTTCGGGCAGCTACAAGCGCTCCACCGTGGACTGGAACAAGAGCCTGACCGGCATGGGCGGCGCGGCCTTCCGGCTCAACGCCATGGTGCAGGACGCCGGCGTCGCCGGCCGCGACCGCGTGGCCAATGACCGCTGGGGCATCGCACCGTCGTTCGCCTTCGGACTGAACACCGACACGCGCACCTACCTGAACGTGCTGCACGTCAAGCAAAGCAATGTGCCGGACGGCGGCGTGCCCACCATCGGCCTGCCCGGCTACAGCAACACCGATGCGCGCCTGAACGCGGGCCGCCCCGTGGACCCCAGCCGCTTCTACGGCACCAGCGCCGACCACGACGACGTGACGGCCGACATGGTCACGCTGCGCGTGGAGCACGACTTCACGCCCGACACCACGCTGCGCAACACCACGCGCTGGGGCCGCACCAAGCAGGACTACCTGCTCACGGCCTTCATGACGCTGTCCAGCAACAACAGCAGCAATCCCGCCGACTGGACCGTGTCACGCAGCCTGCCGACCTTCAAGAACCAGGTCAACGACATCGTCACCAACCAGACCAACCTGACGACCAAGCTGGCGACAGGCAGCGTGCGGCACGAGCTGAGCACCGGGGTGGAGATCACGCGCGAAAAGCAGAGCAACTACGGCACGGGCACCACGGGCGCCTGGCCCAATGCCAGCCTCTATGACCCGCAGGTGCCCAGCTCCGGCCTGAACTGGTCGCGCAACGGCGCCGACAGCAAGGGCTCGACCGACACCTTCGCGCTGTACGCCTTCGACACGCTCAAGTTCAACGAGCAATGGCAGGCCAACGCCGGCCTGCGCCTGGACCGCTACAAGACGCAGTACGACGCACGCGCCGTCTGCGGCGGCCGCAGCGGCCCGGCCTGCGGCAGCAATCCTGCAGGCACCGTGCTGCCCAGCGCCGTGGGCCTGGAGGCCTCCGACACCCTGCTGAGCTGGAAGATCGGCGGCCTCTACAAGCCCGCGCCCAATGGCAGCGTGTACGTGAACTACGCCCTGTCGCAACAGCCACCGGGCGGTGCCAACTTCACGCTGTCCACGGCCGCCAACAACGCCAACAACCCCAACATGGACCCGCAAAAGGCCAAGACCGCCGAACTGGGAACCAAGTGGGAGCTGATGGACAAGCGCCTGCTGCTGACAGGCGCGCTGTTCCGCACCGAGATCACCAACGAGATCGTCACCAACCCTGACGGCACCGTGGGACAGACCGGCAAGAAGATCGTGCAGGGCCTTGAGCTGGGCGCCACGGGCCAGATCACGCCCGCCTGGGGCGTGACTGCCGGCTACACGCTGCAGGACACCAAGGTGGACACGGGCGCCACCGTGGCGCAGGACGGCTCCAGCGGCCTGACCTATACGCCCAAGAACGCCTTCTCACTGTGGACCAGCTACCAGTTCCCGTTCGGCCTGACGCTGGCTGGCGGGGCGCGCTACTCGGGCGGACTCAAGCGTGGCACCGACGGCGCCGTGGGCACGCCCAACTTCACCGATGCCTACTGGGTCTTCGACGCCATGGCCAGCTACCGCATCAACAAGAACGCCGACATCCAGCTGAACTTCTACAACCTGTTCGACAAGGAGTATGTGGGCGCCATCAACAAGAGCGGCTACCGCTATTTCCCGGGCACGCCGCGCTCCGTGCGCGTGTCCGCGAACTTCCGCTTCTGAGTGAATGCAAGACGGGCGGCCGCGCCGGCCTCGCCGCGCGCAGAACGCCGACAATCCCAGTACCGCCCCGGCCCCGCCGGGGCTTTTTCCATGCGAGGAGGACCCGCACCATGATGCTGCACATTCCCGACGTGCTCACGCACCAGCAGGTCACTGCGATCCGCACAGCCATCGACGCCGCCGACTGGGTGGATGGCCGTGCCACGGCGGGCAGCCAAGGCGCCCGGGTCAAGCGCAACCGCCAGTTGTCCGAAGACTCGCCCGTGGCACTGGAGCAGGGCCGCACCATCGAGCAGGCGCTGGCGGCCAATGCGCTGTACTTCAGTGCCGCCCTGCCCGCGCGCACCATGTCGCCGCTGTTCAACCGCTATGCGGACAGTGAAACCTATGGCCTGCACGTGGACGGTGCGGCACGGCGCCTGCCAGGCGCGCAGCAGTGGATGCGCACCGATGTGTCCTGCACCCTCTTCCTCTGCGATCCCGAGGACTACGATGGCGGCGAGCTGGTCGTGGTGGACACCTACGGCACGCACGAGGTCAAGCTGCCGGCCGGCGACCTGATCCTCTATCCCTCTACCAGCCTGCACCGCGTGGAGCCCGTCACCCGGGGCGAGCGCGTGTGCGCCTTCTTCTGGGCGCAAAGCATGGTGCGCGACGACACACGCCGGGCCATGCTGTTCGAGATGGACCAGACCATCCAGCGCCTGCGCGAGAAGCTGGGCGAGACCGATGAAACCCTCAGCCTCGCGGGCCAATATCACAACCTGCTGCGCATGTGGGCGGAGACCTGAGGGATCGGATCCCTTCAGGGCTTGTGCTTTTCCGCGCAGCCGATCAGGTGGTTGTAGCTGTTGGACATGCACTGGTACATGGCCTTGGAGCGGCCCGTGGAGGCCTGGCAATCGGCCACGGTGGCGTGCGTGCGCGCCTCGCGGAACTTGCCCGCGGTCGCATCGAACTGCGCCTGCGTGATGTAGCCGCCCTTGAGGTTCTTCTGGCCGTTCTCGACCATGGTGTCCACCTGGCTGCGGATGTTGTCCACGGCGGCGGCGCAGTTCAGCGGCACCTCCTTGGAATCGACCTTGCTCAGGCCCTTGGCCACGCCGTCCGCCAGCTCGCGCACCTGCTTGGGCAGCTTCTTCGTGCCGTCGGGATTGCGCTCTTCGCCAAACCGGCCCGAGCCTGCGCCCGAGCTGCCATTGGGCGAGACCTTGATCTGGCCGGCATCGGCCTGGTCGACGGGCAGCTGCGAACCGTAGTGCGTGCGCCCTTCGGCATCCACCCATTTGTAGACGGGCTGCGCTGCCGCCGTGCACGCCCATGCAAGACCCAGCGCGACCCAGGCCGCGCGGCTCCCTGTTGTTGTCATTCTTGAAACCCCTGCGGTATCCGGGGCCGCGGCATGCGGCCCGCCAGTCGGTAACCAAGTGTAGCGCCGACAGGCATCGCCGCACCCCGCAGGAATGTCAAGTGCGGCTCAGGGCAGGTCCTTGCTGGGGTCGGGCGTGGCCGCATCACGCGGGCCGATGGTGCCCAGGCGGCTCTTGAGCGACTGGGGCTGGCCCGTGATCAGCGCCGCGTAGTTGGTGGTGTTGGACAGCACCTTCTTCACATAGTCGCGCGTCTCGGTGAAGGGCACGTTCTCGGCCCAGATGGCGGCGTCGAGCACCGGGCCGTTGCGCCAGTTGCGCGGGCGGCCGGGGCCGGCGTTGTAGCCGGCCGCAGCCAGCGCCATGGAGCCGTCGAAATCGTCCAGCGCCAGCTTCAGATAGGCGGTGCCTATGGTGATATTCACATCGCGGTCATTGATCATGGACGGGGAAAAGTCCGTCATGCCGATCTTGCGCGCCGTCCACCGGGCCGTGGCCGGCATGACCTGCATCAGGCCCGAGGCGCCTACGCCCGAGCGCGCATCCATGATGAAGCGGCTTTCCTGGCGGATCAGTCCATAGACATAGGCAGGGTCCAGCCCGATGGAGCGCGAGCGCGCCAGCACCGTGTCGTGGAAGGGCATGGGAAAGCGCTGGCTCCAGTCGGCAAAGCTGCGCGTGCGCTCGCTGGTGTTGATGCAGCGGTCCCAGACCTGCTGCTGGCAGGCCAGGTCGGCGGCAGCCAGCAGTTCGCGGTCGTTCATGCCGCCGGCCTGGTGCAGGTTGGTGGCGTAGTTCCATTCACGCACGCCTTCGCTGCGCAGGCCGTTCTGGATGGCGTAGAGGCCGCGCACCAGACTGGGGTTGGCGCGGGCGGCGGCCTTCTCCTGTGCCGTGGGCGGCGCAGGCGGCGGTGGGGCCGTCACGCGCTGGCCGATGTCCTCCAGCGCCAGCTGTTCGTAGAAACTGCCGGGGCCGGCCATGTCCTCCAGCAGCTGGCGCGCCTCGGAGCGCTCCTGCTCGCTGGGGCGGCCCGACAGCAGGGCGCGCGCCTTCCAGTAGGTCCATGTGTGTTCGGTGCGCTCAGGCCCCATGGCGTCGATGGCGCGGCGCACCGTGCGCCAGTCGCCTGCACGCAACGCGGCACGCACCTTCCAACCCAGCAGTTCGTCGCTGAGATCACCGTCCTTGCGCACCTTGCCGAAATAGGCCGCAGCCTCGGGCTGCAGCTTGAGCGCGGCCTGCTTGCCGATCACGCCCCAGGCCCAGTTGTTCTCTTCGGCCGTCAGCCGGGCACCCCAGCCGCCTTCCAGCTGGGTGGCCGCCGCCGCCGGGTCGCTGGACGCCATGCGGATCAGCGCCAGCAGCGCCAGTTCCTTGGGCACGGCACCGCGCACGCGCGTCTGCCCGGCAAGGTATTTCGCCGGCGAGGCGAACACCTGCGCCACCTGGGGCAGGGCCTCGGGCGCGACGATGGCCACGGCATCGCGCGTGGCCTTCTGGCGATTGGCCTCGGCCGACTGGCGTGCCTTGCGCCAGACTTCGGGCTCGCTGATCTGCTTGGCTGCGTACAGCTCGCCGGCAGCATAGGTGCAGCCGTCGTCGGCGTCGCGCTGGGCCCACCACAGGTCGCGCACCTGCTGGCCAAGATTGGCGGCAGGCTGGCCCTTGAGGTTGTCGATCAGCAGGGCATAGCAGTTGACGGAACGGTCATCGCGCATGCGAAACGCCCCGTGCACCTGATCGAACATGCCCCAGTCGCGCCGCTGCCCCAGCAGCAGCAGCCAGTCATTGCGCAGCCGGTCTTCCTGGTAGGTGCCGGGCCAGCGCTTGAAAAACCCCAGAATCTCGTCGGCACTGGCTTCTTCCAGCCGGGCCTTGAGTTCCCAATAGGCGGCCCAAGGTTCGAGCACATGGCCACGCGCAGAAGGCAGCAGCTGCGTGAGCTTGGCCTTGTCGCCCTTGCGAAAGGCCTGCTGCATTTCCAGCAGGACGTCGTCGCCACGGTTTTGCGCCAGCGCAGGCGTGGCTGCGGTGGTCCAGAGGGAAGCCGCCAGAAGCGGTGTCAAAATCTTCAGCCAGTGCATGGAGGAAATTATCTGATGGACAAAGCAGCCCTGCGCCGCAGCTTGATAGACCAGCGCCTCAACCTTCCCGACCGATTGCAGCGCGCCGACGCGCTGCAGCAGGTCATGCGCTTTTGGCTGATACAGCGGCCCGACAGCATCATCGGCGCCTATTGGCCGATCAAGGGGGAGTTCGACCCGCTGCCAGCGCTTCACCGGTGGAAGGAAGATGGCGAGCTACAGGGTACCCCACAAAGACGCCGCATCGGATTGCCGGTGATCGACAAGCAGCGTAAGACACTCAGCTTTCACGCCTGGTACCCGGGCTGTCCCATGGAAGAGGACGCCTATGGCATCCCCAAGCCCAAGGACACCGAAACCCTCACCCCCACCCTGCTGTTCGTGCCCTGCGTGGGCTACGCGGCCGGTGGCTACCGCCTGGGCTATGGCGGCGGTTTCTACGACCGCACCCTGGCCGAGCTGCAGCCCAGGCCCTTCACCGTGGGCCTGGGCTACGGCTGCGGCTATGTGGACGAGTTCGAGCCCGAGCCGCATGACCTGCCGCTGGACGCCATCTTGAACGACCACGGAGTCGTCTGGCCGGTGTAGAACAAGCACCCCCTGAGGCGCTGCGCGCATTCCCCCTCTCTGCCCGCTTCGCGGGGGAGGGGGACGACACCCTCACTGCGGGGCGGCCCTTGCTCGGTGTCCCTCGCTTTTGGCCGCGCCGGTTTCTAGCGCTGTGCTTCTTTAGTTTGCTGTCTCGCGCTGCGCCTGCCATTGATGCCAGCCGCGGGCTCGCAGGTCGCAGGCGGGGCAGGTTCCGCAGCCGTAGCCCCAGTCGTGCAGCGTCTCGCGCGTGCCCTGGTAGCAGGTGTGGGTGTCGCGCTGGATGAGGTCCACCAGGGTGTCGCCCCCCAGGTCGTGGGCCATTTGCCAGGTCTGGGCCTTGTCTATCCACATGAGCGGGGTTTCGATGCGCAGGCGCCGCTCCAGGCCCAGGTTCAGGGCGAGCTGCATGGCCTTCATGGTGTCGTCACGGCAGTC
Organism: Delftia sp. CH05; assembly: GCF_009827015.1. NCBI lineage: Bacteria > Pseudomonadati > Pseudomonadota > Betaproteobacteria > Burkholderiales > Comamonadaceae > Delftia > Delftia sp. CH05. The sequence continues at coordinate 332,323 of NZ_WUMG01000003.1, read as the reverse complement.
GGGGTAGCCGGAGTAGTCGGTTTCGCAGACGCCGGTGACGATGACCGACAGGCCGCGACGGTAGGCCAGCGCGCCGGCCAGGGTCAGGAACAGCAGGTTGCGGCCGGGCACGAAGGTGTTGGGCAGGCCGTCGGCCTGCATGGCGAAGGCCACGTCCTCGGTCAGGGAGGAGCCGCCGATCTGCTGCAGCACGTCCAGCGAGAGGACATGGTCGTCACCCAGGCGCGGTGCCCATTCGGGAAAGTCCCTGGCCAGCCGCTCGCGCACCTGCTGGCGGACCTGCATTTCCACGCTGTGGCGCTGGCCGTAGTCGAAACCCAGGGTCTCGACGCGCTCGTACAGCGACAGTGCCTGCGCCAGGCAGGTGGTCGAATCCTGGCCGCCGGAAAACAGGACCAGCGCAGCCGTGTGGCGCCCCGCTGGCGCCTGGGGGGAAGAGCTATCGTTTTGCATGGCACGCATTAGAGCGCGCCCAGGCAGCGCCCGGCTCCTACATGGGTTTTCCTGCCATGCTTGCTAAGCTGTAGGGCCTATCGCGGAGGTTGCGGCCATGCTCACGCTCTATATCGGCAACAAGAATTACTCATCCTGGTCCATGCGCCCCTGGGTGCTGATGCGCCAGGCCGGCATTGCTTTCGAAGAAGTCATGCTGCGCTTTGACAGCTTCGACGAGCAGTCCGCCTTCAAGCAGCGCGCCCGCGCGCTGTCTCCCTCGGGCCGCGTGCCCGTGCTCATGGACGAAGGCATGGCCATCTGGGACAGCCTGGCCATCTGCGAGTACCTGGCCGAGAAATTCCCTGAAAAACACCTGTGGCCGACCCTGGCCCTGAACCGCGCCCGCGCGCGCAGCCTCTGTGCCGAGATGCACAGCGGCTTCGGCGCGCTGCGCTCGCTGTGCCCCATGAACATCGAGGCCCAGTTGCCCGAGGTCGGCGCGCGGCTGTGGGCCGAGCGCGCGGACCTGCGCGACGATGTCCAGCACCTGTCCGAGCTGTGGCAGCCGCTGCTGTCCACGGCCAGCGGCCCCATGCTGTATGACCAGTTCAGCATCGTCGATGCCTTTTTCGCGCCCGTGTGCATGCGCCTGACGACCTACGAGCTGCCGCTGGCCCCGGCCATCGACGCCTACGTGCGCCGCGTGCGCGCCTTGCCGGGCGTGCAGGACTGGGTGCAGGGCGCACTGGCCGAGCACGATTTCCGGCCGTTCGAGGAACCCTACCGCAGCGCGCCTGCGGCCGGCTGAGCGGCGCGCCAGCAAAAGTCGGAGCACTGCTGCGCTGGGGTGGGCGCGGCCTGCGCAATGCCGCGGTTGCGGAGGCAGTGCAGCGGCCATCCGGCTGGTGCTCCTTGAGTGTGTCTCCAGACAGAATCCGAAAGAAACCATGCGCTCGGCACTCCATCGGTGCGTGGAGGCAGCCCGCCATCATGTCACCGCCCAGGCCCTACCATTGCGGCATGAGCGAATTTCAGGTGTACATGGTGGGCGGCGCGGTGCGCGACCGTCTTTTGGGGCGGGCCGTGCATGACCGCGACTGGGTGGTGGTCGGCGCCACGCCCGAACAAATGTCCGCGCGCGGCTTTCTGCCTGTGGGGCGGGACTTCCCGGTCTTCCTCCATCCCGAGACGCACGAGGAATACGCGCTGGCGCGTACCGAGCGCAAGAGCGGCCTGGGGTACCGGGGTTTCGTCGTGCAGGCGGCGCCCGATGTCACGCTGGAGCAGGATCTGGCCCGGCGCGACCTGACCATCAACGCCATGGCCGCTCCTGCGGACTGGGATGGTGAAAGCGCCATCACCGATCCCTACCACGGCCAGGCCGATCTTCAGGCTCGGGTGCTGCGCCATGTGACCGGGGCCTTCCGCGAAGACCCGGTGCGCATCCTGCGCGTGGCGCGCTTCGCGGCACGTTTCCACGAATTCACGGTGGCGCCGGAAACCATGGCCCTGATGCGGGAGATGGTGGCCGCCGGCGAGGTGGATGCCCTGGTGCCCGAACGCGTCTGGCAGGAGATCAGCCGTGGCCTGATGGAGCGCCGTCCCTCGCGCATGTTCGAGCTGCTGCGCGAGTGCGGTGCGCTGTCCGTGCTGCTGCCCGAGCTGGAACGGCTGTGGGGCGTACCCCAGCGCGCCGAGTACCACCCCGAGGTCGATACCGGCGTGCACGCCATGATGGTGCTGGACATGGCCGCACAGCTCGACGCCCCCCTGCCCGTGCGATACGCCTGCCTGGTGCACGACCTGGGCAAGGGAACGACGCCGGCCGATGTGCTGCCGCGCCACATAGGCCATGAGCAGCGCAGCGCCCGGCTGGCCGAGAAAGTGGGCGAGCGTCTGCGCGTGCCCACGGACTGCCGCGAACTGGGCGACATGGTGGCGCGCGAGCACGGCAACATCCACCGCAGCGGCGAACTCAACGGCGCCGCCATCGTCCGCCTGCTGGAGCGCTGCGACGCCATCCGCAAGCCCGCGCGCTTCGAGCAGGCGCTCATGGCCTGTGAGTGCGATGCACGCGGAAGACTGGGTTTCGAAGACCGGCTCTATCCCCAGCGTGCCCGCCTGCGCGAAGCGCTGGCCGCAGCGCTGTCCGTCTCCACCTCTGACATCGCCGCCCAGGCCGCTGCGCGCGGCAAGCAGGGCAAGGCCATCGGCGAAGCCGTGCAGGCGGCGCGCGCACAGGCCGTGGCAGATTGGCTGGCGCAGGCGGCCTGAGCGCAAAGGCCGCTACACACGGGAATCAGGCTCGCGCCACGGGCAGGACCAGTCGCAGGCACACGGGCTGCTCGCCTCCTGCCGTCAACAAGGCCACGCTGCCGCCCAGCCGCTCGGCGATGCGCCGCACCAGGTACAGCCCCAGCCCGGCGCCGGGCCGGTGCTGGGCGTTGCGGCCACGGTAATACCTTTCGAACAACTGGTCCTGGTCCGCCTGGGCAATGGGCTCTGCCGGATTCGAGACCTGGATCTCCAGACCCTCGCCCTGCCTGGTCACGTCCAGGCGGACCGATTCGCCCTCGGGCGTGTGGCGGTCTGCATTGGCCAGCAGATTGCGCAGCGCGATGCGCAGCAGGCCGGCATCGGTGATCAATTGCTGCGTGCCCCCGCCCAGTTGGCAGACGATGCGGCCGGGCGCAAAGTCCAGGCACAAGCCATCCACCAGCGCATGCAGGTCGCAGGGCTGCAGGCGTGGCTCGGCATGGGGCTGGGGATCGGCCATGCGGTCGTCGGCCAGGCAGTCGTCCACCAGGGCCAGCAGGCGCTGGGCGGCTTCGCGGATGTTGCGGCTGCGTGCCAGCGTCTTGTCGGGCGGTGCCGCCAGGTTGCGCGCCAGTTGCTGCGCACTGGTCAGGATGATGGCCAGCGGCGTGCGCAGCTCGTGCGAGACCATGGCGACAAAGTCGCGCTGCTCCTGGCGCACCCTGCGCTCCAGCGCCAGCGCCTCGCTGAGTTCGCTTTCGCGCAACTGTCGCTGCCGCAGTTCCGCCTCCAGCCGGACCTGCTCGCGCTCTCGAATGCGGCGCCTGCGCTCGTATCCGCCGATGATCCAGCCACTGAGCAGCAGCATGTGCGCCATGGTGCCCAGCGCGGACGCATGCGTGGACACAAGCGCGGTCAGCGCGTTCATGGGCAGCCAGCCCAGGTTGCGCAGGAAAGAGATCAGCACGCCGGCATAGAAGATGCCGAACGCCAGCATGAAGAACCGTGCCGGGGCGTGGCCGCGCCGCCACAGCCAAAGGGCGAATGCGAGAAAGCCCACGGTCAGCGGCAGGGTCATGGCCTGCACCGGGACCATGCCCGCCGAGTAGTGCCCCGACACCACCAACAGCATGCAGCACAGGCTGAACAGCCACAGCAGCGGCACGATCTGGCGCACCAGCCGCGGATACAGCGATGCCAGCTCCAACTGCCTGCAGGCCAGTTGCATGGAGATCGCCAGGGCGCCGGCAATGCCGCATCCCAGCAGGCGGTCGCTCCAGAAACCCGGCAGGCCCGTCAACTGCTGCACCAGCCCCAGCGATACCACCTCATTGAGCACGCAGACGCTGAGATAGGCCAGAAACAGGCCGCTCACCGGAGCCCGCGTGCCCAGCCAGAACACCAGTTGCACGCCAATCAACAGCAGGTACAGCCCGAAGTACAGGCCGAACGAGAGGGCCTCGCGCCGCGTATGGTTGTCGAACGCCAGTCGCTGCCACAGATCGATACGGGTGACGAGCGCGTTGCGCGCACGCAGGCGCACCAGCAACTCGTATGACCCGGCGGCAGCAGGTTCGAACTGGAATGCGGGACTGCGGTAGTCCACCGGCCAGGCGTGACGCGAAATCTCTTCGCCACTGCGCCCCAGCAGCTGCCAGGGGTCGCCAGGCCGGCGCACATGGACCTCCACCTCATCGAGCAGGGCATTGCCCAGCAACAGCATCCAGCTGCCGGGCTGCTGCACCTGCAGCGGCATGCGCAACCAGACCGCCGCCTGCGTGAAGCTGGCGTTCAGGTGCCCTGGCATCGCCTTCCACCCGGGCGCCAGGTCGGCCTGCCGGACATCGAGCAGGCCCGAAGCGTCATCGAGCCGCTGCCACTGCCCTGCGGTCTCCTGCATGGGCACATCGGGGTCCAGCAAGAGGGTCCGGGCCTGGAGCAGCAGTGGGCACAGCAGCCAGGCCAGCACGATGAGGGTTGCACGGTAATATCGCATCTGAAGTCCACCACGGGGCCGCCAGCGTACACCAGCTGTCTGCGCTGTCACCCGCCTGCCCTCCTCCCAGTCCATGCTTGATGTGATCCTGCTCGAAGACGAGCCCGTGCTGCGCCATGAACTGGGCGACTTCCTCGAATCCCTGGGCTATGCACCGCAGTGCGTGGCCAGCCTGCAGGAGTTCGACCGCCATTTCGATGCGCGGCGCCACCGGCTGGCCATCATCGACATCGGCCTGCCCGACGGCAACGGCCTGGCGCTGATCCAGCGCCTGCGCCAGCAGGGCCAGCAACTGGGGATCATCGTCTTCAGCGCGCTCAACAGCAGCGCCAACCGCATCGACGGCCTGGAGATCGGCGCCGACCACTACCTGGGCAAAGGCTGCGATCTCGACGAGCTGGAAGCCACCCTGGCCGCCCTGGTGCGGCGCCTGGGCCTGCAGCAGCGCCAGGCGCCGTGGCTGCTGCAGCTTGGCCCCAGCCGCCTGCAGCCCCCCGCTTCGCCCCCTGTGGCGCTGTCACACCAGGACCTGCTGGTGCTGCACTGCCTGATGGGCAAGGCAGGGACCAGCGTCAGCCGCCGCCAGATCGTGCAGGCGCTGGGTGGAGACTATCTGGTCTACGACCAGCGCCGCCTGGACACCCAGATGCGCCGGCTGAGGCGCAAGGTGCAAGAGGCCAGCGGCCAGCAGCTGCCTGTCAAGACGCTGCGCAACAGCGGCTATTGCTTCTATCTGCCGGGTGAAGTGCAGGCCTGAGGAAGGGCCTGAAGGCGCCCGGTCCTTGTGGCCCGGCAACCATCAGACGACCGAGCGCACCCAGCGCACGATCTCGCCGGCAGGCAGCGCGCCGGAGACACGGGCGATCTCGCGTCCTTCCTTGAACACCACCATGGTCGGGATGCTGCGGATGTTCCAGGGCGCGGCAGCGTGGGGGTGCGCTTCGGTATCGAGCTTGGCCAGCTGCACGCCGGGCGCCAGCGCCTGAGCCGCCTGCTCGAAGGCAGGCGCCATCATGCGGCAGGGGCCGCACCAGGGGGCCCAGAAATCGACCACCACGGGCACCTGGCTGCGCCCCACATGCCTGGCGAAGCTCTGCGCATCCAGCGCCACGGGCTGGCCGGTGACCAGCGGTTGATGGCAGCTGCCGCAATCAGGCGCGCTGCCCAGCTGATCGACCGCAATGCGGTTGGTGGTGTGGCAATGGGGGCAGACGAAATGCAGCTTGTCGGACATGGGCGACCTCTTGTTGGCGAGTCATGGGGGCAATTGCATGCATATACGGGCGCTGCGCCCATGCTTCAAGCCATGCTCAGACCAGCTTGGCGATCAGGGCGGCAATCACGCTGAGCAACACGGTGCTGGCAATGGGCAGAAAAATCACGCGGCCGAACAGGCGAAAGCGGAAGTCGCCCGGCAGGCGGCCCAGGCCTATGCGTTCCAGCCAGGCGTGCAGGCCATTGAACAGCAGCAGGGCCAGGAAGATGACGAGGAGCCAGCGGATCATGGCGCCGAGTGTACGGCGGCGCGGGACCGGGCCATACAGAGTACACCGCGTCATGCACACGACATATGGACTGCCTACATTGCCGCTGTCCCCCCCCCCTCTTCATCGCCTCCAGGCCGACCACCACGAATTCGCCATGCAACGCAACCGCCGCCTTCTTCTTGCCGCAGCCCTGCCCGCCGCCTTGCTGATGACCGCCTGCGCCAGCGCACCTGCGCCGGCAGCCCGACCCGGCGCCATCGACAACAGCGCCCTGCAGCGCAGCGACTTCCGCGCGCACCAGGCCACCTATGGCCTGGTCTACCGCCTGCCTGCCGATGCCACGGCCATCCTGGACAGCCAGGTCGCACCCGTGGTGCACGAGCAGTTGCTGCGCCTGAAGCTGGTGGCCGAGGCCAACACCTTCAACCTGCCCCATGTCACCGTGGTGCATATCCACAGCGCCGATCCCTCCACGCCGCGCAAGATGCTGGCGGCCCTGCCGGCGCTGCCGCCCGTGCTGCAGGACGTTCACCTGAAGAATTTCTACACCACCGAGGCCGCCAAGGGGGCCGGCAAGCCCTGGTGGCTGGACCTGGGCATCGTCAAGTCCGGCCCGGCCTACGAGGCCATGATGGACTTCAACACCCGCGCCACCGCCGCCATGGCGCCGCTGCGCGACGGCCCGCTGCCGCGCGTGACGGGACCCGTCTATGCCCGCATGAACGACTCGGCCAAGGCCATGGTGCAAAGCGTGGGTGTCAGCGGCATCAACCAGGTGCAGGCCGGCAAGGAGGTGCGCAGCCACAACCCGCACAACACCCTGGTCTACAGCGAAGCCACCTTCACGCCCGAGATCGAGCGCGCCATGGGCGAGACGGCCGCGCGCCTGAACCGCATCCTGCCCGGCGGCCTCACGACCACGTTCGAGAACCTGTCCATCGTGGAGCTGGGCATCTCTGGCAACGTCACGCGCGAGATCTACCGCATCAACCTCAAGGACCAGACGGTCCACGACGTCAGCAACGGCCGCAGCGTCCAGCGCTGAGGCAGGCGGGTCCCGGCCCGCTACAGGCGGTGCGTGCGGTCGCCGCGCACAAAGCCCATGGCGTCCCAGGGCTCCACGCCCTTGGCCAGGCCGATGACCTTGAACAGCTCGCCCATCTCGTGCTCCATCATCAGCTTGGTGGCCATGACGCGCGGGCCCTGGGCCAGTGCGTCGAGCTTGGGGCCCAGGCCGCAGTTGATGAGGAAATGGGCCTGCGAGGTATAGCCCAGCACCTCGAAGCCGGCCTCCTGCGCGGCCACGGCCGTGCCCGTGAAGTTCACATGGGCCGTGATGTCCTTGAGGCCGACATCGGCCAGCGGATCGTCGTCCACCTTGTGCAGCCGGTGGCACACCAGGGTGCCCATGTGGCGCTGCGGGTGGAAATACTCGGATTCGCCAAAGCCGTAGTCGATGAAAAATGCCGCGCCGCGCGCCATGCGCTCGCCCAGCGTGCGAATGAAGGCCTCGCCCTGCGGGTGGATTTCGGTCAGGTAATCGTGCTCGCCCTCGATGTCCATCGGCGGGCGCAGTGGCGTGGGCCTGTCTTCCCAGCCCAGGCTGCCGTCCGGCTGCAGCACCACGCCGCGCTCGTGCCAGACACCTGCCTTGCGCACCAGCAGTTGCACGGGCATGGCATCCAGCACCTCGTTGCCGATGACCACGCCTTCGAGCCGCTCGGGCAGGGCATCGGCCCAGTGCACCAGTCCTTCGTACTTCACCAGCCTGAGCTGCTGGCGCGCACGCAGCGTGCCCGACAGATCGACGATGGTGTAGCGGTCCGGCCGCACGCCCAGGGCCGCCAGCTCGTCCAGCACCTGCAGCGCCAGCGCGCCCGTGCCGGCACCAAACTCCCAGACTTCGCGGGTGTGCGTGCGCTGCAGCGCCTCGGCCACCTGGGCGGCCAGCAGCTGGCCGAAGACAGGGGACATCTCGGGCGCGGTCACGAAATCGCTGCCCGACGATGGCATCAGCCCGAACTTGGCGGTGTCATTGGCGTAGTAGCCCAGGCCCGGCTCGTACAGCGCCAGGGCCATGAAACGGTCGAAAGCCAGCCATCCGCCCGAGGACGCAATCTCTTGCGCAATACGGGTTTGCAGGGCGGCCGTTAAAATTGAGGGTTCTGTCGTCACGATCCGTACATTGTCCTCGAATGTCCACACCTGCCCGAACACGCACAGTTTTGGTGACCGGCGCGGCCCGCCGCCTGGGGCGCGACATCGCGCTCGCGCTTGCCAGCGCCGGCTGGCAGGTGGCCGTGCACTACCGCGATTCCCACGACGAGGCGCTGGAGACGGCCGCCACCTGCGCTGAACTGGCCGGCGACAGCGCCGCCCTGGATGCCGATTTCTTCAACGAGGACTCGGTGCGCTCCCTGGTGCCGCGTGCCGTTGCGCACTTCGGCCACCTGGACGCCGTGGTCAACAACGCCTCTCTGTTCGAGCATGACGACGCCGGCAGCTTCAGCTACGTGGCCCTGGAAGCCCACCTGCGCAGCAACACCGGCGCGCCCATCCTGCTGGCCCAGGCGCTGCATGCCCATATCGAGGACCGCGTCGCGGCCGGCGAGGAGCATGCCAGCGGCGCCGTGATCAACATGCTGGACCAGAAGCTCTGGAACCAGAACCCCGATTTCCTCAGCTACACGCTGTCCAAGGCAGCGCTTGAGGCCGCAGGCACCATGCTGGCGCTGGCCCTGGCGCCGCGCGTGCGCGTGGTCGGCGTGGCCCCGGGCCTGACGCTGACCAGCCACATGCTGAGCCAGGAGCGCTTCGAGGCCCTGCACCGCCTCAGCCCGCTGGGCCGCTCGTCCAGCGCGGCCGACGTGGCCGCCACCGTGTGCTTTGCGTTGGACAACCAGTCCATCACGGGCACCACGCTGCTGGTCGATGGCGGCCAGCACCTGCAGCGCTTCGAGCGCGACTTTTCCATGATGTAGGCGCCTGCCCGCGCCCATCCCCACACTCCACGGCTTTTCCCCATGCACTCCGCCACCGGACAACAGATCCTGACGCTCACGGGTTTGCGTTTCGACGCCAACCTGGGCATCCTCGCCCACGAAAAACAGATGCCCCAGCCCATCCAGGTCGATGCAGAGCTGAGCCTGGGCACCCAACCGCTGGCTCCGCGCGACGACGACATCCTGCATGTGCTGGACTACCGCAAGGTGCGCCAGATCATCATCGATGAATGCACGGCCGAGCATGTGAACCTGCTGGAGAGCCTGATCGGCAAGCTGGCCCAGCGCCTGATGCAGCTGCCCGGCGTGATGGGCGTGCGCGTGAAGATCGCCAAGCTCGAAATTTTTGACGACTGCGAAGTGGCCATTCGCGTCGAGACAGGACAATGGTGAACCCCATGAACGCAGTGACCGACAACCCCTGGCTGGCCGAAGAAGCCGCCGCCGACGCCCCCGCAGACACCGCAGGCGGCAACCGCATCAAGATCGAGCGCGAGCAGATCAAGCTCGAAAAGCGCCTGTGCCGCGAGGTGGGCCGCGCCATCACCGACTTCAACATGATCGAGGAAGGCGACAAGATCATGGTCTGCATGTCGGGTGGCAAGGACAGCTACACGATGCTGGACGTGCTGCGCAAGCTGCAAAAGCGCGCGCCCGTCAAATTCGAGCTGGTGGCCGTGAACCTCGACCAGAAGCAGCCCGGCTTTCCCGACCATGTGCTGCCCGAGTACTTCAAGAGCATCGGCGTGGACTACCACATCGAAACGCAGGACACCTACAGCGTGGTCAAGCGCGTCGTGCCCGAGGGCAAGACCACCTGCGGCCTGTGCTCGCGCCTGCGCCGCGCCATCCTGTACAAGGTGGCCGACGAGCTGGGCTGCACCAAGGTGGCCCTGGGCCACCACCGCGACGACATCGTGCAGACGCTGATGCTCAACATGTTCTACGGCGGCCGCATGAAGGGCATGCCCCCGAAGCTGGTCTCGGACGACGGCAAGCATGTGGTGATCCGCCCGCTGTGCTACGTGCCCGAGAAGGACACCGTGCGCTGGGCCCAGTACCAGAACTTCCCCATCATCCCCTGCAACCTCTGCGGCAGCCAGGACGGCCTGCAGCGCGTGGCCGTGGGCGAGCTGCTGCGCGAGTGGGACAAGAAATTCCCGGGCCGCGTGGAAAGCATGTTCCGCGCCATGGGCCACATCGTGACCACGCACATGATGGATCCCGAGCTGCACGACTTCAAGAACGCCAAGGCCACCGGCATTGCCGACCCCAACGGCGACATGGCCTTCGACCATGAAGAGATGCCAGTGTCCGCATCGCTGCCCGGTCTGCAGGTGGTACAACTGTCGTCCTGACGGCTGAACCTATAACAATCGCCCCACTCCAACCAAGGCCCGTGCAAACGGGCCTTTTTTCGACCAAGGAGTACACCATGAAGCTGCGCTGCATCCATGTCCTGGCCATCGTGGCCACGGCCTTGCTTACGGGCTGCGCCAGCGTGCGCGAAGTCCAGAGCACCGTCCAGAGCTATTCCACGCTGGGCGCCCTGCCCGCGCCGCCCACCTACCGCCTGGAAGTGCTGCCCTCGCAACGCGAGGCGCAGACGCACTTCGCGGCCATCGAGTCCCAGGCCCAGCAGGCACTGGGCCGCGTGGGCCTGCAGCGCGACGACTCCCGGGCCAGCCTGATCGTGCAGATCGGCGCCGACGCACGCTATGCGCGCGACTACGCCGCCTGGCCCTACTACGACCGCTGGGGCGGCCCGCGCTGGGGTTGGGGCCTGGGCTACGGGCGCGGCTGGGGCATGGGCTTTGGCGGCAGCTTCATGTTCGACGGCCCGCCGCTGGAGTACTACCGCGCCGTCAGCATCGTGATGCGCAACGCCACCACGCAGCAGATCGTCTACGAGACCTCGGCCCAGCGCCAGGATGTGTGGACCGACGACCCGGCCATCTTCGGCATCCTGTTCGACGCCGCGCTCACCGGCTTCCCCAACCCGCCCAAGGGCTCGCGCGTGGTGCGCACCACCATCGGTCCGGTGCAGCAGGGTGGCGCGCCAGCGCAGCAGCCGGCCCAGGGGGCACCTGCGGCGCAGGCAGCACCGGCCACGCCACCAGCACCCGCCCGGTAAGCCATCGTGTCCTCAGAAGCAAAGGCCTGCATCCGCAGGCCTTTTTTGCATGGTGATGGCGCTTGAAGCAGTGCCTCAGTGCACATGCTCCATATCAGGCACGGCAGCCATCAGCGCGCGCGTGTATGCATGCTGCGGTGCATCGAGCACGGCGCCGGCCTCGCCGGTCTCGACCAAGCGGCCGCGCTGCATGACGCCGATGTCGTCGCACATGTGGCGGATCACGGCCAGGTTGTGGCTGATGAGCAGATAGGTCAGGCCGAACTCCTCCTGCAGGTCGCGCATGAGGTTGAGCACCTGGGCCTGGACCGAGACGTCCAGCGCCGAGGTGGGCTCGTCGCAGATGATGAATTCGGGCCGGCTGGCCAGGGCGCGCGCGATGGCGATGCGCTGGCGCTGCCCGCCCGAGAACTGGTGCGGGTACTTGCGCGCATCATCGGGCTTCATGCGCACGCGGCGCAGCGCCTCCTGCACGCGCTCGGCCGTCTCGTCCTTGCCGGCAGTCAGGGCCAGCACCTGCAGGGGCTCGGCAATCAGTTCCTGCACGGTCCAGCGCGGGTTCAGGCTGGCATACGGGTCCTGGAAGATCATCTGGAAGCGCCGGCGCATGGCCACGGTCTGGGCGGCCGGGCTCCACTTGTCCACGCCGTCGAACAGCACGGTGCCGCTGGTGGGCGGCGTCAGCCCGGCCACCATGCGCGCCACCGTGGATTTGCCCGAGCCGGACTCACCGACCAGGCCGAAGGTGGAGCCCCTGCGGATGGAGAAGCCGACGCCGTCCGCGGCCTTGAGGATCTTTTTGTCCTCGCGCGCCAGCAGCCGGGCCAGCCAGCCGCTGGACAGGTCGAACTCCTTGCACAGATCCCTGACCTCCAGCAGGGCAGCCGCGGGCTCCTGCGCACCGGCCCCGGGCTGCCAGGGCACGGCGGGCGCGGCAGGGCCGCCGCCCACCTCTGGCACGGGCAGGCGCTGCACGCGGTGGTGCACGCTGGGAATGGCGCCCATCAGCACCTGGGTGTAGGGCTGCTGCGGCGCGTCCAGCACCTGGCGCACGGGGCCGGTTTCCAGCACGCGGCCCTGGTACATGACCATGACGCGGTCGGCCGTCTCGGCGATGACGCCCATGTCGTGCGTGATCAGCATGGCGGCCGCGCCGCGCTCCTTGCACACGCGGCGCAGCAGGGCAATGATCTGCGCCTGCACGGACACGTCCAGCGCCGTGGTGGGCTCGTCGGCAATGATGAGTTCGGGCTCGGCGCACAGCGCCAAGGCAATGGCCACGCGCTGGCGCATGCCGCCCGAGAACTGGTGCGGATACTGGGCCATGCGCTCGCGCGCCTGCGGGATCTCCACCTCTTCGAGCAGGGCCAGCGCGCGTGCCTCGGCTTCCTTCTCGGAGACGGGCAGGTGCGTGCGGATGGTCTCCACCAGGTGCCGGCCCACGGTATAGACCGGGTTCAGGCTGGTCAGCGGGTCCTGGAAGATGGAGCCTATGCGCCGGCCGCGTATGCGCCGCAGGTCCTCGCCGCGCAGCGTGTCGATGCGCTCGCCGCGCAACTGCACCGTGCCGGCCGAGATGCGGCCCGGCGGCTCGATCAGGCCGATCACGGCGGCGCCCGTCATGGACTTGCCCGCGCCAGACTCGCCGACCACGCCCAGGATCTCGCCGGGCGCAATGTCGAAGGACACATCGTCCAGCACCTGCACGGGGCCCTTGTAGGTGTCGAAGGTGACGGACAGGCCGCGAACGCTCAGCACCGCAGGCTGTGCGGGGGGCTGCCCGGATTGTTGTGTCGTGCTCATTGCAGCTTGGGGTTCAGTGCGTCGCGCAGCCAGTCGCCGACGAGGTTGACGGACAGCGCCAGCGCCAGCAGCACCAGCGAGGGGAACAGCAATATCCACCACTCGCCCGAGAACAGGAAGCCCTGGCCGATGCGGATCAGCGTGCCCAGCGAAGGCTGGGTGGGCGGCAGGCCCACGCCCAGGTAGGACAGCGTGGACTCGGCCACGATGGCATGCGCGAAGCTGATGGTGGCGATGACCAGGATGGGCGCCAGCAGGTTGGGCAGGATGTGGCGCACCAGGATGGCCACGCGGCTGCGGCCTATGAGCTGGGCCGCCAGCACGTAGTCCTTGTGCTTTTCCACCATCACCGCGCCGCGCACGGTGCGCGCGTACTGCACCCAGTCGGACAGGCCGATGGCCACGATGATCACGAAGACCGCCATGTCGTCGCGGTAGCCCTCGGGCAGCAGGCCGCGTGCGATGCCGAAGACCAGCAGCGCCACCAGGATCACGGGAAAGGTCAGCTGTACATCGGCGATGCGCATCATCAGCGTGTCGAACCAGCCGCCCGCATAGCCGCAGACCAGGCCCAGCGGCACGCCGATCAGCAGGGACAGCCCCACGGCCGACACGCCCACCAGCACCGACATGCGCAGCCCGTAGAGGATGGCGCTCCACACATCGCGGCCCTGGTCGTCCGATCCCAGCGCGTACAGCGTGCCGCTGGTGCCCGCCTGGCCCGGCGGCGTGAAGGCATCCATCAGGTCCAGATTGGCCGGATCGAAGGGGTTCTGCCACGCCAGCCAGGGCGACAGCAGCGTGGCCGCCACGATCAGCGCCAGCACCAGCGCCGCCGCCTGCACCAGGCGCGAGCGTGCAAACGCGCGCTTGACCGGCGAGTCGCTGGCGCGCCAGCCCGTGGGAGGGATTGCTTGTTTGGCGGAATCGGTCATCGGTTTCTCAAGCGGGGGTCCACAATCACGTACAGGAAATCGACGAGCAGGTTGATGCCCACGTACAGCAGCGCGATGAACATCAGGTAGGCGGCGATCAGCGGCACGTCCACACCCTGGATGGAGGAGATGAACAGCAGGCCCACGCCGGGCCACTGGAACACGGTCTCGGTGACGATGGCAAAGGCGATCAGCGAGCCGATCTGCAGGCCCGCAATGGTGATCACGGGAATCAGGGTATTGCGCAGCGCATGGCCGAAGTACAGATCGCGCTCACGCAGCCCGCGCGCACGGCCGAAGCGCATGTAGTCGGCGCGCAGCACCTCCAGCATCTCGGCGCGCACCAGGCGCATGATCAGGGTCATGTTGTAGAAGCCCAGCGTGATGGCCGGCAGGATCAGCGCCGACCAGCCCGAAGCCGTCAGCAGCCCGGTCTCCCAGCCGCCCAGCTTCACCGTCTCGCCGCGCCCGAAGGACGGCAGCCAGCGCAGCTCCACGGCAAACAGGTAGATCAGGGCGATGCCGATCAGGAAGGTGGGCAGGGACACGCCCACCAGCGACACCGTCATGATCGAACGGCTCAGCCAACCCTCGCGCCGTATGGCCGTGTACACGCCCAGCGCCACGCCGATGACCAGGGCGAACAGCGCCGCCGTCATCGCCAGCTCCAGCGTGGCGGGCAGGCGCTCGGCAATGATCTCGGTCACGGGGCGCTTGAGCCGGTAGGAGATGCCCAGGTCTCCCTGCAGCACCTTGCCCACGTAAGCCAGGTACTGCAGCGGCACGGGCTTGTTGAAGCCCAGGCTTTCCGTCAGCGCCTCGCGCTCGGCAACCGTCGCGTCCTCGCCCAGCAGGCTGATCGTGGGATCGCCGATATGGCGGAACACCATGAACGAGACAAAGGAGACGGCCAGCAGGACCAGGGCGGACTGGCCCAGCCGGCGCAGCAGATGGACCAGCATCGGCGCTTACTTCTTCTCGAACTTGACGAACTTGAAGTGCAGCGCGTTGTCCGGGTGCACGGGCACATTGAGCCGGGGCACGGACGCGAAGTGGATCACCTGGTCATGCAGCGCAATGTAGAAGCGCTCCTTTTGCACGGTCTCCCAGATGCTCTTGATGGTGGCATCGCGCTTTGCCTTGTCGCTCTCCGAGGACAGGGACAGGATCTTGGCATCCACATCGGCATTGCTGTAGTGCGTGGCATTTTGCGCACCCCGGCTGTCCTTGCCGCGCGTATGCACCAGGAAGTCGAAGATGTAGGCCGAGTCGTAGGTGGGCACGCCCCAGCCGTACAGGTAGAAGTCGCTGTCCGCCTTGGTCAGCGAGACGCTGTGCATGGCGATCGGCCGGGCCGAGACTTCGGTCTTGATGCCGATGCGACCCAGGAAACCGGCCACCGCCGTGGCGATGGCCTCGTCGTTCACATAGCGGTCGTTGGGCGTGTTCAGCGTGATGGTGAAGCCGTTGGGGTAGCCCGCCTCGGCCAGCAGTTGCTTGGCCTTGGCGGCATCCGCCTTGGGATAGGCCGCGAAGGCCTTGTCGTAGCCATTGACGAACGACGGCGCGATCACGCCGGTGGGAATCGACAGGCCGCGCATCACCGAGCGCTTGATCGCATCGCGGTCGATGGCCAGCTCGATGGCCTGGCGCACCTTGGGATCGGCCAGCGGATTCTTGCCCTTGACGTTGCTGCTCTTGAGCTCGGCCGCACCCACGTTCAGGCCCAGGAAGATGGAGCGGTTCTCGGGGCCTTCATTGATGCGCAGGCGCTTGTCCTGCTTCAGGCGCGCCACGTCCTGCGCGGGAATGTCCTGGGCGAAGTCCACCTCGCCCGACAGCAGGGCCGCCACGCGCGTGGCCGGGGACTTGATGGGCAGGTAGACCAGCTCGGTCACCTGCAGCGGGAACTGGCCCTTGCCCCAGTAGTCGGGGTTGAGCTTCATCACCGTCCTCGAATCGACCTCGCGGCTGGCCAGCACATAGGCGCCCGTGCCGTTGGCCGCGCGCGTGGCGCCGTTCTCGGTCTTGCTGGCCGTGTCCTGCGTGGTCTCGGCGCCGTTGGCCTTGGACCACTTCTCGCTCATGATGAAGAGATTGGTCAGGTTGTCGGGGAAGATCAGGTTCGGGCCCTTGGTCTTCACCTGCACCGTGAGATCGTCCACGGCCTTGGCCTCCTCCATCGAGGACAGCAGGGACTTGACCTGGGCGTTCTCGCCCTTGGCGCGGTTCAGCGAGAAGACCACGTCGCGCGCCGTGAACGGCGTGCCGTCATGGAACTTGACGTTGGGACGCAGCTTGAACTCCCAGACCGACGGGTCGGAGGTCATCTTCCACGAGGTGGCCAGCGTGGGCACCAGCTTGCCGTCGGCCGAGCGGATGACCAGGGTTTCGTAGATCTGGTGCAGCAGCACGAAATTGGTGCCCACGTTGAAGGCATGCGGGTCCAGCGAAGTCGGATCGGAGCCGCGCGCCCAGCGCACGGTCTCGGCCTGGGCCAGCGCGGCCGAGGTCAACAGGCCTGCGGCCAGCAAAGAACTGCCCAGAATCTTCATGATCATTTGTCTGCTCCCCTGTGGATTGATTGGAAAGGCGGCGGCCATGCGACGCAGCAGCCCGGGCGCCGCAAGAAGCGGGCCATATAGGTGCGCCCCACTTTAAATAACTTTTTCAGCTTGTTGAATTGATTTTTATACTTAAAAGCCATTTCCAAATAACAAGACTGCCGCCGCGGCCCGCCAATGATGTGCGGCCATCATGGACAGGCCAACGGCTTTGACAGCTAGTGAAAACGCGAAAGACCGACACGGCCCGCTCTGGCAAAGGTTTGCAATCGGGCACAGGTCTGCGCCGCACGGCGTGCTAATTTCAGGCCCTGTATCGAGCCTGCGGGTTTCCGCGGAAAGGAAGCATCCATGAAGACATCCATTGCCAGCGCACTGCTGTGCGCCATGCTGGGCCTGGGCGCCCTGCCTGCCCAGGCGTCGGGCCTGGGCGACTCGCTGCGCCAGGCCTCGGGCCTTGGCGGTGACAAGGCCGCCGCCAGCAGCGAAGGCGCCGGCTCCGGCCTCGGCGGCATGCTGGGTGCGGGCGCAGGCGGTGCGGGCGCGCTGTCCGCCCTGGGCCTGAGCCCCTCGGCCACGGCCGGCAATGCGGCAGGCGTCATCTCCTACTGCATGAAGAACAACTACCTCAATGCCGACAAGGCGGCCCAGGTCAAGGACCAGTTGCTGGGCAAGCTGGGCATGCAAAAGCAGGAAGAGCCCAAGGACACGGGATTCCAGAACGGCCTGGGCGGCCTGGTCACCGGCTCCAACGGCAAGAGCTTCAGTATCGACAAGCTCAAGGGCGACCTCAAGGAGAAGGCCTGCGACTTCGTGCTGGACAACGCTAAATCGCTGATCTGACCCCCTGAGCGGCTGCGCCGCTTCCCCCTTCTCGCTTCGCGGAGGGGGACGACACCTTCGGCTGGGCGCCCCCGCCGCGAGGCGGCTCTTGCTCGGCGTCCCTGAGTGGGGCCGCGCCAGTTTCAACGGCGGCGCGCGATGCAGGCTTGCCTGGCTTGCGGGACAATGCCTGCTCCTTTTTGCAGCACTCCACGCCAGCCCCTCATGCAAGCCACGCGCATCATTGCCATCCGCCACGGAGAAACCGCCTGGAATGTGGACGCCCGCATCCAGGGCCATCTGGACATTCCTCTCAACGACCTGGGCCTGTGGCAGGCCGCCCAGGCCGGCAAGGCCCTGGCGGGCGAGCCGGTGGCCGCCATCTACAGCAGCGACCTTCTGCGTGCCTATGCCACGGCCGAGGCCGTGGCCGCGACCACGGGCGCATCGCTGACGGCCGACAAGGGCCTGCGCGAACGCTGCTTCGGCAGCTTCGAGGGCCAGACCTTCAACGATATCGAGGCGTCCCACCCGGAGGACGCGCTGCGCTGGCGCAAGCGCGATCCCGAGTTCGTGCCCGCTGGCGGCGGCGAGTCGCTGCTGATGCTGCGCGACCGCATCTCGGCCACGGTGAACCGGCTGGCCAGTGGCCATCCCGGCGAGCAGATCGTGATCGTGGCGCATGGCGGCGTGATGGATGTGCTCTACCGCCTGGCCACGCACCAGGAAGTGCAGGCACCCCGCACCTGGGCGCTGGGCAACGCGGCCATCAACCGCCTGCTGTGGACGCCCCAGGGCCTGGGCCTGGTCGGCTGGGGCGATGTGCAGCACCTGGAAGGCGGTGCGCGCGACGAGGTTTTCAGCTGAACGCCCGCACTGCAGCGCAGTCCCTCATTCCACCTGGATATTGGCGGACTTGACGATCTGCGTGTAGCTCGCCTTTTCCTTCTTCAGGAACTGGGCGAACGTGGCCGGCGTGCCCGAGCCGGGCGTGGCGCCGCTGTCCTGCAGGCGCTTGCGGACCTCGGGCAGCTTCAGCACCTCGGCCAGTTCGGCGGCCAGGCGGCTGACCACGGGTTCGGGCGTGCGGGCGGGGGCGAACAGGCCGGTCCAGGCTTCCAGCTCGAAGCCCTTCAAATCAGGAGCCTCCGCAAAGCTCATCACCTCGGGAATCACGTCGATGCGCTGTGCCGAGGTCACGCCCACGCCTTCCAGCTTTTTCTGCTGCACCAGCGGCGTGGCGCCGGTGGTCATCAGAATGCCCAGATCGACCTGGCCGCCCATGACCTCGCTGGTCACCTGGGCCACGCCGCGATAGGGCACATGGACCAGGCGGATGCGGGCGCGCTCCTGCAGCCGCTCCATGGCCAGGTGCAGCACCGTTCCCACGCCCGGGGTGGCATAGGTCAGCGCGCCGGGCCGGGCGCGGGCCATGCTGATCAGCTCGTTGAGGTTGTGCACGGGCAGGCCAGGGCGGGCCACGATCACCATGGGCGCCACCGAAGTCAGGCCCACGGGAGCCAGATCACGCTCGGCGTCATAGCGCACGGAGGAGTTCACCAGTTGCGCAATGCTCACCGGCCCGTCAAAGCCCAGCAGCAGCGTGTAGCCATCGGCATGCGAGCGCGCCACCTTGCTCACGCCCAGCACGCCGCCGGAGGCCGGCACGTTGTCCACCACCACCGACTGGCGCAGCCGCGCACCCAGCTTTTCGGCGATCAGCCGCGCCGTGGCGTCCACATCGCTGCCCGCGCCGAAGGGCACGATCAGCGTGATGGGCCCGCCTGCCGGCCAGGGCTTGCCCGCGCCCGGCGCGGCATGGGCGGCGGGTGCAGCAGCAAGGGCCGCAGCCACTGAGGCGGCAGCCGATAGCAGGGAGCGTCGGGACAGGTGCATGGAGCGTGGGCATGCGCGGCGCATGCCGGCGAAGGCGGTGCGGGCTGGCAATGGCCTGCAGGGCAGGGACGGCCAGCGCGTGGAAAGCGGGCGATTCTGCCATAGGGCGCAATTTTCCTGCCACACGCTTGCCACGAAGCCCTATTTATTGCAATCCGTTTCAACCCTTGTGATTCCGTGTCCTAGGGTTCTCGCCTAAGGCGCTGCCCCGCCGCCATGCCCAGAATCGGCTGACCATGCTCTCACCCAGCCAAGTCATTGTCTTCGCCACGCCTGCCTTTTTGCTGCTGATCGCGCTGGAATGGGGCGTGAGCCTGTGGCGCGGGCGCAATGCCTACCGGCTGGCCGACGCCATCAGCTCCATCAGCCTGGGCATGCTCAGCCAGACCAGCGCCGTCTTCACCACGCTGCTGCGCGTGGGCCTGTACACGCTGGCCTTCGAGCACCTGGCGCTGTGGCGCAACGATGCCTTCTGGACCAGCATTCCCGGCTGGCTGCTGGCCCTGCTGTTCTACGACTTCTGCTACTACTGGCTTCACCGCATGGGCCACGAGGTGGCCGTGCTGTGGGCAGCCCACGCCGTGCACCACCAGAGCCAGAACTACAACCTGTCGACGGCGCTGCGCCAGACCAGCTCGGGCGCGCTGCTGGGCTGGCTGTTCTACCTTCCCATGGCGCTGGCCGGCGTGCCGCCGCTGGTGTTTGCCATCGTGGGCCTGATCGATCTGCTCTACCAGTTCTGGGTCCATACCGAGCAGGTGCGGCGCCTGGGCTGGTTCGACCGCTGGTTCTGCGCGCCCAGCAACCACCGCGTGCACCACGCCGTCAATGACTGCTACCTGGACAGGAACTACGGCGGCATCCTCATCGTCTGGGACCGCCTGTTCGGCACCTTCAAGCCCGAGGACGACAGCGAGCCCTGCGTCTACGGCACGCGCGGCCTGCTGCAAAGCTGGGACCCGCTGTGGGCCAACGCCGTGGTGTACCGGCAACTCATCCATGACAGCTGGTATGCGCGGCGCTGGGGCGACAAGCTGCGCGTCTGGCTCAAGCCGCCCGGGTGGCGCCCTGCCGACGTGGCGCAGCGCTTTCCCAGGCCGGCCTTCGACCTGGACGCGCACCGCGTGCTCTACGCACCCGACATGCAGCGCAGCCTGCGCTGGTTTGCGGGCCTGCAGTTCGTGGCGCTGATCGCAGGGGTGTCGCTGTTCCTGTGGCATGCCGACCAGTCCTCGACGGCGCGCAATGCGCTGTGGTTTGGCGTGCTGCTGGCCTGCCAGTGGGCACTGGGCGCGGCCATGCAGGGGCGCATCAGCCTGTGGGTGGCCCTGGCCATCGAGGCCGGCGCGCTGGCCACCGCCACCAGCGTGCTGGACATGCTGCACTGGCACTGGCTGTTCAAGCCGCTGGCCATGGTCTTTGCGCTGATCGCTGTCATGCAGCTGTGGCGCGGCAGCGCGGCGTTCTCGGCGCTGGCGAAACCCGCGCGCGGCGCCTGCTGGCTGGCCGCGGCGTTGGCGGCCTCGATGGCGGGCGACGTGTTCCTGATGCTGCCCGATCTGTTCATCCCGGGCCTGGCCAGCTTTCTGCTCGCCCACCTGGCCTATATCGTGCTGCTGCGCCAGGATGCGCCCTGGTTTGCGCACCGGCCCTCGCTGGCCGCCACGCTGGCCCTGGGCGTTGCCATGTATGCCGTGCTCTGGCAGGGCGGGCTGCCCGCCGCGCTGCGCCTGCCCGTGGCCGCCTATGTGCTGGTCATTGCGCTGATGGCGGCGCAGGCCCTGGGCCGCGCCAGGCACCTGGGCGGCCAGCCCGCCTGGACCGTGGCCATCGGCGCCTGCTTCTTCATGGTCAGCGACTCGCTGCTGGCCATCAACCGCTTCGTGCAGCCTTTCGACGGGGCGCAAGCCGCCGTGCTGTCCACCTACTACGCGGCGCAGTTGCTGATCGTGCAGGGCTGGCTGGCCCGTGGCGCATCGACATCAGGGTTGACCCGAGGCAGCTCGCAAGGCACAATGGCGGGATCGCATTTTCAGGAGTCCTTCCGTGGACAGTGCCAGTTCAACCAGTGACAAACAGCGCGCCGCAATGGCTACGCTGCTGGCTGACTGACCGACTCCTGTGAAGGGAGCGGCCATGTCGGCCGGCTTCCTTCCATTGCTGCGTTTCCCCTTGGATCTTCGCGCCCGCCCGGCGATGCAGTGGCATCTGGCTTGCATCAGGCATGCCGCCCCTGCACCTGAGATTCCAGTTGCTGTGGTTCACTGACCGCGTGTCCGTGCCTGCCCCGTTGCAGCGCGCGGCCCACGCTGCTTGACGGCCCTGCCCGCGGCAGTCTTCCTGGTTCGCCAAGGAGAAAGCCATGTCCACACCGTTCGCTCGCCCCGCAATGCAACGCCTGCAGCCTGCCACTGCCGCGCCCTGCCCCGGCGCCACCGGCACGCGCGTGGCTGCCTCCCAGGCAGCAATGCAGGCCAAGGCACAGGCACAGATGCAAGCCCAGGCCCCATCGGCCATGGAGCACGCCATGCACCTGGACCTGCAGACCCACTGGCCCACGCACCGCATCCGCAGCTTTCTGAGCCTGCAGCCGCGCTGAGCGCGCGCCGCAGCCTTGTCCGCCCCATCGTCAGAAAGGAGTTCCCCCATGGACCCCGATCCGAGTCGATCTTGCCCTGACCCCTCCGATACGGTCCGGCCGCACATGCCTGCGGCCCTTCCGCCCCTTCCCAAGGCCCCGGCCGGGAGGCCCGCGCACGTCCATTGACGGATAGGTGCCGGGCTTCTTTCGGCCGCAACGAAAGAAGCCCGCCATGCAACACGTCATCACCGCGCTGCGGACCACGCCGGCAACCACGCCCGCCACAGCACCCGTCTCCACGCGCGCCAGCCGCACCTCCCACACCACCCGCGCCAGCACCTTGCAGCTGGCCCTGCAAGCCGCCATTGCGGCACGCCATACCGGGCAACTGCACACCCTGCTGCAGCAACACGGCCCCGATCTCTTCGCCCATTCCCTCGTGGCGCTCACGCAGCGCCAGCAGGCCGACGTCCTGTCCCTGCTGGCGGCGCAGGAGCGCGCCGAGGTCTACCGCCACCTGCCTGCCCATGCGCGGCGCCAATGGCTGCAGTCGGCCACCGTGGCCCGCCCGCCGCTGCGCCGCCGCCTGCTGTGCGCCTGCCAGCGCAACTGGCACTGGCTGCGCGCCACCCTTCGCTCGAGCCAGGCCTGAGCCACCGGGGAGGTCGCCATGAAAAACCTCAAGCACCTGTTCCAGGCCTTTTTGCGCAGCCGCCACGCCCTGGGGCTGTTCCGGCGCAATGCCCTGCCCTCGGGCACGGCCGTGCACCACTCGCGCTCGGTATCGCCGACCCTCACGCGCGAGCTGCTGCGCGCCTCGCGCGATGACATCGCCGCCGTGCTGGCGCGCACCAGCTCCAGCGAGGACGGCCTGACCCGCGAGCAGGCCCGCGCCGCGCTCACGCGTCTGGGCCCCAACGAGGCCGAGCACGAAAGGCCGCTGCCCGGCTGGCTGCACCTGTGGTACTGCTACCGCAATCCCTTCAACCTGCTGCTGACGCTGCTGGCCGTGGTCTCCTACGCCACCGAGGACATGAAGGCCACGGTCGTCATCGCCTCCATGGTGCTGCTGTCCACGCTGCTGCGCTTTGTGCAGGAAGGCCGCTCCAACCGCGCCGCCGCGCGGCTCAAGGCCATGGTCAGCAGCACGGCCACGGTGCTGCGCCGCAATGGCGGCCCCACGGCGCCGGCAGATGCCGACTCCGCAGACGCCCCGCACAGCGGCTTCGGACAGCAGGCGCGCCGCTACGAGGTGCCGCTGCGCGAGGTCGTGCCCGGCGATTTCGTGGTGCTGTCGGCCGGGGACATGATTCCTGCCGACTGCCGCGTGCTCAGCGCCAAGGACCTGTTCGTGAGCCAGTCCGCCATGACCGGCGAATCCCTGCCCGTGGAAAAGCGCGCCGACGCCAGTGCATCGAATGGCACCGGCGTGCTGGACGCCAGCAACCTGCTGTTCATGGGCACCAACGTGGTCTCGGGCACGGCGCTGGCCGTGGTGCTGGCCACGGGCAACCGCAGCTACTTCGGCACCATTGCCACGCGGGTGACCTCCAACGACCGCGCGCCCACGGCCTTCGAGACCGGGGTCAACAGCGTCAGCTGGCTGCTGATCCGCTTCGCAGCCGTGATGGTGCCCGTGGTGCTGTTCATCAACGGCTACACCAAGGGCGACTGGGCCGAGGCCTTCCTGTTCGCGCTGTCCGTGGCCGTGGGCCTGACGCCCGAGATGCTGCCCATGATCGTGACCTCCACCCTGGCCAAGGGCGCCGTGGTGCTCTCGCGGCGCAAGGTCGTGGTCAAGCGGCTGGACGCCATCCAGAACTTCGGCGCCATGGACGTGCTGTGCACCGACAAGACCGGCACGCTGACCCAGGACCGCATCGTGCTGGAGCGGCACACCGACGCCTTCGGCCAGCCCTGCGACGAGACGCTGCGCTTCGCCTACCTCAACAGCCACTACCAGACGGGCCTGAAGAACCTGCTCGACCATGCCGTGCTGGAACACGTGGAGCTGCACACCCAGATGCGCGTGGCCGAGGACTACCGCAAGGTCGATGAGATCCCCTTCGACTTCGAGCGCCGCCGCATGTCCGTGGTGGTGGCCGAGCGCGGCCACCACCACGAGCTGATCTGCAAGGGCGCGGTCGAGGAAATCCTGGGCGCCTGCACCCGGCTGCGCGAGGGCGATGGCACGCGCCCGCTGGACGAGGAGCAGCTGGCCCGCGTGCGCCGCGTGACGCGCGAACTCAACCGCGAGGGCCTGCGCGTGGTCGCCGTGGCCATGAAGGAAGTGCCGCCGCACAAGAGCGACTACGGCGTGGCCGACGAGTCGGAGCTGACCCTGATCGGCTACATCGCCTTCCTGGACCCACCGAAGGAAACCACGGCCGAGGCGCTGGCCGCCCTGGCCGCGCACGGCGTGGCCGTCAAGCTGCTGACCGGCGACAACGAACTGGTGGCCGCCAAGGTCTGCCGCGATGTGGGGCTGCCCGCAGACCACATCGTCCTGGGCACGCAGATCGAGCACATGAACGACGAGATGCTGCGCCAGACGGTGGAGCGGCACCAGCTGTTCGCCCGGCTCACGCCGCTGCACAAGGAGCGCATCGTGCATGCGCTGCGCGCCAACGGCCACATCACCGGCTTCATGGGCGACGGCATCAACGACGCCCCGGCCCTGCGCGCGGCCGACATCGGCATCAGCGTGGACAGCGCCGTGGACATCGCAAAGGAAGCGGCCGACATCATCCTGCTGGAAAAAAGCCTGATGGTGCTGGAGCAGGGCGTGATCGAGGGCCGGCGCACCTTCAGCAACATGCTGAAGTACATCCGCTTGACGGCCAGCTCCAACTTCGGCAACGTGTTCTCGGTGATGGTGGCCTCGGCCTTCATCCCCTTCCTGCCCATGCTGCCGCTGCACCTGCTGGTGCAGAACCTGCTGTACGACCTCTCGCAGATCGCCATCCCCTTCGACAACGTGGACGACGAACTGGTGCGCCAGCCGCTGCGCTGGAACCCGGCCGACCTGGGCCGCTTCATGGTGTTCTTCGGGCCCATCAGCTCGCTGTTCGACATCCTGACCTTCGCGCTGATGTGGTTCGTCTTCGCCGCCAACACGCCCGAGCAGCAGACGCTGTTCCAGTCGGGCTGGTTCGTCATCGGGCTGCTCACGCAGACGCTGATCGTGCACATGATCCGCACGCCCAAGATCCCCTTCCTGCAAAGCCGCCCGTCCTGGCCGCTGCTGCTGGCCACGGCGGCCGTGATGGCGGCCGGCATCTTCCTGCCGATGGGGTCGCTGGCCGGCTACTTCAAGCTGCAGGCGCTGCCGGCGGCCTACTTCCCGTGGATGATTGCCATATTGCTGGGCTACGCTTGCCTGGCTACGCTGCTCAAGCGCGTCTACATCCGCCGCTACGGCTGGCAGTGACGCACCCTTCAGCGCCTCTTTCAACGGCCCTTCAACCCACTCACCAGGAAAGCCCGGAACCCCATGCAGGCCCTGCAGAACCTCAACCCCGGCGCCATGCTGGACACCTTCGTCAGCCTGACCACGGCCTTCGTGTTCGGCGCCCTCATCGGCCTGGAGCGCCAGGTGCGCCAGCGCACGGCGGGGCTGCGCACCAACACCCTGGTCGCCGTGGGCGCGGCCGTCTTCGTGGACCTGGCCGTGCGCCTGGGCGGGGCCGAGGGCGCCACGCGCGTGGTGGCCTACGTGGTCTCGGGCGTGGGCTTCCTGGGTGCGGGCGCCATCATGAAGGAAGGGGCCAACATCACCGGGCTGAACACGGCGGCCACGCTGTGGGGCTCGGCCGCCGTGGGCGCCTGCGCGGGCGCCAGCCTGGTGGCCGAGGCCGGCCTGGCCACGCTCTTCGTGCTGGCCAGCAACACCTTGCTGCGCCCCGTGGTCAACCGCATCAACCGCCGCCCGGTGGATGACGAATCCACGGAATCGACCTACTACGTCTACGCCATCTGCCACCGCGGCGCCCAGGGCGATGTGCGCGAGCAGATGCTGGAGCTGCTGGAGAACGCCAGCTACCCCGTGCGCGGCGTGGAAACCCATGCCTTCGGCCCGCAGGACACGGAGATCGAGGCCATGCTCTACGCCACCTCGGTGGACTCCGACGAGCTGGACCGCGTGATCGCCGCCATCGAGGCCCTGCCCGGCGTGCTGCAGGCCTTCTGGAACGCCGGCACGGAAGAGTGAGCCTGCGTCAGCTGGCGTCGTCGCCCGGCACGGGAAGGCCCAGGTGGCGGTACGCCGCCTGGGTCGCCATGCGCCCGCGCGGCGTGCGCTGCAAAAAGCCCTGCTGGATCAGGTAGGGCTCGATCACATCCTCGATGGTGCCCGCCTCCTCGCCGATGCTGGCCGCGATGTTGTCCAGGCCCACGGGGCCGCCGTCGAAGCGGTGCACCACGGCCTCCAGCAGCTTGCGGTCCATGATGTCGAAGCCCTGGGGATCGACATCGAGCATGGCCAGCGCACGGTCGGCCAGCTCGCGCGTGATGCTGCCGTCGCCGCGCACATCGGCATAGTCGCGCACGCGGCGCAGCAGGCGGTTGGCAATGCGCGGCGTGCCGCGCGAGCGGCGCGCGATCTCGAAGGCGCCCTCGTCATCGATGGGCGCGTTCAACAGGCCTGCACTGCGCCGCACGATGCGCGCCAGCTCCTCGGCCGTATAGAACTCCAGCCGCGCCACGATGCCGAAGCGGTCGCGCAGCGGGTTGGTCAGCATGCCCGCGCGCGTGGTCGCGCCCACCAGCGTGAACGGCTGCAGGTCCAGCTTGATGGAGCGCGCCGCCGGCCCCTCGCCGATCATGATGTCGATCTGGTAGTCCTCCAGCGCCGGGTAGAGGATTTCCTCGACCACGGGCGACAGGCGGTGGATCTCGTCGATGAACAGCACATCGTTGGCTTCGAGGTTGGTCAGCAGCGCCGCCAGGTCCTTGGGCTTTTCCAGCACGGGGCCGCTGGTCTGGCGCAGGTTCACGCCCAGCTCGGCCGCGATGATGTGCGACAGCGTGGTCTTGCCCAGGCCCGGCGGGCCGAACAGCAGCACATGGTCCAGCGCCTCGCTGCGCTTTCGGGCCGCGCCGATGAAGATCTCCAGCTGCTCGCGCGCCTTGGCCTGGCCCACGTACTCCTGCAGCAGCTTGGGGCGCAGGGCGCGCTCCATGGCCTCTTCCCCGCGCGAGACCGGCGCTGCCGAAATCATGCGCGGCTTTTCCGGTGCCTTGTCGGGCGCGAAACCGCCCTGCGGAAAGCCGCCCTGCCCGAAATCGTCGGTATGGATGCTCATGCGCCGCTCACTTGGCCAGCGCCTTCAGCGCCAGCTTGATGCCTTCGGTCACGCCCACGTCGGGCGGCAGCTTCTTGAGCGCGGCGGCCGCATCCTTGTCGGAATAGCCCAGCGCCATCAGCGCCTGCACGATGTCGTTCTGGTCGTTGTTCACGAACAGCGACTGCGCGCCCGTATCGGCGCCGATCTTGCCCTTGAGCTCCAGCAGCAGGCGCTCGGCCGTCTTCTTGCCGATGCCCGGCACCTTGACCAGGCGGCCCACCTCCTGCAGCGTCACGGCCTGGGCCAGGTCCTCCACGCTCATGCCGCTGAGCACCGACAACGCCATGCGCGGGCCGATGCCGGTGATCTTGATCAGCTCGCGGAACGCCTGGCGCTCGCTGTGCGTGCCAAAGCCGTACAGAAGCTGCGCATCCTCGCGCACCACGAAGTGCGTCAGCAGGCTGACCCTGGCCCCGCTGGCCGGCAGGTTGTAGAAGGTGCTCATGGGCACCTGCACCTCGTAGCCCACGCCGCCGCAGTCCACCAGCACCTCGGGCGGGTTTTTTTCCAGCAGCGTTCCTGTCAATTTGCCTATCATTGGTGTCCTTTGCCGCCCCAGGGGCGGCTTTTCATGCCCGTCCGCAACCGAACGCCGGCCCATTCACAGGGTATGGCACCACGCCCTCGCGCTGGCCGCCGCCCGGAATCTCTGGAATTATCCGCGTGATCCTGCGCCACACATTCACACCCCACGACAACAACCGGTTGAGCCATCTGTGCGGCCCGGCCGACGCGCACCTGCGCACCATCGAGATCGCACTGGGCGTCAAGATCGCCCACCGCCACGAGCAATTCAAGATCGACGGCCCCAAGGCCAAGGCCAACGACGCACTGGAGCTGCTGCAGGCCCTCTACGAGATGGCCGACGACCCCATCCTGGACGATTCGCTGCAGCTCATGCTGGCCGGCGACACCGAACTCATCGAGCAGCCCCTGGACGCCATCCAGCTTTCCACGCGCCGCCCCGACCTGCGCGCGCGCACGGCCAACCAGTCGGCCTACCTGGAGAACATCGCCCGCCACGACATCACCTTCGGCATCGGCCCGGCCGGCACCGGCAAGACCTACCTGGCCGTGGCCTGCGCCGTGGACGCGCTGGAGCGCAGCGCCGTGCAGCGCATCGTGCTCACGCGCCCGGCCGTGGAAGCAGGCGAGCGCCTGGGCTTCCTGCCCGGCGACCTCACGCAGAAGGTCGACCCCTACCTGCGCCCGCTATACGACGCGCTCTACGACCTCATGGGCTACGAGAAGGTGCAAAAGGCCTTCGAGCGTAATGTGCTGGAGATCGCGCCGCTGGCCTTCATGCGCGGGCGCACGCTGAACAACGCCTTCGTCATCCTGGACGAGGCGCAGAACACCACGCCCGAGCAGATGAAGATGTTCCTCACGCGCATCGGCTTCGGCGCGCGTGCCGTGGTCACGGGCGACGTCAGCCAGATCGACCTGCCCAAGGGCGCCCTGAGCGGCCTGATCGATGCCGAGCGCGTCTTGAAGCGCGTCAAGGGCATCGCCATCAACCACTTCACCAGCGCCGACGTGGTGCGCCACCCGCTGGTGGCCCGCATCGTGGACGCCTACGACGCACGCGGCCAGGCCCCGGCACGCCGTGCCGCACCGCGCCTTGCGGCGCCTTGATCCCGACAGCCACAGCAGACGCCCGCCCACGGGCGCTCCAAAGCACAAGCTCACGCCCACGCACTTCCCCATGTCCCTGAACCAACTGCAACTGTCCCTGCAATTCGCGCGCTTTGCCGAGGCACCTGCCCACCGCGCCGTGCTGTCCCGCAGCAAGGTCACACGCTGGATACGCCATGCCCTGGCCGTCGATGCCGAAATCACCGTGCGCATCGTCGATGCCGAGGAAGGCCAGCAGCTCAACCGCGAGTACCGGCAAAAGGACTACGCCACCAACGTCCTGACCTTCGACTACCAGCAGGAGCCCACCGCCATGGCCGATCTGGTGCTGTGCGCCCCCGTGGTCGAGCGCGAGGCGCGCGAGCAGAACAAGACGCTGGAGGAGCACTACGCCCACCTGCTGGTGCACGGCACGCTGCATGCCCAGGGCTGGGACCATGAAACCAGCGAGCAGGACGCCGAGGAAATGGAAGCCTACGAGACCGAGATCATGGTCGAGCTGGGCTTTGCCGACCCCTACGCCAAGTAGGGCCCGCGCGGGCCTCAGCGCGCCGTATCGATGACGACCCGGCCGCGCACCTGGCCGGCCAGCAGCCGGGGCGCCAGCGCAACCGCATCGGCCAGGCCCGCCTCTTCGGTATTGCGCTCCAGCACCTCGCGCGGCAGTTCGGCGGCCAGCCGCGCCCAGGCCTGCTCGCGCCGCGCCTGCGGCGCATAGACGCTGTCGATGCCCAGCAGCGACACGCCGCGCAGAATGAACGGTGCCACGGAAGCCGGCAGGTCCAGCCCCTGGGCCAGTCCGCAGGCCGCCACGCAGCCGCCGTAGCGCAGGCTGGCGCACACATTGGCCAGCGTATGGCTGCCCACGCTGTCCACGGCCGCCGCCCAGACCTCCTTTTGCAGCGGCTTGCCGGGCGCATCCAGGCTGCTGCGCTCCACGATCCGCGCCGCGCCCAGCGCCTTCAGGTGCTCGGCCTGTTCGGGCCGCCCGGTGCCGGCGTGCACCTCGAAACCCAGGCGCGACAGCAGGGCCACGGCAATGCTGCCCACGCCGCCGTTGGCCCCCGTCACCAGCACCGGGCCGCTGGAGGGCGTGATGCCATGCGCCTGCAGCGCCATCACGCACAGCATGGCCGTATAGCCGGCCGTGCCTATGGCCATGGCATCCCGTGCGCTGAAGGCCTCGGGCCGGCGGATCAGCCAGTCGCCGTTCACCCGCGCCTGCTGGGCGAGCCCGCCCCAGTGGGTCTCGCCCACGCCCCAGCCGTTGAGCAGCACGGCATCGCCGGGCTGGAAACGCGCGTCCTCGCTGTCCAGCACCGTGCCGGCCAGGTCGATGCCAGGCACCATGGGGAACTGGCGCACCACGGGCGAGCGCCCCGTGATGGCCAGTGCATCCTTGTAGTTGAGCGTGGAATGCGAGACGGCCACGCGCACCGCGCCGGCGGGCAGGCTGGCTTCGTCCAGCTCCACACACTCGGCACGGGTTTCACGCGGTACGGGTTGGGTCAGCAGCAAGGCTTTGAACATGGGGTCTCCAGCAAGGCAGTGGCAAAGGAATCCAAAGGCAATCAGGACTGCGGCGCGCCCAGCACGCCGCTGCGGCACAGGCGGGCGATGGCCTCATCCGCCATCCCCAGCTCCCGCAGCAGCGCAAGGTTGCCATCGCCCAGGACGGGGGCCGGGGCACCCGGCAGGGGCTCGGCATCCATCCACCGGAACCCCAGTCCCGGAGTGTCCACCGCAGCGCCGCCGGCGCCATAGCTCACAGGTGACACGGTGCCGGCAGCGCGGGCCTCGCCCAGGAATTCACCCAGGCGCCGCACCCTGGCGGCAGGCACGCCCACGGCGTTGAGCCGGGCTTCCATGTCCCGTGCGCTGCGTGCGGCGAAGGCCTCGGCCAGACAGGCCTGCAGCCGCTGCAGCGCGGACGCATCGCGCGCGGCGACAAAGCCGCCCTCGGGCGCGTTGAAGGCATCGAGGTCGAGCAGCGTGGGGGCCTCGCACAGGACATCGAGCCCCAGCACGCTGGCGAGCCTGCGGAACTGCTGCGGCGTATTGGCGGCCGTGGACAGCCAGCCGTCGGCGCACCGGTAGGTGTCGGCCGCCGGGCTGCCCGTATAGCCCCGGTTGCCCACGCGCCGTGGCTCCACGCCATGGGTGAGATAGGTACAGGCATGCGGGTACATCAGCATCAGCGAGGCCTGCAGCATGGAGGCATCGATGTGCTGGCTGCGCCGCTCGCCAGGCGCCCAGGCGTTGCGCTGGTGCAGGGCCGCCGTGACCGACAGCGCCCCCAGCATGCCCACCGCCACGTCGATCACGGGAAAGCCCACCTTCACGGGCGGCGCTTCCTCGTCGCCCCCCGCCATCATCATCATCCCCGTGAGCGCCTGCACCACATGGTCATAGGCGCCCCGCCCGGCCCACTCGCCCTGCTGGCCAAAGCCCGAGATGGAGCAATACACCACGTCGGGACGCACCGCCCGGATGTCCTCGTAGCCCAGGCCGTGGCGCGCCACCACGCCGGGGCGGAAGTTCTCGATGAACACATCGGCCGAGCGCGCCAGGGCACGCACGATATCCGCGCCCTCGGGCTGGCGGATGTCCACCGCCAGCGAACGCTTTCCCGCATTGAGCGCCACGAAGCCCGAAGGCATGCCGCCCCCGGGCTCGCCGGGCGCCCGGCTGTTGCGCATGACCTCGCCACGCGTGGGCTCGACCTTGATGACCTCGGCCCCGAGCTGGGCCAGGTAGTGCGAGGCCAGCGGCCCTGCGATCACATGCGACATGTCGATGACGCGCACTCCTTGCAGCGGCTTGTCCATACCCGTCTTGCCTTTCCCTGGTTCAACTGTTGGCGGTGATGCCGGCCAGCTCGATGATGGCGGCCCACTTGCGGTTCTCGCTGCGCACGAAATCGGCGAAGGCCTGCGGCGAAGCGCTGGCCGTGGCCTCGTTGCCGACAGCCTCGAACGAGGCGCGCAGCGCTGGCTGGGCGGCGGCCTGGCGCACGGCGGCGTGCAGGCGCTCGACCACGGCAGGGGGCGTCCTGGCCGGAGCCCACAGCCCGAACCAGGACTCCTGCACCGCCAGCTCGCTGCCCAGCACCTCCTGCAGCGTGGGCACCTCGGGCAGCTGCGCCAGGCGCTTGCGGCTGGTCACCGCCAGGGCCCGCAGCTTGCCGCCCTGCACCTGGGGAATGCCGGTGCCCGCCACCGGAAACGCATACTGCGTATCGCCGCGGATCAGCGATGCCGCAATCTCCACCGATCCCTTGAGCGGTATGTGCGTGACCTGCAGGCCCGCCAGCGAGGCCAGCGTGGCGCCCGCCAGATGGGCCGAAGTGCCTATGCCGCCCGAGCCGTAATTGGCCTGCGCCGGCTGGGCCTTCAGCCCCGCGATCAGCTCCCGGGCCGTGCGCCAGGGCGCATCGGCACGCACCACCAGCACCGTGGGCGACGAGGCCAGGTTGCTGACGGGCGTGAAGTCGCCGATGGGGTCGAAGCGCAGGCCCGGTTGCAGCAGCTTCTGGATCAGGTGGGTGTTGGAGCCCATCAGGCAGGTGTAGCCATCGGCGGGCTGCTGCGCCACATACTGCGCGGCCAGCACGCCGGCCGCGCCCACCTTGTTCTCGATCACGATGGACTGCCCCAGGATCTCCCCCAGCACCGGGCCGGCCTGGCGCAACTGCACATCAGGCCCCCCGCCCGCCGCATACGGAGAAATCACCCGCACCGGCCGGCTCGGAAAATCGCTGGCCCGCACCAGCGGAAGCGCGGCAGCCGCCAGGCTGCCTGCCAGAAAGACGCGTCTGTCCATGGTCCTGTCTCCTTGTCGCTTGTCGTCGTGGGGTCACGATAGAACGGCAGGCCCATTTCCAATAGTGATATGTTTGGATGGATGGCAAACCTCCGGTAATCACTCCACCCCCGGGAACATGCACGACTTCGACCCGCAACGCTTGCTGTCGCGGCTGCGCTTCAAGCACCTGCAGCTCCTGCTGGCCCTGCACCAGGGAGGCAGCCTGCGTGCCGCCGCTGGCCTCATGCATTTGACCCAGCCCGCGCTGAGCAAGGCCCTGGGCGAGATCGAGGCGGCCTTCGGCGTGACGCTGTTCCTGCGCAATGCGCGCGGGCTCGAACCCACGGCCCAGGGCGAGATCGCCATCCGCGGCGCGGCCATGCTGCTGGCCGAGCTGCGCCATCTGGGCAGCGAGACCGCCCAGCAACCGGCCATCACCTTGCTGCGCATCGGCACCCCGCCTTTCGTGGCACAGGGCTACCTGCCCGGCGTACTGGCGGACCTGGCCGCACAGCAGCCCCATGTGCGGGTACAGCTCAAGGAAGAACGCGTGCCTTTGCTTGTGCAATGCCTGCTGGATGGCGAGCTCGATGCCCTCATCACCAGCTACCCCACCGAGCTGCCCGAGGCTGCAGGCCAGCCGCTGCGCTACGAAAAACTGTTCGACACCGGCTTCACCGTCATCGCCCCGCCGGACCACCCTGCAGGCCACGCGCGCAGCAACCGCTGGGAGGAGCTGGCGCGCCAGCGATGGATCCTGCCCGCGCGCAGCTCCATGCTGCGCCGCATGATGGAAGAGGTGTTCCGCCGCGAAGGCGTGATCGCGCCCACGCCCGTCATCGAATCCACCAGCCCCTTCACCAACCTGCAACTGGTCCGGGCCGGCCTGGGGCTCAGCGCCGTACCCGACTCCACGCTGCAGGCCTCGCCCCGGTCGCTGGGGGTGCGCAGGGTGCATGTCACACCCGCCATCTCCATGGGCCCCGTGGCGTTGATCTACCGCAGCGCCGTCGCCAACCCGCGCGTCGCCCTGCTGCGCGCCACGCTGGGCCTGCCCGGCCCGGTGGTGGCGCCGCCCTAGTCGCCTGGTGGCCACCACGCCGGCGCGATCCTGTCCTTTTGCGCAAAGCAGCCCTGACCCCGCCGCCATGCCGGTGCGACAGCCCGCCCGATGGTCCGGCACTAAGATCGGCCTCGACCTATAACACCGGCCTGGCCGCGCAAGGCCACGGCGGCCTGCCGATGCCCGGCCCCAGGAGGAGACAACACCCATGTGGGACATCGCCCTGCTCATGAGCGCCGCCTTCGTGGCCGGCGCGCTCAATGCCGTTGCCGGAGGCGGCAGCTTCCTCACCCTGCCCGCCCTGGTCTTCACCGGCGTGCCGCCCGTGGCCGCCAACGCCACCGGCACCGTCGCCCTGCTGCCCGGCTACATGGCCGGTGCCTGGGGCTTTCGCCAGGACATGGAGCCGCCGCCCGGCCTGGGCATGCGCGGCGTCATCGTGCTGTCGCTCATCGGCGGCTCGCTGGGCGCGGCCCTGCTGCTGGTCACGCCCGACCACCTGTTCCGCAAGGTCGTCCCCTGGCTGCTGCTGGCCGCCACCGCCATGTTCGCCTTCGCGCCCCAGCTCAGGCGCATGGCATCACGCGGCAGCGCCGAGCATGCCGCCCATGCATCGCCCCTGAAGGCCGGCGCCGGCATGCTGGCCGTGGCCATCTACGGCGGCTACTTCAACGGCGGCCTGGGCATCCTGCTGCTGGCCCTGTTCGGCCTGCTGGGCCAGACCAGGCTGCATGCCATGAACGGCATGAAGAACCTGGTCTCCGCCCTGCTCACGGCCATTGCCGTCGCCATCTATGCGGCCGGCGGCGTCGTGCAGTGGGAGCAGGCCCTGGTCATGATGATTGCCGCCACCGCAGGCGGCTACGGCGGCGCCCGCCTGGCGCGCCGCATCCCGCCCGAATGGCTGCGCGCGGGCATCGTGCTGACGGGGCTGGTGATGGCGGGGGTGTTTTTCTGGAGGCAGTGAGGCCAGAAAGCTACTTCTTCGGCGCCGCACTCCGCACTGTCTTCGATACGCGCTTGCCTGTGGATCTTTCCGGCGTCGCCGCATCCGTGTCTGGCTGAGGGCCGCTCTGTGGCAGGGCCAGGGCTTGCGCAAGCGATTGCAACCGCTCTTCGATACGCTTCACGGTTTCCAGCGTTTCGTCACCGACGCGGGTATCCAGATTCATTTGCAAACTACCGCTGTCCATGCCCGAAACGTGCGGCGCCGCAAAGGTCTGCTGTAGCCGAGCCACGACCTCGGCAGTCATTGAGCGCCGGTTCTCTTCGGAAGCGGCATCCAGCAGATCCTTCAGCTCCTGAGGGATACGCATGTAGATGGTTGGGTCGTCGCGTGCCATCCGCGCACTTTGCCATGGAACACACTTGCCATTTTCTATGCACAGTGCATAGAATATTGAGTGCATAGATCGTGCATAGAAAGCCCGAGTCATTGAAGCGACGACAAAGGAATCGATATGGCTGCGTCACGGCACTCAACGAACAAGCCCTGCACGATGGACACCGCTGCCTGGCCCACCATGCAGCAAATGATCGCCCTGTCCATTGCCCGCGCAGAGAGGGGGCTGGTTGCCCTGATCGAAACACGCTGTGCCGACATGGACTGGCATGACGCGGATGTAGAGGTGGATCTGG
This sequence comes from Delftia sp. CH05, assembly GCF_009827015.1. Lineage (NCBI taxonomy): Bacteria > Pseudomonadati > Pseudomonadota > Betaproteobacteria > Burkholderiales > Comamonadaceae > Delftia > Delftia sp. CH05. The sequence continues at coordinate 296,927 of NZ_WUMG01000003.1, read as the reverse complement.
CTGCAGACCTGGCGCTGAACCACATCCGGCAAATCCGGCACAAGGTATTCGAGGACGCCAGTGAATTCGACAACGAGTGGTACCTCGCCCGCGCAGCCATCGCCCTGGCAGCCCAGGCCTTCAACCGGCCACAGAGCCTCTACGCCCGGCGCCTGAAACTGCTCTTGCAACTGTTTGATGAAGCACCGTCCTTTGTGGAATACGCGGAGCATGGCCCGGAAGGTTGAATGCAGAGGCTTCTCTGTCGCCTCCAAGTCAGCAGCCTTTCTGAGCTGCCTACGCAGCAGAGAACGGATCTTGGTTGCTGTCATGAGGCTTCCTTGGTTTCTGAGCTGCCTATGCGGCGGCGAACCCCAGGCATGCAGCGATGCCACCGAGGCCCTGTTTCTGAGCTGCCTATGCGGCAGCGAATCTCGGGCCAGGCGCTCCGCGTCGGAGGGTGTTTTTCTGAGCTGCCTATGCGGCAGCGAACGTGAGCGAGTCTCGCCTGACGTGCGTGTGACGTTTCTGAGCTGCCTATGCGGCAACGAACTCTCAATCTCATTGTGAAAGGTGCCATCTGATTTTCTGAGCTGCCTATGCGGCAGCGAACGCGGATCTGCCACCGCGAAATTGCCGCAGCTCTTTCTGAGCTGCCTATGCGGCAGCGAACCGGGCCTGCTGGTCACGACCAGAGGAGGGTATTTTCTGAGCTGCCTATGCGGCAGCGAACGCCCAGGCTCAAGCCAATGCAGATCTGCGCAATTTCTGAGCTGCCTATGCGGCAGCGAACCAACCGGATGCGGAAGAGGATGAGCTTGAAGATTTCTGAGCTGCCTATGCGGCAGCGAACGTGGAAAACGTGGGTGCGCCTGGCCTTTGTGCATTTCTGAGCTGCCTATGCGGCAGCGAACATCAGATAGTCCCGCAGCGTGCCGTCCTCGATTTTCTGAGCTGCCTATGCGGCAGCGAACATCATGGGCGGCGGCATCGTGCCGGCCCTGGATTTCTGAGCTGCCTATGCGGCAGCGAACAGATCCTTGATTTCCAGGAAGTGGCAGGCCCTTTTCTGAGCTGCCTATGCGGCAGCGAACCTTCCACGATCCGATAGGCTTTTCTGAGCTGCCTATGCGGCAGCGAACGGTTGCTTGAGGGGTGATCATCTGGACCTCCTTTTCTGAGCTGCCTATGCGGCAGCGAACTAGAGCATCGACGCAGCGCCGACCCAGCCAATTTTCTGAGCTGCCTATGCGGCAGCGAACCCACCAGTGGCAGCTGGCTTGTGGAACTTGTTTTTCTGAGCTGCCTATGCGGCAGCGAACAAGAGCAGGCAGCGGAATTGCTCAAGATCGCATTTCTGAGCTGCCTATGCGGCAGCGAACTGTGGGTGTATGTCGCGCCAGCACCGCCGCCTTTTCTGAGCTGCCTATGCGGCAGCGAACAGCCCAGCATTCAGGCTCGATGCTTGTGATGATTTCTGAGCTGCCTATGCGGCAGCGAACCAAAGCGGATCGGGAACGCGGGCGCCATGCTGTTTCTGAGCTGCCTATGCGGCAGCGAACGACAGCCCGAGCAAGTTCGTGCGGGCCTTCGATTTCTGAGCTGCCTATGCGGCAGCGAACGAGATAGGTGCTGTAGGCGCACGTAGCCTGGAGTTTCTGAGCTGCCTATGCGGCAGCGAACGAGCTGCTGTTTTCGAGCGAGGCCGAGTGCGCTTTCTGAGCTGCCTATGCGGCAGCGAACCTTGCGCGGCACGGACCTTGCCAATGCTCTTTTTTCTGAGCTGCCTATGCGGCAGCGAACAACGGCCTTGCTCGGCGGCCTCGCATCCTGGTTTTCTGAGCTGCCTATGCGGCAGCGAACATCGAGGCATGGGAACGGAAGCAGCGCGCCCATTTCTGAGCTGCCTATGCGGCAGCGAACGACGCGCTTTGACTGTACCGAGGAGTTCATCATTTCTGAGCTGCCTATGCGGCAGCGAACCCAGGGCACTCGATGTCCGTGAGCATCACATATTTCTGAGCTGCCTATGCGGCAGCGAACCCGCATCGACGCCCGCACGCAGCGTGTAGCCCATTTCTGAGCTGCCTATGCGGCAGCGAACAACCCCAGCCCCGCTAGTCGGGGCTTTTTCATTTTCTGAGCTGCCTATGCGGCAGCGAACACCATGGAACTCAACAGAGCCCAGCGCCGCGCTTTCTGAGCTGCCTATGCGGCAGCGAACGGCGAGCGTATGCTTGCAGGTCCACTATCCATTTTCTGAGCTGCCTATGCGGCAGCGAACCTCAGACGTGACGATCTGGGACCAGCCCTCAATTTCTGAGCTGCCTATGCGGCAGCGAACGGGCTTCCATTGCTGGAATGCCATCTCGCGCTTTTCTGAGCTGCCTATGCGGCAGCGAACTGCAACTCCTTGTACATCTTGGCCTTCTGGTATTTCTGAGCTGCCTATGCGGCAGCGAACGCAGGAGGCCAAGGCCAAGCGCGTGGGGTTGTTTTCTGAGCTGCCTATGCGGCAGCGAACTCGGCATGGCGCAGCACCTGTTGGCATTCGTGTTTCTGAGCTGCCTATGCGGCAGCGAACCCCTGCGCGAGCGCTTGACAGGCGCCTGCTTCTTTCTGAGCTGCCTATGCGGCAGCGAACATCCTCAAGCGCGCAGAGACGGATGAGCTGGATTTCTGAGCTGCCTATGCGGCAGCGAACGCGCGGACTTTGGACTCGACCTCCTGGGCGATTTTCTGAGCTGCCTATGCGGCAGCGAACCTGACCTGCCGACCTGGGGCAGCTTCGGCAAATTTCTGAGCTGCCTATGCGGCAGCGAACTAGACAAAAATCCTCCCAATTCATTGATTTTTAAAGAACTTTCCCCCCTAACCCGAAAACACCCCAAAATTCCGAGGCGTCGCCAAGTTGTTGATTTGAAAGGCGACCCCACAGGCCGCCAGAAAAAGGGTCAGAACCAGGGAACAGCAGTTCCCAGGCTCAGCCCGTAGGTGTTGAAGCCTTCCTGGCCCGCCGTGCCCTGCACCGCTTTCTGCTCCACGAACAGGCAAAACGGCTGGCCGGTGCTGGCGCTGCGCAGTTGAACGTAGGGCAGGTCCGGGGTGCGCTCCACGCTGTCGGGGATGGCGGCCGCGGCCTGTTCGGCGGTTTCTCCCTTGCGCCGCATGCGGCGGCGGCGCAGGCGGTCGGGGCTGGTCTTGAATTGCCGGCGTTGCACCAGGCAGGGCACGGCGCCCTCTGGCACCAAAGCTGGCGGCGTGCAGTGCACGTGATCGCGCATGCCCTGCAGCCAGGGCTGTTCCATCAGGCCGCGCAGCGCGGCTTCACTGCCATGCAGGCGCAGGATGGTGCCCAGAGTGCGTGGACGCAGGCTGTAGCCGGGAAAGCTGATGCCTATGTCCGCGCTGCCCAGTTGCACGAGCGCGCGGTGCAGCTTGGCGACCAGCGCGCCCAGCAGGTGGGCGTGGCTGAATTCCGGGTCAGGCAGCAGCGTGATGTCGATGTAGTGCGAGGTCATGGCCATCAGCTCGCATCGCCGAAGACGCCGCCACGGATCAGCACGGCCATCACGAAGTGCTGCTGCTCGACGGGAGGCACCTTGTCCTTGAGCAGCCAGTCGTCCAGCAGGGTGTAGAAGTCCTGCTTTTGCTTGGGCTGGCGCCAGGCCTTGCCCTGGGTGGTGACGGAGCCGTAGGGCTCGACCGCGATGGGGCCCAGGTCCTGCGCGCCGTCGTACCAGGTGTCGATGGTGCGCAGGGCGTTGCCGATTTTCTGGGAGTGGATGGCGGCGACCTCCTGGCCTTTTTCCCCGATCTGGTAGAGCGTCTTGCTCTTTTTGGTGCTGCCCTTGTCGAGGATCAGTTCCTGCGAGGGGAAGACTTCCTGGCCCGCGCCCAGGCGCACAAAGGCGGTGATCTGCAGCAGCACATGGGCCTTGCCCTCAAGCCCCTGCGCGATCACGCTGCCCAACGCAGCCACTTTCTCATCAGGGTGCTCCAGCGTGCGCAGGTTGTGGGCCAGCGCATCGAACGACCATGCCTGCCCGGCCTTGCCATCCTTGAGCTGCACCACCTGCACCTGCACGCTTTCCGCGCCCACGCGGTTGCGCCACAGAAAGCGCCCGTTCGCCAGGTTGGCCGCATAGCGGTTGGCCAGTTCGGCAAAGCCCTGGGCCGAGGCATAGGCCTGGACGGTCTGCGCGAGCCTGGCCTGGTATTCGGCGCTGTTGCAGGCAGACGGGGTGCCTGCGCCAGACAGCACGCGCAGCGTGAACTGCACCTTGAGCGTGTCGGCATCGGCGGGCAGGGCTGCCACGTCCACGGTCTGCAGGTTGGGGTTTTCGATGGCGGCGTCGAGCTTGGCCGGGTCCTGGTCCTTGGTCTTGAGGCGGTTGGAGATGGTGCCGCGCACGGATTTCTCGCGCAGCTTGACGGAGGGCCAGGAGGCGGAGGCCGCCCGGTCATCCCAGTTGCCTGCGTGGAAGACGGCGTCGGAGGGGTCGAGCTTGCGTTCGAAGGCGAGGACGGATGCGGTCTTGAGGGTGCTGGACATGGTGTTCAATCCTTTGGCAATACGGTGTGAAAGGCGGCGGTGCAAGGACGCTGGTCAGGTGTATGCATAGCTGTCGTCGTCTTCGCGCTCCTGGGCTGCGGCGTCGTCAGGGTCGGCCCCGGCTGCGGGGTCTGGCACGTAGCCGCTGCGGCAGCGGTAAAGGCCCCGCTCCTCATCGGTTTGCGCATGCCAAAGCAGTTGCTCCAGATGGGTGAGGCGGTGCGGGCTGATCCATTCGCCCAGCGAGTAGACCGACTCCACGAAGCGCAGCGGCGTGGTGGCATCGCGGGCGTTGAGCACTTCGCCTGCGGCATGCGATGGCGAGAGCGCCGCATAGCCCACGGGCACAGGCACGATCCACCCGCTGCCCGGGCTGCGCCAGGGGTCTGCCCATTGCTGCTTGCCATCGGCAGGCGGGGGCTGGCCTTCGGCCGCTGCCACGGGCTCGTGGTTGAAGCGCGATGCATGCAGCCAGGCGTCGAGCAGCGTGGTGTGCGCCGCTTTGTCGCGCAGCCTGTGCAGGCGGTCGGCCAGCAGGTCGTCACGCCCCACCAGGGCGAAGCCCGGCAGCCACTGGCGCCGCCATTCGCGGAACTGGCGGCTGCGCTCGGTGGAGTCTTCTGCCAGCACGGCCAGCCTGGGGCGCACACGCCTGCCGGGCGCGGCGCGCGATGGCAGCAGGCTGCCGCCGGCCACCCGCATTTGCGACAGGATTTGCCCGGCTTCATCGGCCCATTGCTGCATCGGCTCGGCAGCGCTTTGCACCAAGGTCGGGGCCGAGTTGGAGCCAGGGACGCGTTTTTCCGAGACGGTGAAGACCAGGGAGATGTCGAGGTGGATGCGCCCTTCCTCCACGATGGCGGCGGTGCTGCCGTCCTTGTCCACCGGGTTGCGCGTGAGGTTGAAGCTGCGCACATAGCCCTGCGTCACCTGCTCCTGATGGTGGTGGCAGACCACGCCCACCGCGTGCAGGCGCAAGGGGATGCCGGCCTGCGCCAGCTTGCGCTCCAGCGCCCACATCAGGCCGGTGAAGGCGGTGATGGAGGGGAAGCCGTGCGTAAGCGGGCTGGAGATGGCGTTGGCGTTTTGCACGCGCAGATGGGGAAAAACGAGAAGCGCTTGTGGAGACTGGCTCATTGCGCGTCCTCCCTGTCTTCAATCCGTTTGCGCAGTTCACGCAACTGCTGCACAAAACCATCCTCATCGGTCAGCAGCTCTTTCTTCCACACACGCGCCTCGGCGTCGCCCACGGGCAACTGGCCGAACAGCTGGCTGTTGAGCCAGTTGGCAAAGCGTTTGCCTACCTCGGCAGGCCAGTCCATCCAAAGCCATTCGCGGGCGAAATCTGCTTCATCGCGCAGTTCGGCCCGCAATGGGTCCAGCCACAATTGCTCTTCACGCACCAGCTTGCCGAAGCGTTCCGCATCGCGGCTCCAGCCAGCGGGCAGGGCCTGCTGCACTTCGCCGGCGAGCGAGACCATTTCATCGATCAGCGCATCGACGAAGGCTTCGCGGCGCTCGCGCGTTTGCAGGTTGGGCTCCGGGTCGGTCGCAAGGAAGGCACGCAGCTTGCGCACCGTGCTGCGCACCTCGGGACGGCCGATGAACAGCTTGTCGAACACGGAGCTGGCATGCACCGGCAGCCGTACATCGCTGCTGCGCCAGACCGGTGGCAGCGAAGCCAGCAGGTAGTTGACCCCGCCACGCTCGCTGTTGAGCTGGGAAATATTCTGTGGCTTTGTCCCTCCCATCTTCTGGACGGCCAGCCCCGGGTAGTCATGGAAGACGCCGTCATGCGCCTTGCGCTCGCGCCGCGCCTGCCGGGCCGCCTTGTTGCTTTCCCCAAAGCGGTCTTCCTGCACCTGCGCATGCACGGCATGCGCCAGCGAGGTGGCAAACAACGGCGCCAGCAATTCATAGCCTTCATCGGCACAGGCATCGCTGCCCTTCAGCCAGTACAACTGCTTGGCCCGCGTGTGCGAACTGGGTATGCCCGCGCGCGGCTGGGTCAGGCCGACGAAGGCATCTCGCAAGGCCATGGCCTGCTGCGGGTCCTCATGCAGGGCCTGGAGCGCGCCCGGGTCTTGCGCCAGCAGCGCGGCCAGCAGGCTGGTGCCCTCCACCTCGACCTTGAGGAACTTGTAGACGTCAAGCGCCGCCGCATTGCCCACCACATCGCCGGCGAAGGACTGCCCCAGCGCATGGCTTCCCAGTTCCTGCAGCGCTGGCAGGCCGGCCGGCTCCACATAGAGATTGGTGCCGCGCGCATCGGGATGTATGGGCTTGAGGGAGTGGGTGACGGCCTGGATTTGATCGACGCGCTTGGCAGCACTGGCCACCCAGGTATCACGCAGGAATGATGCGACGAGTTCGTCGCGCTGAGGATCGTCAGGCTTGAGCTTTTCGAGCTTGGATTGCAATCGTTCTTGCAGGAACTGGTCGATTGCCGCACGAAAACCTGCCTTGCGCCCTGTTGCCGGGGCGTTGGACATAGGGATCACCTTTCGTGAGAAATGAAAGATAATTCCTCGGTCAACGAACTGACCGAGGAACTTGATGTTGCGACTGGAAAGCCGTCATAACGCTCTTCTGAGCGCGTGATTGCTAGCCACTGTGACCTCTCTTTCTGGGTTAGCGCCTTGAGAGCACGTTGTTGACACAGTCACCACCTGTTGTTAGCGCAGCAGGTGGTGGCATTCTATAATTCCAACCAGTCAACTCTTTACGATAAACCGCAGGTTTACGAAACCAACTTGGCAGCTGGATCGTAGCCGCTACGTGGTATCTTCGCAACCGCTTTCGAACAGGAAGCTCAGAAAAGTCACCTCTTCAAGATGACCGCCACATTTCTGCTGAACAAGCAGCGCCTTTGCCACTGAAGTGCTTCAACAGGCTGCCAAGTGGCAACCTTGCCAACCCAAAGATCAAGCGGCACTGCCAATCCGTGCAACACAGATAGCCGAAATCGACTCTCCTTCATGGAGTTGGAGTTTGGATGATCAAAGCAGAGATGCGCCCCATACACCCAGGTGAAGTCCTGCGCGAGGACTACCTGAAGCCCATGGACATGAGCGCCAACGCGCTGGCCAGGCACCTGCACGTTCCCGCCTCGCGCGTGAACGACATCGTGCTGGAGCGGCGCGGCATCACGGCCGACACGGCGCTGCGGCTGAGCCGCTTCTTTGGGGGCGACGCTCAGTCCTGGCTGAACCTTCAGACCGCCTACGACCTGCGCACGGCAGAGCTGAACGCGGAGTTGCAGGCGTCCGTGAGGCAAGTTCATCCGATGCAGCTGCATACCGCCTGATCCTCAGGCACGGCCCACAAAGCCCAGCACGCCATGCCAGCGCCAGCCCTGTGTCTTGTCGGGCAGGCTGGCCGTGGCGTACTTGCTTGCACAGGCATCCAGCGCCAGCCCCTTGCCCTGCGCCAGGGCAAGCAGTTCATGCATCAGGTCGGCCTGCCCCCATGCAGTGACAGACCCCTTCCGTGGGTCCAATGGCTCCCGGTGCAGCAGGCTGTCCTGCACCAGCACATACAACCTGTCACCCCGCCGCTGGCCATCGACCACGCGGTGCAGTTGCAGGCCCTCTTCCTCCTCGTCCGGCAGAAACACCACATCCACGCGCGGCAACGGGTCGTAGCGAAAGCGCTGGAACTGCGGCAGCAGGCCCGTGAGCCAGAAGCAGGCTGGGCTGGCCCAGTGCAGGCTGGCGGCGCGCAGCACCGGCGTGGCATCCGGGCTGTCTGCGGGGCGCGGCAGCATGGTGTCGTGCAGGCGGGCGTGTTCCAGGTCCACGAGGTTCCTGGCCGGGTGGAACTGCTCCCTGGCCACTTCGATTCGTGCGCGGGCATCCACGGGCCAGAGGTGCTCACCCTTGGTGTGCTTGGCCAGCAGCGATTGCAGGTCATGCGAGCGCAGGTGGAAGTACCGCGCCGTGTCCGCCTTGTCATCCACCGGCTCCATCTCGAAACCCGGCTTGCAGAATGCCGCCCGGCCTGGATGCTCGAAAGCGCGCAGGTTGCTGTCCAGCACCCGCATGTTGGCCTCCTGCACCGTACCCGGCCGGTGGCGCCGCACGCGTCCGGCCAGCTGGATCAGCGAGCGCATGGACGAGGGCTCGACCACGGCCCAGTCATAGTCATGGTCGCGGCCCACTTCGGTGACGGGGGAGCCGAGCACGATGAAGAGGTGATCGGCCTCATCGTTGGCATCAAGCAATGCGCGGATGGCCGGCCTCTGGAAGATGGGGTCTGCGCCGTCGGGGGTGCGGCGGTCCAGCACGGTGTCCAGGTGCCGCTCGATGCTGGAACGCGCCAGCAGCGGAAACTGCGAGTGGTAGACGCACAGGTGCACCCGCACGCCCGGTGCAGGAGCGCCCTGGCCATACATGGCCACGGCCACGTCGAACAGCGGTTCGATGTTGGCCATGCGGATGAGGCCGAAGCTCACACGCTTGCCGCTGGCGGGGTCGGTGCAATGGTTGCCCGGCTGCTGGTGCAGCTGCCATGCATGCTCCAGCGCGATGCGCGCAAAATCCCGGCGCCGCGCGGCCGGGTCCAGCCCCTGCCAGCCGGCAGGCAGGGGAGCGATGGCAGCCAGGCGCCGCACCTCGGCCCGGGCGAGCTGGGCCACGCGCTTTTGCACAAAGCTTTCATGGCCTGCACGAAACCCTGCGCCATCGGCGCAGTCCAGTGCCTGCTGGTGGAATTCGTCCACCCACAGGCAGCAGATGGCAACGGGCTCGCCGGGCCGCTCGCCGCGATGGCGCTGGAAGATCTCGCGCCCGGCGCGGTAGGCCAGGTAGAGCCCCTCCACCAGCGCTGGCGGCAAGGTGGCCGAGGACAGCAGCACGCGTGAGCCCAGCAGGCCCGCCCAGTGCACGAGTCGCGTGAGCGCGGGCAGGTCGGCCATGTCGAAATCATCGGGCTCGTCCAGTACGAGGTCGCCCGTCATGAGGCGCAGCATGGGCGCGATCTGGCGGCCGCCGCGCAGGCTTTCGGTGGCGGGCGTGAGGTGGTCCACGGTGCAGGCCAGCACGGGCGCGGCGATCAGCGAGCGCACCTGCGCATCGTCGGTCAGGCGCTGCAGCAGCGGGTGCTGGTCATTGCCGTCGAACAGGACTTGCCCGCCTTCGTCGAGCAGCGCCTGGCGCGAGGCCGAACCCGTGGCCTCGGCCTGCGCTTCCCAGTACTCGAACAGCGCGCGGCTGGCCGCGCCGCCGACCTTGATGGCGAGCTGGTCGTCGCCCAGTCCCAGGTCGTTCTGGAACACCCGCCCCGTCTGCAGCGTGAGCGTGCGCAGGCCGATGGCGAAGGCACAGCGCATGCCCACGCCCGGGTCGGCCAGCGCGTTCATGATGCGGGCATTGCCCAGCGTCTTGCCGCAGCCGGTGGAAGCCATGTTGACGATGAAGCCGCCCTGGCTGGCGGCCCGGTGGCGCACGCTGGCAGCCAGGTCGGCAGCCTTGTCCTGCCACTGGAAGCGCGCGTTGCTGCTGCGCTTTTTGAGGCCGCGATGGCTGCGCAGTGCCGGCAGGCTGCGCGCCAGCGTGGGCAGCGAGCGCGCCACCAGCGTGGCATGGGCCTGCACGCCAAGCAGGTGCTCGTCCAGCGTCTGGTTGAAAGCGGACGCGGCGCCTGGAGCTGCACTCTTGCGCCGGGTGTTGGCGTACAGCGGATAGCCCGCGTTGCGGAAAGGCTGGCGGCGCGCTTCGTCCTCGATGCTGGAGTAGTGGTGGTCGGCCAGCATCAGGCACAGGCGCGAGAGGTGCAGCGTGAACGGATCGCCCAGGCTTGCAGCGTCAAGCGACCGGCCCGCCAACTCCTGCAGCTTGAGCGCATAGCGCGCCGCCTGCTTGCGCCAGGCGGCCGTGGCCACCGGAAGGCCCTGCGGGAAGTCCCAATGGGAGCGCACTTTCGCCGGGTCGGCTTTCTCGCGCGGCTCGTTCCAGTCGGCGCTGATGCACTGCAGCAGCTGCTCGATCTCATTGCTGTTGACGAAGCGCGGGCGCGCGCCGAAGCGGCACCATTGGCGGCGGTCGGGCTCCAGCTCGTCGTCGGACTCCTGCCGGCCTGCAGCGACCGGCATGCAGGGCAGCCGATGGTGTGTCAGAACCAGCCAGGCCACGGCGGTGGCCAGCGGCGGCAGCGCCTTGAACGGCAGAAGCTGGCTGGCCTGCGGCTCGTCCAGGCCATCGCGCAGAAGGCGGCCGCTGCGGTGATCCAGCCATTGCGCCTCAAAGGCCCGGGCGTCGGCAGCCTCATCCACACAGGCTGCCAGCCTTTGCAGCCATGCCGCGTCGCTGTCGCCGCCCACGAACGCCTGGAACAGCCGCACCGACACCCATTCATGGCGGTAGTGGTTGCGCTCGCGCAGGCCCGGATTCTTCAGCCGGTCCTGGAATGCCTGGGTGGCCTTGCCCAAGTCATGCACCAGGGCCGCCAAAGCGGCCAGCGCCGTGATCAGTGGCAGGTGGTGCCAGTGGCTTTCATCGTCGGCGCGCAGCACGTTGCTGGCCGTGGTGTTGGTGGGCACGGCGCCTTCGGCGTTGAACTGGCGCCCGTCGCCTACGATCCACAGCAGTTCACTGTGGTCACGCCCGCGTATCCAGTGGCAGGCCACGGCGGTGTTCTTGCGCGCGCTCTGGCGCAGCAGCTTGCGCACGGTGTCGAGCCCGGCCGCCGTGATGGGCGTCTGCCAGGTGCGGTCGCCGCGCCGCTCGGCAAACTGGTCGAGGATGCGGCGCGTTTCGGTGAGGGCGCGCTTGCTGCACTGGGAGACGAAGAGCACGTTCATGTGCCGCCCTCCTGCGCAGCGCCGGGCGTTGTGGGCGTGGCGGGCGCGCCGGCCATGCGCGCCGTGTCGACGGCAATGCGCTTGAGCGTGTCGATGATGAAGTCCAGCGATTCGCTGCGCGTGAGCGCCTCTATGCATTGGCGGCGAAATTGCGGCTCGTCGTCGCCGCGCATGGCCGACAGGAAGGCCTGGGGCAGGATGGCGGCATCCTTGACCAGGTCGGCCGCATCGAACACCAGGCCGCCGCGCCGCGTCTTGCCATGCAGAACGGCCAGACCGTGGGGCAGGCCCAGCACCCAGGTGGCCGTGGCGCCCAGTCCGTAGGCCAGGTAGTTGCCATGGTCCAGATAGCGGTTGGCTGCATCGGTGCCGGTGCCGCGCTTGGCGCGCGTGAATTCGCCATATCCCACGGCGTCCACGGCGAGCTTGAACAAGGCCTTGGTCAGCCGTGCCTCATCGGTCAGCAGTGTCATGACATCGGGCGCATTGGCCATCAGCGCCGCAAATTGCTGCACCAGCGCCTTCAGGCGCTCCATGTCCACGGAAAACCCTGCTTCGCGCAAGGCTCGTGCGCCCCATTCCTGCTGCATCCGCTGCAATCGCAAAGCCTGCAATTGCTTGGCGGCATGCAGGCGCAGTTCATCGTCAAACCAGAATTGGACCCAGGCCTGCAGGTATTCAGTGGGGCGGTACTCGCTTTGCGGAGTGAGCCAGGCGACTTCAACGTCAACTTCATTGGCGCTGAACAAGGGCGTGCCGCCGCCACCACAAAAGCCCACCAGCACCCCAGCCTTGGCCAGCTCCCGCATGGCCGCCTGGGTGATGGAGGTGCCGGTGCCCAGCAGGATGCTGGTGGTGTTGGCAATGGGAATATTCCAATACAGGCTGCGCTTGCCGGCATCGGTCACATATTCCACCCGCCCGCCATTGACAAGGACACGGCAGTGCTCAAGGTAATAGATGTTGGCGCGTTTGGAATGGAGAATGGTCTTGAGATCCTGGCCCTTGATATCCTGCATTGCAGCCTCCCGCAGGCAGTTGTATCAAATTGCCAATCCCCTTCAATGGCCTGCCCCAGGAATAAAAAGGCGCCTTGCTTCCACAAGGCGCCCTTCTTTACATCCCAGTGAATGATCACTGCATCTGCTTCAGATTCCCGATGCGCACCAGCATTTCCGTGAACATCTGCATGTCGGCGCGCAGGTCGGGCAGTTCCTTGTATTCGAGCGCGTTGTGCGCCGTGTACTTCTTGCCGGGCATGGCGGGGCCGAAGTTGATGGCGTTGGGCATGAGCTTGGCCGTGGTGCTGCCGGCCGTGGGCACGGGCTTGGCGTCCAGGCCCGTGGTGTCGCCGAAGATGTTGAGCAGGGTGGACAGCCAGGCGCCCTTGGGATCGCGCGCCATCCAGTTGCCCTGGGTGTACTGCAGGGTGAGGGGAACCTTGGCGGCCTCGCTCCAGCGGATGATGCGCTGCTCGACTTCGGCGCGCAGTTGCTCTGGCGTCTTGCCGCGCGGCATGCGCACGTTGGTGGTGACTTCGAGCTTGCCGTCTGCCGCCTTGATGAGGTTGGGCGACAGGGTCAGCGGGCCCATGAAGTCGTCGGCATAGGCAACGCCCAGCTGCTTGCCGAAGTAGTCGAGGCCGAAGGCGCCGTTGATGTAGCGCAGGGCGTTGCTGTAGGCATTGGGCTGGACCAGGGCCACGCCATCGGTGGGCATGAGCACCTGCTGCAGGAACAGCGTCAGGCGCGGCACGGGGTTGATGCCTTCCTCGGGGCGGGAGCCGTGGGCCGAGGTGCCCGTGACCTTGACGGTGGCCGTCGCGCCGCTGTGCTGTATGTCGATGGTGAACGGCCCGCCCTGCCCGGCATAACTGGTGGTGAAGTCACCCTTGGCCGCCTGCAGGCGCGCGGCGATGGCGGCAATGGCGGCTTCGTCGCTGGCCGTGATGGTGGCGGTGGCGGTCTGGGCAATGGCGTTGGCCGAGGCGGCGCCGGCCATGGCGGTGATGGCCGGGCGGGCGGGGTCGGTCTTCACGTCGTCGAACACGGCCTTGAGCGCGCCCGAGCCTTTTTCCGCGACGACGGCGGGGTACTTGCTGTCCAGCACGATGTTGTAGGCGGGCAGCGTGGTCTTGCCCTGGTAGTACTTCATGGCATCGCCGCCGGTTTCCTCGGTGGTCTCGATCATGAGGCGTATGCCGCGCGACAGGGGCAGGCCGCTGTCCTTGACGGCCTTCATGGCGAACAGCACGGTGGCGATGGAGCCCTTGTCGTCGATGGTGCCGCGCCCGTAGATCCGATCAGGCATGGGTGGGACAAGCACCGGGGGATGGCTCATCAGGGTGATCCCGCTGTTGCCGGGCACAAAGGTAACCTCGAATGGGTTGATTTGCTTGCCGTCCAGCACCCATTCGGCGGCCACGGCAGGTACGACGTCGGCATGGGTGAGGATGCCGAATTCATCGGTGCCCGCGTTCGCTGCGTTCGCAGGCAGGGTGACCTCGAAGATGCGGTTGTCCACGTTGCGGTACTGCAGGCCGAAGTCCTTGGCCATCTGCTGCACCAGTTCGCCGAAAGCCAGGATGGTCGGGCTTTCGTGCGGCGGCACCTTGGGGTCGCGCACCGTGGGCAGGGCGACCATGCGCTCGATGCTGGCCAGCACGGCCCGCTCCTGCGTGAGACGCGAGTACAGGCCCAGCAGGCGGGCGATGTGGTTGAGTTCATCCCCCGTGAGCGCGGCGCCTGCGGCATGGCGCTGCACGGCCTGGGCGATGGCAGGCTGCGCGGCCGCGGCCTGCTTCAGGAAGCTGGCGAAGTCGGTAGGTGCCGGCTGCGCCTGGGCCAGCGCGTCCAGCGCGGGCTTCTTGAGGGTGTCGGCGCCGGCCGCGCCGCTCCACGCCAGGGCCATGCTCATGGCAAGGGCCAGGGTGGAGGCTTTGAACGGATGGTTCTTCATGGTCGTCGGTCTGTCGATGAATGCTGAGGCCGCAAGAATACGGTCTTTGCAGCCCTTTTCCGGCCAGGCCGCGCTCGCAGATCGCGCCAGAATCCGCCCCAGAACAGCAGGTCTGCGGCGCGCTATGCCGCGGTGGCCGGAGCTATCGACAGCGGGATGGTCACGGGCCCGTCGTTGAGCAGGTGCACCTGCATGTCGGCCCCGAAGCGGCCCGTGGCCACGTCGGGATGCAGGGCGCGCGCCCGCTGGACGATGTAGTCGTACAGGCGCTCGCCCTCGGCCGGTGGCGCGGCGCGCGTGAAGCTGGGGCGGTTGCCGCCGCCGGTGTCGGCCGCCAGCGTGAACTGACTGACGATGAGCAGGCCGCCGCAGGCGCCCTGCCCGTCCAGGTCCTGCACGCTGCGGTTCATCTTGCCCGCGTCGTCGGCAAAGATGCGCAGCTTGAGCATCTTGGCCAGCAGCTTGTCGGCCTCGGCTTCGGTGTCGCCGCGCTCTGCGCAGACCAGGGCCAGCAGGCCAGGGCCTATGCTGCCGGCGACCTGGCCATCGATTTCCACGCGGGCCTGTTGCACGCGCTGCAGGATGCTGATCATGGTTCGGGGTTCGGGTTCTTGTCGGTGGATGGGGAAGAAGTGTCTGTCTGGCCTGCCGCCTCGATGGCGGCTTCCATGGCGGTCTGCATGCCCAGCGGCAGCAGCTCTATGCGCGCGTACAGGCCGGGCACGGCCTGCAGCAGTTCGGCCTCTATCTCGGTGCGCAGCCGGGCGGCGCGGGCCACGCTCCAGTCGCCGGGCACATGCATGTGCAGGTCGGCAAAGCTGCGCTCGCCGGCGCGCCGGCTGGAGATGTTGTCAAAGACCACGCCATGCGCGCGGTGCGCATGGCGGTCCAGAACGGCGTCGATGCGCAGGCGCTCGGGCGCGTCCAGGGCCTGGTCCATCAGGCCCTGGGAAGACTGCCAGACCAGTTGCGCGCCCTGCACGCAGATGTTGATCGCAACCCCTATGGCCACGGCCGCGTCCAGCCACAGCCAGCCTGTGAGCGCTGCGCCCATCAGGCCGATGACCACGCCGGCCGAGGTCCAGACATCGGTGAGCAGATGGCGGGCATCGCCCTCCAGCGCCATGGAGCGGTGCTGGCGCGCCGAACGCAGCATGGCCACTGCCAGCAGGCCGTTGAGGGCAGAGCTGGCCACGGACAGCGCCAGGCCCCAGCCCAGCTGCTCCAGCGGCTGCGGGTTCCACAGCCGCGCCAGCGCCGCCCAGCCAATGGCCAGGCTGGCTCCGATGACCAGGATGCCCTCGAAGCCCGCAGAGAAGTACTCGGCCTTGTGGTGCCCATAGGGATGGTCGGTGTCCGCCGGCCGCTTGGCGATGGTGACCATGGTCAGCGCGAACACGGCGCCCGCCAGGTTGACGAAGGATTCGAGCGCATCCGACAGCAGGCCCACCGATCCCGTGAGCCACCAGGCCAGGGTCTTGAGCACGATGGTCAGCAGGGCCACGGCCACCGAGATGCGCAGCAGGCTGTGCGGCGCCATCCAGCCGGCCGCGGAAGCGGGGGCGGGAGCGTTGGCAGTAGGGGGAGTGGGTTCGGCCATGCTGCGCTGCGGTACGTGGGGGGGGTGCTCCGGATTAGACCACCGCGTGCCCACCGCGTGTGCGAGCCGCATGACAGAATCCGCGCCATGAATGGATGGCAGCGAGCAGCGGGGTGGGTGCTGGCCTGGGCCCTGGCCGCAGGCTGTGGCGCGGCGTGGCTGGCGCACAAGCGCCTGCAGTCGCTGCGCGAGGTCTTCGACACCGATGCCCGCATTGCCCACCGGCTGCTGAGCCAGCGCATGGTGCAGCACGACGCCGTTCTGGGCACGCTGGCCCTGCTGCAGCCGCGCCAACCCGCATCCGGCCAGGCGCCATGGAGGCAGCTGCAGCGCCTGTATCCCCAGGTGCTGGATGTGGCGCGCCGCGCGGCCACCGCAGGCGAGCCCTGGCCCGAGACCTGGCCGCCCGGCATGGCCGAGGCCGAGCGCCGCTCCCAGGCCAGCGGCCAGGCCGAACTGGCCCTGGCCGACCTGGTCCGGGGCCGCCTGTACCTGGTGCAGGCCGGGCTGCCGGCCAGCTACGCGCTGCTGCTGGACCTGCGCGCCACGATTCCCGCCGACGAGTGGCCGCTGCCGCCCGCCACCAGCCCGGTGCGCGCATGGCTGGCCCTGGGCGGGCAGGAATTCGTGATCCAGCCGGGCCGGGCCGCCGCGCACGGCTGGAACACATGGTCGTGGGAGGTGAGCAAGACCCTGGCCTCGCCCAGCCAGCCTCTGGTGCTGTACCTGCGCCAGCCGCTGGACGCCTCGGTACTGCCCTGGACGGCCATGCTGGGCTGGGCCCTGGGCTGCGCGCTGGCGGTGGGCGCGCTGCGCACCCTGCTGCGCCAGCGCGTGGCCCGCCGCCGCGCCGAGCAATTGCTGCAGCTGGGCCAGGTGGCACGGCTCAATACGCTGGGCGAGCTGGCCGCAGGCATGGCGCATGAGCTGAACCAGCCGCTGACGGCCGTGCTGTCCAACAGCCAGGCCGCGCGCCGCCTGCTGGCCGAGGACCCGCCCGAGCTGGACGCCGCACGCCAGGCCATGGGGCAGGCTGCCGAGCAGGCCAAGCGCGCATCAGCCGTGGTGGGCAGGCTGCGCCGCCTGGTGGAGCGGCCGGGGCTGGCACCCCAGGCCGAGCCGCTGGATCTGGGCCAGGCCGTTGCCGAGGCGCTGTATCTGCTGGAGCCCGAGCTGCGGCGCCGCCAGGTTCAGGTCATGGTGCAGGCCGCCGATCTGCCCGCCGCCCAGGCCGACCCCGTGGCGGTGCAGCAGATACTGCACAACCTGCTGGTCAATGCACTGCAGGCTATGGACGAGCAGCCGCCCGCAGCCCGCCATCTGCGGGTGGAGCTGGCACGCCGCGACAGCCGCCTGATGGTGGCCGTGCACGACAGCGGCCCCGGCGTGGCGCCCGAGATGCGCCAGCGCCTGTTCACCCCGTTTGCCACGGGCCGCGCCCAGGGCCTGGGACTGGGCCTGACGCTCAGCCAGAGCCTGGCCGAATCCATGGGCGGCAGCCTGGAGCTGGCCGCATCCGCCGCCACCCCGCCGCAAGGCGGAGCGCGCTTCGAGCTGCTGCTGCCTGCGGCCCATGGCCCGGCACCTGCCGCACCCAACGCCCCTCAGGAACCACTGACCCCATGACTGCCGCGCCCGCCCAAGACCTGTCCCCGCTGATCCATCTGGTCGATGACGACGAGGCCGTGCGCGACAGCCTGGCCCTGCTGATCGGCACCGTGGGCCTGCGCGTGCAGTGCTGGGCCGATCCGCTGGCCTTTCTCGACGGGCTGGACCGCCAGGGCATAGGCGCCATCGTGCTGGACGTGCGCATGCCCGGCATCGGCGGGCTGGCCCTGCTGGGCCGGCTGATGGAGCAGGGTGTGGACCAGCCCGTGATCATGCTCACCGGACATGGCACGGTGGACATGTGCCGGCGCGCCTTCAAGGCCGGCGCGGCCGAGTTCCTGGAAAAGCCCGTGGATGACGAGGTGCTGATCGACGCGCTGCAAGGCGCCGTGCGCCAGCATGTGCAGTCACGCGAACGCCAGCAGGCCGACCGCGATGCGCAGCAGCGCTTCGCCCAGCTCTCGGCGCGCGAGCGCGAGGTGCTGGGGCTGATCGTGCAGGGGCTGACCAACAAGGAGATAGGCCGCAGCCTGGAGCTGTCGCCCCGCACGGTGGAGACGCACCGCGCCAACCTCTTCGCCAAGCTGGATGCGCCCAGCCTGGCGCAGCTCATACGCCGCTACGCCAGCCTGGCCGATCCGGCGGCAGGCGCCTGAAGCTCCACCGCCGCGCCCAGCGCGCCTGGCTTCTCCGTATTTCTACGCAGCGGCGCGCGTAACCGTCCGAATGGTGCGCGGCGACGGCATTTTCTACAGTGCATGCATGCCGTCCGGGCTTGTGTCCCGGGCCGTCCTGACCCCCAAGGAGAAGACCATGCAACGCCGCACCACCAAGCTCGCCACCCTCGCCGCCCTGACCCTGGGCCTGATCGCCACCGCCGCCCAGGCCGATGCCGTGCGCACGGAAAAGAACATGTCGCTGGAGCTGGCCAACCAGATCGCCGCACGCAGCGTGGCCGCCTGCGCCGCCGACGGCTATGCCGTCACCGCCACCGTGGTGGACCGTGCCGGCACCGTGCGCGCCGTGCAGCGCGCCGACAATGCTGGCCCCCACACGCTGGAGGCCAGCCGCCTGAAGGCCTACACGGCCGCATCGGCCAAGAACAGCACGCTGGCCATCATGGAAGGCGCGCAGAAGAACCCCGGCGCCGCCAACCTGGTGAATATTCCCGGCTACCTGCTGCTGGGCGGTGGCCTGCCGGTGAAGGTGGGCAACGAGGTGATCGGCGCCGTGGGCATCGGCGGAGCGCCTGGCGGCCACCTGGACGACAAATGCGCCCAGGCCGCGCTGGGCCAGGTGCAGGAACTGCTCAAGTAAGGCGCCCGCAAGGGCTACCACATTGCGCCGCACCGCGCCCGGCCGCGCCTGCCCTTGATGCGGCGCTGCAAAAAAAAGACAGG
This sequence comes from Delftia sp. CH05, assembly GCF_009827015.1. Lineage (NCBI taxonomy): Bacteria > Pseudomonadati > Pseudomonadota > Betaproteobacteria > Burkholderiales > Comamonadaceae > Delftia > Delftia sp. CH05. The sequence goes on along the minus strand of NZ_WUMG01000003.1, from coordinate 278,028 downwards.
CCGCCACGGCGGCCCCTGATGCCCGACAGCCGCACGCGCCCCCACGCGTCAGCGGCCGCTCACCCTCGCACAAGAGCGCTATCAAAATCTCTGCGATTCCGCTATAAATCCCCAGCGAGGGGGACGCATGCCAGAGAACATCGATGCGCAAGACACGGGGCCCGATGATGCGCTGTTGCGGCTGATAGCAGACACGGCTCCGGCCATGCTGGCCTATTTCGATGCGCGCACGCTGCGCTGCCGCTTCGCCAACATCAACTACGCACGCAATTTCGGCTTGACGCCCGCCGAGGCCGTGGGCAAGACCGTGCGCGAGATCGTGGGCGAGGCCGTGTGGCAGCTCATCGCGCCGCAGGTGGAGCGCGGCCTGCGCGGCGAGCATGTGCGCTACGAGCGCGAAGTGCCCCAGCCGGACGGCCCGCCGCGCCATATCGAGTCGCTGCTGATGCCGCACTTCGAGCAGGGCCGGCTGCAGGGCGCCGTGGTGCAGATCACCGACGTGAGCCACCACCACCATGTGGCGCAGAAGGTGCGTGACAGCGAAGAGCGCATGCGCAAGTTCACCGAGGTCACGACCGAGGCCATCGTCATGCACCGCGACGGCCTCATCATCGACGGCAACGAGGCCCTGTCCCGCCTGGCCGGCTACACGCTGGACGAGCTGATCGGCCGCCCCATCCTCGACTACATCTGCCCGGAATTCCGCCTCTACGCGCTGCAGTACATGCGCAGCGGCCGCGAGGACCGTTTCGATGGCGCCCTCCAGCACAAGGACGGCCACCGCATTCCCGTGGAGATCGAGGCCAAGACCATGCCGGCCGGGGGCAGGCCCTACCGCATCGTGCTGGTGCGCGACATCACGCTGCGCCAGCTGGCCCAGGAGCGCATGGACTTCCTGGCCCAGCACGACCAGCTGACCCAGCTGCCCAACCGGGTGCGCCTGATCCAGATGCTGCGCCAGGCGCTGTCGCTGGCCTCGGTCAAGCAGCGCACGCTGGCCGTGCTCCTCATCGACCTGGACCATTTCAAGACCATCAACGACTCGCTGGGCCACCAGGCCGGCGACCTGCTGCTGTGCGAGGTCGCCCAGCGCCTGCGCGGCAGCGTGCGCGCCCATGATCTGGTGGCGCGCGTGGGCGGCGACGAATTCGTGGTCGTGCTCACCGATGATCCCGATCCGCAGGAGACCGAGACCCAGGCCAGGCACCTGCAACGCATCATCGAGGCACCCTGCACCATCGACGGCACGCCGCTGGTGGTCTCGCCATGCATGGGCATCGCCATGTACCCGGGCGACGGAAAAAGCGCCGAGGAACTGCTCAATCGCGCCGAAAGCGCCACGCACACGGCCAAGGACAGCGGCCGGCGCAACCTGCAGTTCTACGCACCCGCCCACGGCGGCCAGGCCACCCAGATGCTGATGCAGGAGCAGCAACTGCGCGGCGCGCTGGAGCGCGGCGAGTTCGAGCTGCACTACCAGCCCCAGACCTTCACGGCCGATGGCCGGCTGGCGGGCTTCGAGGCCCTGGTGCGCTGGCGCCACCCGCAGCGCGGCCTGGTGCTGCCCGGCGAGTTCATCGGCTTTGCCGAGGCGCGCGGCCTGATCTCGGCCATAGACCACTGGGTGCTGCGCGAGGCCTGCCGCCAGGCTCGCCAGTGGCAGGACGAGGGGCTGCGGCCCGTACCCCTGTCCGTGAATGTCTCCGCGCTGGAATTTCGCCAGCGCAACATGGCGCGCGAGGTGGCCCTGGTGCTGGAGGAAACCGGCCTGGAAGCGCGCTGGCTGCACATCGAGCTGACAGAGTCCACGCTGATGCACACCAGCGGCCAGGTGCAGGACACCTTGCAGGCGCTGCAGGCCCTGGGCGTGGGCTTGGCCATCGACGACTTCGGCACCGGCTATTCCTCGCTGGCCTATCTGCGCCGCCACCCCATCAACCAGCTCAAGATAGACCGGTCCTTCATCGCCGACGTGCCCGATAGCGAGGACGACACGGCCATCGTCACCGCCATCGTGCAGATGGGCCACAGCCTGCATCTGGACATCGTCGCTGAAGGCGTGGAAACACCTGCCCAATTGGAGCTTTTGCGCGACCTGGGCTGCGGCATGATGCAGGGGTACCTTGTGGCGCCGCCCATGCCGGCCGACAGAGCGCGCGCCTGGCAGTTGCACAACAGTCATCCAGTCCAACGACAATAGCCCATGGTTTCGCTTCACAACCCCTCGCAGGCCTCAAGGGCCGCAGCCACCTTGCACACCGACCCCCAGCGGGCCCTGGAGCATGTACAGCAGATCTACCGCGAGCAGATAGAGCACCTGCGCACGAACATGCAGCGCTTCGTCTCCGGTGAAACCCCGGCCGCCCCCGTCCACGCCTACTACCCCTTCGTGCGCATGCATACGGCCACCGTGTCACGCGCGGACACGCAGCTGGCCTACGGCTTTGTCGAGGGGCCGGGCACGCACGAGGCCACGCTCACGCGGCCCGACCTGTTCTCGCGCTACTACGCCGAGCAGTTCCGCCTGCTGATCAAGAGCCACGGCGTGCCGCTGGAAGTGGGCCTGAGCGACAAGCCCATCCCCATCCACTTCTCGTTTGCCGAGAACGACCACATCGAAGGCACGCTGTCGCGCGAGCGCCGGCAGCTGATGCGCGATGTGTTCGACCTGCCCGACCTCGAGGCCATGGACGACGGCATCGCCAACGGCACCTGGCGCCCCCAGCCGGGCGAGGCCCTGCCGCTGTCGCTGTTCACGGCCCCGCGCGTGGACTATTCGCTGCACCGGCTGCGCCACTACACGGGCACCCAGCCGGAGTGGTTCCAGAACTTCGTGCTGTTCACCAACTACCAGTTCTACATCGACGAGTTCATCCGCCTGGGCCACGCCGAGATGGCCCGGGAGGACAGCGAGTACGTGGCCTTCATCGAGCCCGGCAACGTGGTCACGCGCCGCACCGGCCTGCCGGCCCAGCCCAATGACGAGCTGGGCACGCCGCCGCCGCGCCTGCCGCAGATGCCGGCATACCACCTGGTGCGCGCCGACCACAGCGGCATCACCATGGTCAACATCGGCGTGGGGCCGGCCAATGCCAAGACCATCACCGACCACATTGCCGTGCTGCGCCCGCACGCCTGGATGATGCTGGGCCACTGCGCGGGCCTGCGCAACAGCCAGCAGCTGGGCGACTACGTGCTGGCCCACGCCTATGTGCGCGAGGACCATGTGCTGGACGAGGAGCTGCCGCTGTGGGTGCCCATTCCCGCGCTGGCCGAGATCCAGCTGGCCCTGCAGCAGGCCGTGGCCGACGTCACGCAGATGGACGGGCCCGACCTCAAGCGCATCATGCGCACCGGCACCGTGGCCAGCACCGACAACCGCAACTGGGAGCTGCTGCCCAACAACCTGCCCCAGCTGCGCTTCAGCCAGAGCCGCGCCGTGGCGCTGGACATGGAAAGCGCCACCATCGCGGCCAACGGCTTCCGCTTCCGCGTGCCCTATGGAACGCTGCTGTGCGTGTCCGACAAGCCGCTGCACGGCGAGATCAAGCTGCCCGGCATGGCCAACCACTTCTACCGCGAGCGCGTGGACCAGCATCTGCGCATCGGCATGCGCGCCATCGACATCCTGCGCGAGGGCGGCACCCAGCGCCTGCACAGCCGCAAGCTGCGCAGCTTCGCGGAGGTGGCGTTCCAATAGCGCGGCCACCTTCTTCCAAGGGCCCCGCTTCGCACCGCCATCCAGGGACGCACATGCCATCCACGCTGCCCACCCTGGATTTTTTCTCCATGACCTCGGTCGTGGCCCTCAACATGATGGCCATGTCGGCCGCCCTGCCGCTGGCCATGGGGCGGCGCGTCAGCGGTGCCGCGCGCCATGCCCAGCATTTCTTCCTGATCCAGGCCGGTGCCTGGATCTTCATCCTCATCGCCAGCCGCCTGCCGCAAGGCCTGCTCTCGCGCGAACTGCTGTCGCTGGGCGCAGCAGCCTGCGCGGCATCGGCACAGTGGCAGATGGCGCGCGCCTTGCGCGAATGGCTGGGGCCCCGGCCGCCCTGGCTGGAACGCGGCCTGATCGCGCTGTGCTTTCTGGGGCCGCTGGGCTTCACCCTGCTGCTGCCCCACTTGTCCTTGCGCACCGGCTGGTTCAGCGCCGCCCACGGACTGAGCCTGCTGGCGCTGGCCGGCCTGTGCCTGGCGCCACGCCGCCCCGTGGCACGCAGCTGGCGCTATCTGATGTGCGGCGTGGCCGTCTTCATGGGGCTGGTACTTCTGGTGCGCAGCTACCTGGCCCTGGCCACGCCCTTCCTGCCCAGCTTCACGGCCGACAGCGGCGCCAACCAGATATTCGCCCTGCTGGTCACGTTGAGCAGCACGCTGCTGATGGTGGCCGTGCTGGTGGCCTGGCGCGACGAGACCAACCAGCAGCTGCGCGACATGGCCTTGCAGGACATGCTCACCGGCCTGCCCAACCGCCGCGCCCTGCTGGAGCGCGCCCCCGCCATGCTGGCGCATGCCCAGCGCCACCGGCAGGCCCTGGCCCTGGTGATGCTGGACCTGGACCACTTCAAGCATGTCAACGACGAATACGGCCATGCCATGGGCGACCGTACGCTGTGCCTCTTCGCCCGCCTGCTGCAGCAGCAATTGCGCAGTGACGAAATCGCTGCGCGCTGGGGCGGCGAGGAGTTCTGCCTGCTGCTCTACACCACGGACGACGGTGTGGACACCCTGTGCACCCGGCTGCAGTCCGCGCTGCTGCAGGCCTCGACGCAGACGCTGGGCTTCGAAGTCCGCTTCAGTGCCGGCTGCGCCCACGCGCCCCAGGTCTGGGACGGCCTGCGCCTGGAAATGCTGCTGCCCGCCGCCGATGCCGCGCTCTACGCTGCCAAGCGCCGCGGGCGTGACTGCTGGACGCAGGTGCGGCTGAGCCCACCGCAGCAGCAGGCCTGCGCCGATGCGCCTGCTGTATCGGAGACGCCGGAGACGCCGGATGCGCCGGCCAGGCCCGCACTGGCCGCCAAGCCTGCGCGCTAGCCCCGGACCCCAGGAAAACGCTCCATGCCCGCGCTCTTCGACGCCCTGAACCTGCGCAAGCGCTACGGCGACACCACGGTGGTCGATGACCTGTCCTTTTCCATCGCTCCCGGCGAATGCCTGGGCGTGATCGGCCCCAATGGCGCGGGCAAGACCACCACGCTGCGCATCTGCCTGGGCCTGACGGCACCCGATGCGGGCCATGTTCTCTACCACCCCGAAGACGGCTCGCCGCCGCTGCACATGCCTGCCGATGCACTGGCCATCAAGGCGCGGCTGGGCGTGGTCTCGCAGAACGACACGCTGGACCCCGACTTCAGCTGCGCGGAAAACCTGGGCGTCTACGCGCGCTACTTCGGACTGGGTACGGCGCAGATGCGTGACCGCATACCGCAGCTGCTGGACTTCGCGGCGCTGTCGCACAAGGCCGCGGCCAAGCCGGGCGAGTTGTCCGGCGGCATGAAACGGCGCCTGTCCCTGGCGCGCGCCCTGGTCAACGACCCGCGCCTGCTGCTGCTGGACGAACCCACCACGGGCCTGGACCCGCAGGCACGCCACCTGATCTGGGAGCGTCTGCAGTGGCTGCTGCAGCAGGGCAAGGCCATCTTGCTGACCACGCATTTCATGGACGAGGCCGAGCGCCTGTGCTCCCGGCTGCTGGTGCTGGACCACGGCCGCAAGATCGCCGAAGGCCGCCCGCGCGAACTCATCGCCGAGCACCTGGAGCCCGAAGTGGTCGAGGCCTACGGCAACGGCGCCCTGGGCCTGGCGCATGACGCGGCACTGCGCCCCCTGGCCGGGCGCACCGAGGTCAGTGGCGACACCGTCTTCTTCTATACGCACGACGCGCGCCCGCTGCTGCAGGCGCTGGCCGCGCACAGCCACCTGCGCACCCTGCACCGCCCGGCCAACCTGGAGGACCTGTTCCTCAAGCTCACCGGCCGACAGATCAGAACCGACGGCTGAACCACCATGACCGAACCCGCATCGGACACCCCCAGCATCTGGCGCCCGCCCGACCTGTCGCTGCGCTGGTGGCCGGTGTTCCTGCGCAACCTGCTGGTGTGGCGCAAGCTGGCCCTGCCCAGCCTGATCGGCAACATCGCCGAGCCGCTGATGTGGCTGGTGGCCTTCGGCTACGGCATGGGCGCCTTGGTGGGCGAGGTCACCGTGGGGGCCACGGGCCGGCAGGTGCCCTACATCCTGTTCCTGGCCAGCGGCTCCATCTGCATGAGCGCCATGAATGCCGCCAGCTTCGAGGCGCTGTACTCGGCCTTCTCGCGCATGCATGTGCAAAAGACCTGGGACGGCATCATGAACGCGCCCATCAGCCTGGACAGCGTGCTGCTGGCCGAGATGCTCTGGGCCGCCTTCAAGGCGCTGTTCACGGTCACCGGCATCCTGGGCGTGATGCTGGCGCTGGGCATCAGCCATTCGCCCAGGCTGCTGGTGGCCTGGCCCGTGCTGCTGTGCGTGGGCATCATGTTCTCCAGCATCGCGCTGATCTTCAACGCCCTGGCCAAGGGCTATGACTTCTTCACCTACTACTTCACCCTGGTGCTCACGCCCATGATGTTCCTGTCCGGCGTGTTCTTCCCGCGCGAGCAGCTGCCCGAGGCCGTGCGCCTGGCCTCGGACTGGCTGCCGCTGACCAATGCCGTGGAGCTGGTGCGCCCGCTGTTCATGGACGAGTGGCCGGCCCACCCGCTGCGCCACGGCCTGGTGCTGGCCGCCACCACGGTGGCGGCCTACTGGTTTGCGCTGGCGATGACGCGCAGGCGCTTCAGGGCCTGAGATCCGGCCGTTCTTCAGCGCGCTGCGGCGCGGATCATGTCCACCGCCTTCTCCGCGATCATCACCGTGGGCGCATTGGTGTTGCCGCTGACGATGCGCGGCATGACCGAGGCATCGACCACGCGCAGGCCCTTGAGGCCGTAGACACGCAGCTGCGCATCGACCACGTCCATGGGCCCCGGCCCCATGCGGCAGCTGCCCACGGGGTGGTAGATGGTGTCGGCATGGCTGCGGATGAAGGCCTCGATGCCCGCATCGTCCTGCGCGCCGGCCGAGGCCGGCATCTCGCGCCCGCCCAGGGCCGCCAGCGCCGGCTGGGCCAGGATCTCGCGGGCGCAGCGCACGCCGTTCACCATGCGCCGCAGGTCCTGCGCGTCGGAGAAAAAGGCCGGATCCACCAGCGGCAGGGCCAGCGGGTCGGCACTGGCCAGACGCAGGCTGCCCCGGCTGGCCGGCTGCAGCACGCAGACATGCAGGGAATAGCCGTGGCCCCAGACCGTCTTGCGCCCATGGTCCACCAGCTTGGCCACCACGAAGTGCAGCTGCAGGTCGGGCGCAGCCTCGCCAGGGCTGCTGCGGATGAAGCCGCCCGCCTCGGCAAAGTTGGTGGTCAGCATGCCGCGCCGCTGGCTGCGCCATTGGCCCACGGCGGCCAGCAATCTGCGCGCACCGCCCAGTGACAGGCCGAAGCTGTCGGTCAGCTGCGCGCCATCGACCACCAGCACCACATCCGGGTGGTCATGCAGATGGGCGCCCACGCCGGGCAGGTGGTGGACCACATCGATGCCCAGCGAACGCAGGTGATCGCCCGGCCCCACGCCAGACAGCATCAGCAGCTGCGGCGACAGCAGTGCGCCGCCGCAAAGCAGCACCTCGCGCCGGCAGTGCAGTTGCTGCACCGTACCGCCCTGCAGGTACTCCACGCCCACGGCGCGCCGGCCCTCGAACAGAATGCGCAGCACCTGGGCACCCGTTTCCACGCGCAGATTGGGCCTGGCACGGTGCGGCGCCAGATAGGCCTTGGCGACGTGGTGGCGCTCGCCATTGCGCTGGGTGACCTGGTACAGGCCCACGCCCTCCTGCGCCTGGCCGTTGAAATCCGCGTTGTGCGCATGGCCGGCCTGCACGCCCGCCTGCACGAAGGCCCGGGACAGCGGGTTGGGATCGCGCAGCTCGGCCACGTTCAGGGGCCCGCCCGTGCCGTGCCAGGCGTCAGCGCCGCGCTCGTTGTGCTCGGCGCGCAGGAAGTAGGGCAGGACTTCGCTCCAGCTCCAGCCCGGATTGCCCTGGGCGGCCCAGTGGTCGTAGTCGGCCGGCTGCCCGCGCACATAGACCATGGCGTTGACCGCGCTGGAGCCGCCCAGCACCTTGCCGCGCGGCTGGTGGCCACGCCGCCCGCCCAGGCCCGGCTGCGGCACGGTGGAAAGGCCCCAGCTGTGGCGCCCGCCCTTGGCCATGGCGGCCATGCCTGCCGGGCAGTGGATGAGCACGCTGGAGTCGGGGGGCCCGGCCTCCAGCAGCGCCACCTGCGTCTGCGCATCCTCGCTGAGCCGCCCGGCCAGCACCGAGCCCGCCGAGCCGCCTCCGATCACGATGTAGTCCAGCATGCCTCCCCCTCCCCTGCGGTGTAGCCATCCACTGTTGCAGTCGCCTGCGCGGCGCCGCAAGCCGGGGCAAACCCGGTGGATGCTCCGAATCCCGCTACGATCGCTGGATCGCATTCACGTTCGCATTCACTTTGTTCGTTTGAGGAGACTGACAGTCATGGCAATTCAAACCGTAGGCATCATCGGCGCAGGCACCATGGGCAACGGCATCGCGCAGGCCTGCGCGGTATCGGGCATCGACGTGGTCATGGTGGACATCTCCGATGCCGCCGTCCAGAAGGGCGTGGCCACCGTCTCGGGCAGCCTGGACCGCCTGATCAAGAAGGAAAAGCTGACCGAGGCCGACAAGGCCGCCGCCCTGGCCCGCATCAAGACATCGACCGACTACGCGGCGCTCAAGGGCGCGCAACTGGTCATCGAGGCCGCCACCGAGAACTACGAGCTCAAGGTCAAGATCCTCAAGCAGCTGGACGCCCTGCTGGATGCCGACGTCATCGTCGCCACCAACACCTCGTCCATCTCCATCACCCAGCTGGCCGCCGTGACAGGCCGTGCCGACAAGTTCATCGGCATGCACTTCTTCAACCCCGTGCCCATGATGGCGCTGGTGGAGATCATCGTCGGCCTGCAGACCAGCGACGAGACGCACGCCACGGTCAAGGAACTGTCCGAGCGCCTGGGCAAGAGCCCCATCACCGTGAAGAACGCCCCCGGCTTCGTGGTCAACCGCATCCTGGTGCCCATGATCAACGAGGCCTTCTTCGTGCTGGCCGAAGGCCTGGCATCGGCCGAGGACATCGACGCCGGCATGAAGCTGGGCTGCAACCAGCCCATCGGCCCGCTGGCGCTGGCCGACATGATCGGCCTGGACGTGTGCCTGGCCGTGATGGAGGTCTACCTCAAGGAATTCGGCGACAGCAAGTACCGTCCCTGCCCCCTGCTCAAGGAAATGGTGGCCGCCGGCCGCCTGGGCCGCAAGACGGGCCGCGGCGTGTACAGCTACTGATACACCGCCCCCAAGGCCAAGCGAAGGCGAAGGCAGCTCAGGCTGGCCTTCGCCTTTTGTTTTGGTGGCCGCGCGCTACTTGGTTTTGCGCACCAGCGCCAGCATGTCCTCGATGACGATGTGACGTATCGACCTGAGCATTCTCAGGTGGGCACTTCTTGTGGAATGGTCCATTGCAGAGTCGGCAGGCTGGTGGAGCTGGCCAGCCTCGAATTCTGCGATCAACGTATCGGCCTGCGGAGCCAGCATGCCAAGCATCCTGTCGAGCACACGTCCGCTTGTGCTCTGGGTCAGGCCCAAGGCCGTACCTGCGGCCAGCAGCTTTCCGTAGGTCACGTCGGCAAAGAAGGCCGCACCCGCAAGCGGAACCGTCAGCCGCTCCTGTGGCCATACCGCATGTTCATCGGCGTAAGCCCGCGTGTGATAGACGGCGGTGCTCAGGAGATCGTAGAACGGCGCCAGCCTGACGCCGCCCCGGTCCACCAGGAACGACAGATTCTTCAGATGACTGTCGCTGTTGCCCACCAGGGTGTTGAACAGCAGCCACTGATAGATGCCCATCCGGGCTTGCGCCTTTTCGCGGCAGCGGTCCATCAACGACGCCAGTGTCTGGATGCTGGCTCCTTGATATTTGAAAGTCCGGGCCAGGTCGAGCAGTTGGCAGGCATCCACCACATGCAGTCGCAGCCACTCTTGGGACGCTTCATCAAACACGCGGTCAAAGCGGTTGATGACATAGGCCGGCTCGGGCGTGTACAGCAGGTGTACCGGCGGCACATCAAGCCCCAGGCGCCCGGCAAGCTTCATGGTGAAGGCCTCGTTGACGGTCGAGTGCGGATAGCCTTCGGCCGTGGAGTCCGGCTTGAGGATATGGCTGGAAGCCGTCCCTTGGAAGGGTTCCTGCAGGCGAGCGGTTTTCTCGTCGTACAGCACCACCATTTTGTGCTGCGCTCCAGCCAGGGACATGCGCTTGGGTGATCCGGCATGCAAGGATGTGCGCGGCAAGTTCCTGAGTCTTAGTGACAGTTCGCCGAACTCCAGCCTCCTTGCGCCGCGCTCGGCTGCACCCGCCCCAGGCGGCAGCAGGACCAGGGATCCGGCCGATTCCGCGCCAAGGGCCTGCAAAAGGCCGAAGGCATCGTGCTCATTCACCTCCAGCTCTTTGCTGATCGCACTGCGCAGTGCTTCCTCGGGCAGCAGGTTGTCGAAGAACCATTGGACGCTGCGGTGCGTAGATCCGTCGATGTGCCTGCGCTTTGCCAAGGAAATGCCGGGCGCCAATGGGAAAGCGCGAGGGTCGCCCATCCACTCCTCCTCATAGGCAAAGCCCCAGACATCCCTGTTTTCGACCAGCTTTCCGGCAAGCCGGCCGTTGATGAATACGTCCAGGATGCGTGCGGTCACGGCCTGTTCTTTTCGAAGGCGGTGCGGAAGAACGCATCGTCCGAGTCGCGGGCACCGGGCTCCTCCCTGACTTCAGCGGCTGGCTCTCCGTCCGGTGCGCCCTGGCGCGTTCGGTACTCGTGGGAACCATGGGACTCAGGTGGCAGCCTGGCCTGGCGGCGCTGCAGATAGGCCTGCTCGGTTCCCTCGGGAAGGTCGATGAGCACCTCGATTCCCAGTTCGGACAGCAGTTGCAGCACGCGCCCAAACTGGACCGTGGGCTTGCCGCGCTCCACGTCCCGCACAAAGACATGGCTCACGCCTGCGGCGCCTGCTGCATCGTCCTGGCGCAAGCGCCGCGCCTTGCGAACGGCCCATACCGCGTCACCGAGTGCATCCACAGAGTCGATGGAGATCTTCATGGCTTCAATGAAATCGAAAGCATGGTTTCGATCTTATCGATCGGCAATGGCGCTGGCAATGAATCGAAACGAACTTATCGATTTTCATCGATCAGCTTTCCCAAACCTCAGAAAACGAAAGCATTGCTTAGATATTCATTTCGTTTTCAACCGTCCTCTGCGCGACTGCACCCATCCCTGGCCTGCTCTAAGGTCCATGCGCAGGAGACACGCATGGACATCAACACCCCCACCCCGCCGCCCGAAGGCTGCATCAGCTGCGAAGTGCGCGGCCATGTGCTGCTGATCGGCATCAACCGTCCCGCCAAGCGCAACGGCTGGACGCCCCCCATGTTCCAGCAGCTGGCCGAGGCCTATACCCGGCTGGACGACGACCCGCAATTGCGCGTGGGCGTGCTGCATGCGTTCGGCAGCCATTTCACGGCGGGGCTGGACCTGCCGGTGATGGCGGAGTACCTGCGCTCGGGCAGGAAGGCCATCCCGCAAGGCCTGGTGGAGCCGCACGACTACGGCCTGGTCGGCTACCGGCGCCGCGCCAAGCCCATGGTGGTGGCGGTCAAGGGCATTTGCTTCACGGTGGGCATCGAGCTGATGCTGGGCGCCGACATCGTGGTCGCGGCCGATGACTGCCGCTTTTCCCAGCTGGAGGTGCAGCGCTGCATCATGCCCACGGGCGGCGCCACGCTGCGCATGGCCGAACGTGCGGGCGTGGGCAATGCCATGCTGCACCTGCTGACGGCCGACGAATTCGACAGCGCCGAGGCCTATCGCCTGAACTTCGTGCAGAAGGTGGTGCCGGCCGGTGAGGAGCTGGCCGAGGCGCTGCGCATTGCCGAGCGCATTGCCGCCCAGGCCCCGCAGGCCGTGGTGGCCACGCGGCTCAATGTGCTCAAGGCCATCGAGCTGGGCCAGGCCGCCGCCGTGGCCGATTTCATTCCCGTGCAGCAGCGCCTGGCCAGCAGCGAGGATGCGGCCGAGGGCGTGCGCTCCTTCATCGAAAAACGCCCCGCTCGCTTCACGGGCCGATAGGCCCCCTCGGTCCCTCGACCCCTGCGGATCTTCACCTTCCGATCCGAAGGGGTTTTTCAAATTAAGTTGTGCACAATTTAATTGACAGCAATAATTCAACCCATGCCCAGCAGCCACCCCCTTCCTCTCGACAGCTCCGAGCTTCTGCGCCTGGACAACCAGGTCTGCTTTGCGCTGTACTCGGCATCGCTGGCCATGACCAAGCTGTACAAGCCCCTGCTCGATGGCATCGGCCTGACCTATCCGCAGTACCTGGTGATGCTGGTGCTGTGGGAGCGCGACGGCCTGACCGTGTCCGAGATCGGCGAACAGCTGTATCTGGATTCGGGCACGCTGACCCCGTTGCTCAAGCGCCTGGAAGGCGCGGGCCTGCTGGAGCGGGTGCGCGATGCGCATGACGAGAGGCGCGTGCGCATCACGCTCACGCCGCAAGGCCGGGCGCTGCGCGATGCGGCTGAAAAGATTCCCGCCTGCGTGCTGCAGAGCACGCAGTGCACGCTGCCCGAGTTGCAGGCGCTGACGCAGCAACTGGGCGCACTGCGCCAGCGGCTGGTGCCGCGCCGCAGCGATTGACGACCACCCACAGACGATTTCCTCCACCCGTCCGCACCGCCGGACAACTTTGCAAAAGGAAGACACCATGGCCCAGCTCGAAAAAGTCCTGTACACCGCACGTGCCCACACCACCGGCGGCCGCGACGGCGCCTCGCGCACCGATGACGGACGCCTGGATGTGACCCTGTCCTCGCCGGGCACCAGCGGCACGGGCACCAACCCCGAGCAACTGTTCGCCGCCGGCTACTCGGCCTGCTTCATCGGCGCCATCAAGGCCGTGGCCGGCAAGCAGAAGATCAGCCTGCCCCAGGACCTGGCCATCGACGCCGAAGTGGACCTGGGCACCATCCCCAACGCCTACGGCATCGCCGCGCGCCTGAAGGTCAGCCTGCCCGGCATGGACAGGGCCGCCGCCCAGGCCCTGGTGGACGCGGCCCACCAGGTCTGCCCCTACTCCAACGCCACGCGCGGCAACATCGACGTGCAGATCACCCTGGCCTGATCAGGCCCAGTCCGGCCTCTGCAGCCAGTGCAGCCTGCGGCGCAGGAGGTCGTAGCGGGCGTGACAGGTCAACGGCCCGTGCAGCACATCGGCTGCATAGCTGACCAGCGCGATCTCGCCCACGGCGGCCTGCCAGTGCTCCTGCATTGGCAGGCCGCTCATCCATTGCAGCACCTGGTCACGGGGCCAGGCAGCGCTCCAGGCGCCCAGCGTCACATGGGGCACGTAGGGGCGCATCGCCTCGGTCAGCGCCAGCCCTGGCCCTGTCTGCGCGAGCACGCCATGCAGTCCGTGCAGCGTGCAGCCGTCCGGCCTGCCGTCGCGCACCTGAAGGTAGGGCGCCATCTCGAAACTTCCCCAGCCACCGAACTCCAGCTGCAGCGGCGCGGCCGGCAGGTGCTGCAGCGCGAGCAGGTCGCGCGACAGTTGCGCCGCGCCGTAGGCCTGCGGCAGTTGCGCACCGCCATCCAGAAAGCCCGCGGTGGCCAGGGTCACGTGCAGTTGCCGCTGGCAGTGCGGGACCAGCGCCGCGCCCAGCCAGCGGCGTGCCTGCGCACAGGCGGCTTGCACGGCGTCGCGCACAGGCGGGGTCAGCGCCTGCATCGTCACCACCCAGACCGCATAGCGGCCACGGCCGAGGTGCCAGGCGCTCCAGTCGTCGGATGGCCCGGCCGCACTGGCGATGGCATGGGATTGCAGGAAGTGGGGCAGCAGCGGCACGGCGGGCGGATCGGCGTTGTCGGGCGGACGCAAAGCTTAAGCCAGCCCGGCGACAATCGCCCCATGTCTGCCACACCATACGATCCTGATCTGAGTGCCGTCCCCGATGCCGGTTCGCACGCCTATGCCCGGCTCACGCCCGACGCCGTGCTCGACGCACTGGCCTCGGTCGGCCTGTGGGGCGATGGCCGGCTCACGGCCCTGGCCTCCTACGAAAACCGTGTCTACCAGGCCGTGCTGGAGGACGGCGAACGCGTGGTGCTGAAGTTCTACCGCCCGGGCCGCTGGAGCCGCGTTCAGATCCTGGAGGAGCACGCCTTCAGCGCCGAGCTGACGGCCGCCGAAGTGCCTGCCGTGCCCCCGCTGGTGCTGGCAGGTGCCACGCTGCACAGCTACGCGGGCTTTGATTTCTCGGTCAGCCCCTGGCGCGGTGGCCGCCCGCCCGAGCTGGACGATTTCGAGGTGCTGGAGTGGACCGGGCGCTTCCTGGCCCGCATCCACACCGTGGGCGAAGCCCGCCCGTTTGTGCACCGGCCCGCGCTGGACCTGGCCACCTTCGGCCACGACTCCATGCAATGGCTGCTGGACCGGAAAATGATTCCGCTGGAGGTGGAATCCACCTGGAAAGCCGCCTGCCAGCGCGCCCTTGAGCTGATGGCACCCGCTGCCGACGGCCTGAGCGCAGCCGGCCACTTCGGCCTGCACAGCGCGCGCACGCTGCGCCTGCACGGCGACTGCCATCCCGGCAACGTGCTGTGGACGCCGCTGGACGACGAAGGCCATGGCGGCCCGCATTTCGTGGACCTGGACGATGCGCGCACGGGCCCGGCCGTGCAGGACCTGTGGATGCTGCTGTCGGGCGACCGCAGCCAGCGCACGCGCCAGCTGGGGGCCCTGCTGGATGGCTATGAGCAGTTCCGCCCCTTCGACCGACGCGAGCTGGCCCTGATCGAGCCGCTGCGCACGCTGCGCCTCATCCACTACAGCGCCTGGCTGGCGCGGCGCCAGGACGACCCGATCTTTGCCATCAACTTCCCGTGGTTCGGCACACCCGACTACTGGCGCGGGCAGGTGGACATGCTCAACGAGCAGATCGAGGCGATGCAGGAAGAGCCTCTATACGCCTGAGGCCACCGGGCCGCCTGCCTGCCGAAGACAGAGATCTTTACAAATTGTCCACACCCCCTGCGCCCTATCCAGGGCTGCGGGTTCCGGGGTATTCTCGGCCCGAAATCCCACCGGCCATGCCCTACTCCGCCTTCCCCCCTACGCTGCCCAACCCGCTACAGCCCTTGCCTGCCGGGCAGAAGGTGCTTGTGGTGGACGACGTCCCGGACAACGCCGCCATCATCTGCCAGGTGATCAAGGATCTGTGCAGCGTGCTCATGGCCCACACGGGCGAGGACGCGCTGACCCTGGCCCGCCAGTACCTGCCCGACCTCATCCTGCTGGACATCCGCATGCCCGAGATGGACGGCTTCGAGGTCTGCCGGCGCCTGAAGGCGGACCTGGAAACCGCCCACATCCCCGTCATCTTTCTCACGGCGCTGACCGAGCCCCATTGCGAGGAACTGGGACTGAACCTGGGCGCGGTGGATTTCGTGACCAAGCCCTTTCGCCCGCCCGTGCTCAAGGCGCGCGTGCGCACGCATCTGGAGATTGCACAGCAGCGCAAGATGCTGCAGCTGCTCTCGCACAGCGACGGGCTGACGGGCACGGCCAACCGGCGCTTTTTCGGCGCCCAGCTGGAGCGCGAGTTCATGCGCCTGCAGCGGCTGGGCGAGCCGCTGTCGCTGGTGATGATCGATGTGGACCACTTCAAGGCCTACAACGACCACTACGGCCATCTGGTCGGCGATGAATGCCTGAGCCAGCTGTCCCAGGCCATACAGGGCGCGCTGCACCGGCCTGGCGACCTGCTGGCGCGCTATGGCGGCGAGGAATTCGTCTGCCTGCTGCCCCATACGGCGCTGGACGGCGCGGTGCTGGTTGCGCAGGGCATCGTCGATGCGCTCAGGGCGCTGGACCTGCCCCACGCCGCCTCGCCCCTGGGCCATGCGCTGACCGTCAGCCTGGGTGTGGCCAGCATGGCGCCTTCGCCCGACAACAGCGCCGACCAATTGCTGGCCGATGCCGACCGGCGCCTGTACCTCGCCAAGAACGCGGGCCGGGACCGTATCGTCTGGGCGGGGTGAACCGAAGTCCCCCTGAGCGGCTGCGCTAGGCTGGGCCAGGCGCACCTTCCAGGGCGACGCATACGCTTAAGCGTCAGCAACGCCCGTCGACGCGGCAGGCCGGTACGACCTGACCGCTGGCGTCGCGCCATTGCAACTGGCTGGCGGGTGTCTGGGAGGGGGCTGCAGGTGCGGGCTCCTGCGGTGTTTGGGTGGCGGAGCGCTGCGGGTCGTGCAGCACGGTGGACGAGCCCACGCCCACACCCACCCGCGCGCCGCCCACGCCCGTGGAGGCGCCCACGCCGGCGCTGCCCAGGACCTGGCCGCTCTGGTTGACGCCCACGCCAACGCCCAGCGGCCCCACGCCCGTGCCGACACCGGCGCTCAGCCCGCCGCTGCCCAGCCCGACGCCCACCGATACCGGGCCGACGGGAATGCCTATGTCCACGCCGCCGCCTACCGAGCCGCAACCGGCCAGCAGCAGCGCGCAGGCGACAAGCGCGGCCCCAGCCGCCTTGCGCGATGGCGGGCAGGTGATGAAGGCGGTGGGTGGAACTGGCATGCCGGACTCTCTGGACAAGGGAAAACACAGGGACGGCCACAGGGTACACCCGCCGCCTGGCGCACGATGCCAGCGGTATGCCCGGGTGCATGCCAGGGGCTCGGAGGCGGCGAAACACCCAGGACACGCGGGTTTCTTAGAATTCACCCATTGGCCTGCGGGTCATTCCAGATTCCATGCGCTCCCGGACAGTGCCGCGGCGCCTCGGGGCGCAAGGCCTGCGCGGCGCCTCTTTCCCTCGCTTTCGTCTTCTTCGCGTTCCCTTTTTCTATGCAAACCCGTTGGCCGCCCTATGCGTGGGTGTGTTTTTCCATGTGCGTGGGTGTCATGGGCACGGCCCTGGCCAGCCCGCTGTACCCGCTGTACCAGCAGGCCTGGGGGCTGCAGCCCAGCCACATCACGCAGATCTTCGTGGCGTACATGTTCGGCGCGCTGGCCAGCCTGCTGTTCCTGGGCCGGCTGACCGACCGCTTCGGCTTTGTCGCCGTGCTGCGCGCCGGGCTGATCCTGATGACGCTGGGCGTGCTGGCCTCCACCGTGGCCTGGAACGTGCCCAGCTTTGCGCTGGGCCGCGTGGTGATCGGCGTGGCTTCGGGGCTGATCACCACCTCGGCCTCGGTGGGCATGACCCGGCTCAACAACCGGGGCGACCTGCAGCGCGCCGCGGCCACGACCAGCCTGACCATTGCCTTCGGCTTCGGGCTGGGCCCCGTGGTGGGCGGGCTGATCGCGCAGTGGCTGCCCTGGCCGCTGGTCACGGCCTACATTCCGTCGCTGGGGCTGGGCCTGCTGGCCGTCTATGCGCTGTACCAGGTGCGCATCGCCGAGCCGGCGGAGCTGGCCTCCACCCAGGCACGCGCGCTGCACTGGCGCGATTTCATGCCCACCATCACCCTGCCCGAGCGCCGCTTTGCGCGCCACTACGCGCTGGGCGGCATGTGTGCGTTCTGCGCCTTCGGCATGTTCAGCCTGTTCGCATCGCTGGCGCCCAGCTTCATGCAGCGCATGGTGCCCTGGCATGGGCCGGCCGTTTCGGGCCTGTCCATCGGCGTGATCCTGTTCCTCTCGGCGGGCTTCCAGTACCTGGCGCGCCCGCGCCCGACCAAGGGCTCGGCCATTCTGGGCTTTGCCTGCCTGGTGGCCTGCAACCTCCTGCTGCTGGTCAACAGCTTTGCGGGCTCGGCCTTGCTGTTCGCGCTCAGCGTGATCGCCACGGCGGCGGGCCACGGCCTGTGCAACCTGGCGGGCATGTCCATCGTCAACAAGGTCTCGACACCGGCCACGCGCACGGGCCTGCTGTCCACGTACCTGGTGGTCGGCTACCTGGGGACCATCGTGCCCATCCTGGGCCTGGGCTGGCTCTCGGACCATATCGGCATCACCGAGGCCCTGGTCGCCTACTGCATCGTCATGGGCGCGCTGGCCGGCTGGCTGTGCTGGATGTGCACGCGCACGCCCACGCTGCCCATGCCCAAGCACTAGTTCCGCCAAGGGCGCATGCCCGTTCAGCGAAAGTGCGGCCCCGGCCCGTCTTCGGCCAGGCAGTCGCCGTCATTGCGCAGCGGACAGACCTTGAGGGACAGGCAGCCGCAGCCAATGCAGCCGTCGATCTGGTCGCGCAGCTGGGTCAGACCCTGGATGCGCGCATCCAGCGCGTGGCGCCAGCGCGCGGACAGCGCGGCCCAGTCGGCCTGCGTGGGCGTGCGGCCGCTGGGCAGGTCCTGCAGCGCCTCGGCAATCTCGGCCAGCGGCACGCCCATGCGCTGGGCCACCCTGATGACCGCCACGCGCCGCAGCACGGCACGCGCATAGCGGCGCTGGTTGCCGGGCGTGCGCAGGCTCTCGATCAGTCCCTGGCGCTCGTAGAAATGCAGGGCCGAGACGGAGATGCCACTGCGCCGGGCCACTTCGCCCACGGAGAGGATGGCCGGCCCGTCATGGTCGGACGCGGTGACACCGGCAGAAGACAGATTCATGGCAGCAGGAAAATAGGCGCAGGAAAAATAGGTCCAAGCAGGCCTGCATTTGACCTCAACTTTGGTTGAGGTTTCACACTGGCAAGCCTCACCGGTCCAGCCGGCGCACTTTCGGACTCCAGGCCCACCATGCAACACGACGCACTTCCAGCCGCCTCGGCACAGCCCGCCGCTTCCACGGCCCCGCAACTGCACCATCTGCAGCCCGCCGGTCTCTACGACGCCACGCCCAACGGCTACACCCATGTGGTCACCGTGCACGGGCCGGCGCAATGGGCCTTCGTCTCGGGCCAGGGGGGCGAGAACCAGGCGGGCGACCTGCCCGACAGCTTCGCGGCCCAGGCGCAGCAGGCCCTGTCCAACCTCAAGCTGGCGCTGCAGGCGGCGGGCGCGGACATGGGCCAGGTGGTCAAGCTGACCCTGCTCATCGTCGACCACTCGGAGGCCCGCTTCAACGACTGGCAGGCCGCCGTGCGCCTGCATTGGAGCGACGGTGCCCCCGGCGATGGCGCCCCCAGCAATACCCTGCCGCGCTTTCCGGCCTGCACCCTGATCCCCGTGCCCCGGCTGGCCCTGCCCGGCATGCTGATCGAGGTCGATGCCGTGGCCGCACTGCCCGCCACCGCCCAGCCGGCGCGGCCGCCGCTGTGGGTCTGAGCCATCCGCTTGCCACCCATCAGCAGATACCACAGGCATTCGTCCGATGAACAGATCCTCCCCGGCCCCCGCCCTGCCCTCGCCGCCCATGCAGGCCACCGCCGCGCCCGTGCTGCCCCAGAGCACCCTGCTGCTCATGGCCACGGCCTGCGGCCTGTGCGCGGGCGCCAATTACTTCAACCAGCCGCTGCTGCACTCCATCGCCATCGACCTGGGCATCAGCGAGGCGCGTGCCTCGCTGACGGTGACCATGGCCCAGGTCTCCTATGCGCTGGGACTGCTGCTGCTCGTGCCGCTGGGCGACATGCTGGAACGCCGCCGCCTGGTGCTGGGCCTGATGCTGCTGGCCGCGCTGGGCATGCTGGCCAGCGGCATGGCGCACAGCTTCACCCTGCTGGCGGCGGGCACGCTGATGACCGGGCTGTTCTCGGTCGCGGCCCAGGTGCTGGTGCCCATGGCGGCCAGCTTTGCGGCGCCCGGCGCCAGCGGGCGCGCCGTGGGCCTGGTCATGAGCGGGCTGCTGATCGGCATCCTGGCCTCGCGCAGCGTGGCCGGCGTGCTCTCGGACCTGGGCGGCTGGAATGCCGTGTACTGGGTCGGTGCCCTGGCCACGGCCGGCGTGGCCCTGCTGCTGCGGCGCGCGCTGCCGCTGGCGCAGCCGGCCCAGCGCATCGGCTATGGCGCGGTGATGCGCTCCCTGCTCACGCTGGCGCGCGAGCAGCCGCGCCTGCGCAGCCGGGCGCTGATCGGCGGCATGGGCTTTGCCACGGTGAGCGTGCTGTTCTCCACCATGGCGCTGCTGCTGGCCGGGCCGGGCTACGGGTTCGGCGATGCGCAGATCGGCCTCATCGGCCTGGTCGGCGTGGCCGGCGCCCTCATGGCCAACATGGCCGGCCGGCTGGCCGACCGGGGGCTGGAGCAGCGCACCACGCTGGCCGGCGGCCTGCTCATGCTGGCGGGCTGGGGGGCGCTGTGGCTGGGCGGCACCAGCCTGTGGTGGTTCCTGGCGGGGCTGCTCATCGTCGATGCTGCGCTGCAGGCCCTGCACATCAGCAACCAGAACGTGATCTACGCGCTGGCGCCTTCGGCGCGATCGCGCATCAATGCGGTCTACATGACGGGGTACTTCATCGGCGCCTCGCTGGGCTCGGCCGTGGGCTCGACGGTGTGGCTGCACTGGGGATGGACGGGTGCCAGCGTTGCAGGCCTGGCCCTGAGCCTGTGCACGCTGGCCGTGGTCGCCTGGGACAGAAGCCTGGCGCGCCAGGCCAAGGCACGGGCGTAGGGCATCGCACCAACCTGCGGCACGGCGGCGCAGGAATGCACCGCAAGCGTGCCGCATTCCGCCCCGCGCATGGCAGCGCACGCACCAATCCGATGCGCCAGCGCACCAGCAGGGCGCAGCCGCCACTGCACCGGATTGGCACGCTAAATGCATGACGGAAGGCCGTTACCACCCACACGCCCTGTACCGTCCGCCCCGCCCATGTCCGCAGCGCTACCGATCACCGCCGTGCCCACGTCCGCCTCGGGCTGGCAGGCCATGCTGGAGCTGCGCTTCGGGCACCGTGCCGGCCAGGGCAGCGTGCTTTCCCACGCACGCCACAGAGGCCCGCTGCGCGTGCAAAAACCGCTGCACCCTGAAGGCCCCGGCATCTGCCATGCCGTGCTGCTGCACCCGCCCGGCGGCGTGGCCGGCGGCGATCAGTTGCAGATCGATGTGACCGTGGAGCCCGGCGCCCACGCCCTGCTGACCACACCGGGCGCCACGCGCTGGTACAAGTCCCAGGGCCGCCCGGCCGCGCAGCGCGTGCGGCTGCGCGTGGAAGAAGGCGCCATCCTGGAATGGCTGCCGCAGGAAAACATGCTGTTTGCCGGTGCCGACGCCACCATGGCGCTGGACCTGGAGCTTGCGCCGGGCGCGCGCGCCATCGGCTGGGACGCCACGGTGCTGGGCCGCTATGGCGCAGGCGAGCACTGGAACCATGCCGACGCACCGCCTGCGCGGCTGCAGCTTCACAACCGGCTGAGCCATGCGGGCCTGCCACTGTGGCTGGAACAGGGCGAGCTGCACTGCGGCCATGCCCTGCTGTCCAGCCCGGTTGCCTGGGCAGGCTTGCCCATACAGGCCAGCCTCTGGGCCGTGGCCCCGGAACCCCTGGCGGCCATGGAGCCATTGAGCGAGCAACTGGCCGCCAGCCTGCCCTGGAGCGACGAAGTGCGCGCCGGCGCCAGCCTGCTGGCCGGCCAGGGCGGCGCGCCCTCGGTGCTGCTGCTGCGCGTGCTTGCCCGCCGCATGGAGGCGGCACGGGCCGTGCTGCATGAAGGCTGGCGCCTGCTGCGCCCCGCACTGCTGGACATGCCTGCCCGCCCTCCCCGCCTCTGGGCCACCTGATCAACGGAGACTCATCCATGGAACTCACCCCGCGTGAAAAAGACAAGCTGCTGCTGTTCACCGCAGCCCTGGTGGCCGAGCGGCGCAAGGCGCGCGGCCTGAAGCTCAACTACCCCGAGGCCGTGGCGCTGATCAGCGCCGCCGTGCTGGAGTGGGCGCGCGACGGCAGGACCGTGGCCGAGCTCATGCACCTGGGCACCACGGTGCTGACGCGCGCCGATGTGATGGAGGGCATTCCAGAAATGATCCCGGACATCCAGGTCGAAGCCACTTTCCCGGACGGCACCAAGCTGGTCACCGTTCATCACCCAATAGTTTGACCCCCTGAGCGGCTACGCCGCTTCCCCCAAGGGGGACGGCGCCATCGCTGCGGGGCGGCGCGGCCAGCTTAGGCCCTTGCTGGGCACCCCCAACCAGTCCGCTGCATCCGCTTGTGCCGTGGGCAGATCCAGTCTCGATAGCGATCAAGGAGATCTCCATGTTCAGATTCCGCAACACTTTCAACTACCTGCTCGCCCCGGCCCTGCTGGCCGCCGCAACGGCTACCAGCGCCCATACGGGGGCCGGCGCCCACCTGCATGTCGGCGACGGCGCCATGCAGGCCCTGATGGTCGGGCTGTCCCATCCCATTGCGGGCCTGGACCATCTGCTGGCCATGCTGGCGCTGGGCCTGTGGTGCGGGCTGATGCTCCAGCGCCAGTGGCTGCCGCCCGTGGCCTTTGCCGCCTGCATGGCGCTGGGTCTGGCGCTGACGCAGACCCCGCTGGAGCTGCCGGCCGTGGAGCCCATGGTGGCCGCCTCGCTGCTGGCCTTCGGCCTGCTGCTGGTGGCCCAGCGCCGCCTGCCCGTGGCCCTGGCCATGGTGCTGGCCGGCGCCTTCGCGCTGTTCCACGGATACGCGCATGGCGAGGTCTTCCCCCACGCGCTGCCCGCAGCCGTGTTCTGGGCCTACATGGCGGGCATGGTCGCCACCACGCTGGTGCTGCATGCCCTGGGCGTGGCCTTTGGCCGGGCCATGCGCGGCGGCACGGCATCGGCCTGGGCCGCACGCCTGGCCGGCGTGGCCGCCATGGGCTATGGCGCAGCAGCCCTGGCAGGCTGAGCGCGGGAGCCGCACATGACCGAGCGCATCACCCCCGGCGAACTGCTGGCCGAGCCCGGCGAGATCCTGCTGAACGCAGGCCGGCCCGTGCAGACCCTCACGGTCACCAACACCGGCGACCGGCCCGTGCAGGTGGGCTCGCACTTTCATTTCTTCGAGGTCAACGAGGCCCTGCACTTCGACCGCGCCGCCGCACGCGGCTGGCGGCTGAACATCGCGGCCGGCACGGCCGTGCGCTTCGAGCCGGGCCAGGAACGCACGGTGGAACTGGTGGAAATCTCCGGCGACCGCATCATCTATGGCTTCAACGCCAAGGTGATGGGACCTCTCTGAAAGGGAACATTCATGGCAAGCATCACGCGTCAGGCCTATGCCGAGATGTTCGGCCCCACCGTGGGCGACCGCCTGCGGCTGGCCGACACGGCCCTGGTCATCGAGATCGAGAAGGACCACACGATCTACGGCGAAGAGGTCAAGTTCGGCGGCGGCAAGGTCATCCGCGACGGCATGGGCCAAAGCCAGCGCATGGCCGCCGACTGCGCCGACACCGTCATCACCAATGCCGTGATCATCGACCACTGGGGCATCGTCAAGGCCGACATCGCCATCAAGAACGGGCTGATCGCCGGCATAGGCAAGGCGGGCAACCCGGACATGCAGCCGGGCGTGACCATCGTCATCGGCCCCGGCACGGAAATCATTGCGGGCGAGGGCATGATCGTCACGGCCGGCGGCATCGACACGCACATCCACTTCATCTGCCCGCAGCAGATCGACGAGGCGCTGACCAGCGGCGTGACCACCATGATCGGCGGCGGCACGGGCCCGGCCACGGGCACCTTCGCCACCACGGTCACGCCCGGCCCCTGGCACATGGAGCGCATGCTGCAGGCCGTGGACGGCTACCCCATGAACATCGGCCTGCTGGGCAAGGGCAACGCCAGCCAGGCCGCGCCGCTGCGCGAGCAGATCGCGGCAGGCGCCATCGGCCTGAAGCTGCACGAGGACTGGGGATCGACGCCCGCCGCCATCGACTGCTGCCTGGGCGTGGCCGACGAGACCGACACCCAGGTCGCCATCCACACCGACACGCTCAACGAGGGCGGCTTCGTCGAGGCCACGGTGGCCGCCTTCAAGGGCCGCACCATCCACACCTACCACACCGAAGGCGCGGGCGGCGGCCACGCGCCCGACATCATCAAGGTCTGCGGCGAGGCCAACGTGCTGCCCTCGTCCACCAACCCCACGCGGCCCTACACGGTGAACACGCTGGACGAGCACCTGGACATGCTCATGGTCTGCCACCACCTGGACGCCTCGATTGCCGAGGACATCGCCTTCGCCGAAAGCCGCATCCGCCGCGAGACCATCGCCGCCGAGGACGTGCTGCACGACCTGGGCGCCTTCTCCATGATCTCCAGCGACAGCCAGGCCATGGGCCGCGTGGGCGAGGTCGTGCTGCGCACCTGGCAGACCGCGCACAAGATGAAGGTCCAGCGCGGCAGCCTGCCGGGCGACAACGCGCGCCACGACAACTTCCGCGTCAAGCGCTACGTGGCCAAGTACACCATCAACCCCGCACGCACGCATGGCATCGCCCATGTCGTGGGCTCGGTCGAGGTCGGCAAGCTGGCCGACCTGGTGCTGTGGCGGCCTGCGTTCTTCGGCGTCAAGCCCAGCCTCATCCTCAAGGGCGGCAGCATCGCCAGCGCCGCCATGGGCGACCCCAACGCCAGCATCCCCACGCCCCAGCCCGTGCACTACCGCCCCATGTTCGCGGGCCAGGGCAGCGGCGTGGCGGCGGCCAGCCTCACCTTCGTCTCGCAGGCCGCCCAGCAGGCCGGCGTGGCCGACCGCTACGGCCTGCGCAAGCGCACCGTGGCCGTGGAAAACTGCCGCAGCGTCAGCAAGCGCGACATGGTGCACAACGACTGGCAGCCCGACATCAGCGTCGATCCCGAGACCTACCAGGTCGTGGCCGACGGCCAGCTGCTGACCTGCGAGCCCGCCACCGAGCTGCCGATGGCGCAGCGGTATTTTCTTTTTTAAGGGGGAGCAATGGGGTCAGCGGGGCAAGGGCGCACTGTGCTCACGTATCCAGAGGGCGAACCCGGCCTCGTCCAGTTCGCCTGCGGCCAAGGCCACCATGGTCAGCACACAGGACTCGTCACCCGCCGTCAATTCCCAGCCATTGAGATGGAGAAACAGCTCGGTCGCCACAAAGGCTGTGCGTTTATTGCCATCCGCAAAGGGATGGTTGCGCGCGATGCCAAAGCCATAGCTGGCTGCCAGCTCGGCCGCATCAGGCGCCCCATAAGCGGCCAGATGGCGTGGCCTGGCCAGGGCGGATGCCAGCAACCCGGCATCACGCACGCCCGCCGGGCCACCATGCTCGGTCAGTTGCTCTTCGTGAACAGCCAGCATGACGGCCTCGCTGAGCCAGACCCAAACCTGCATGTTCCCGGTCATTTCGCCAGCTCACGCAAAACACCACGCCGCTTTTTCATGATCAGGCGCGCTGCATCCATCTGCTGCCCGAAGTCCTCGTCATACGGAGAAAGCTTGATGCCACCGTCGGCAACCTCGGTCAGATACACCGTGTCGCCTTTGCCCAGGTTCAGCTTCGCCAGAATCTCCTTGGGCAGGATCAAGCCCACGGAATTGCCGACCTGGGTGAGTTTGAGAGTGGTCATGATGGAATCTCCAGGGAAGTCATTGACTTCGCAATGTTATAACGAACGTTAATACGAAACAATTCATGCTCACCGTCAACAAACACATGCCCCAGGGCGGCGGCCTTGCCGCCGTGCTGGTCAGGCGCGCCGCCACGCTGGAACTGGACTGGGACATGCGCCAGAAGAGCCGCTTTGCGGCCATTGACTCCACGGGGCGCGAGCTGGCCGTGGTGCTGGCGCGCGGCAGCGTGCTGCGCGGCGGCGATGTGCTGGTGGCAGAGGATGGCAGCCTGGTCGCCGTGCGCGCGGCGCCCCAAGCGGTGTTGCGCGTGACGGCGGCCACGCCACTGGGCCTGCTGCGTGCGGCCTACCACTTGGGCAACCGGCATATCCCGGTGGAGGTCACGCCCACGCACCTGCACCTGGAAAACGACCCCGTGCTGCACGACATGCTGCTGCGCCTGGGTGCGCAGGTGGCCCTGGTGGATGCGCCCTTCGAGCCCGAGGCCGGCGCCTATGGCGGCGGCCACCGCCACGGCCATGACACCAGCTTTGCCGAGGACCAGGCACTGGCGCAGAGCGTGTATGCGCTGCATGACCATGGGCACGCACACGGCCATTCACACGACCATTCACACGATCATTCCCACGGGCATGAACATGGCCACGACCACAGCCATGACCATGATCACAAAGGCTGCTGCGGACACGGGCACGGCCACGACCATCCGCATGGCTGACCTGTCGATGCAGGGGCTGTGCGCCCTGCTGCACCTGGCATCGCCCCAGCTGCCCGTGGGCGGCTTCAGCTATTCGCAGGGGCTGGAGGCCGCCATCGAGCACGGCCTGGTCACGGACGCCGGCACGGCGCGCACCTGGATTGCCGATGCGCTGGCCCACGGCTTTGCACGCTGCGAGGCGCCGCTGTGGCTGCTGCTGCGCCGGGCCTGGAGCGCAGGCGACGAGGGGGCGGTGCGCGAGTGGAACCAGTGGTTCATTGCCAGCCGCGACAGCCGCGAGGCCCGTGCCGAGACGCTGCAGATGGGCTGGTCGCTGCACAGCCTGCTGCGCTCCGTGCCCTGGGGCGGCGAGGCCTTTGCGCCCCGCATCGCACAACTGGGCGCCCTTGTGGACACCCCTGGCCTGGCCTATCCCACGGCCTTTGCCTGTGCCTGCGCCGCCGTGGATGCCGACGAGGACCATGCCCTGCTGGCCTATGGCTTTGCCTGGCTGGAGAACCAGGTGGCCGCCGCCATCAAGGCCGTGCCGCTGGGCCAGGTAGCGGGCCAGAGCCTGCTGCTGGCCCTGCATCCGCTGCTGGAGCAGGCCGTGGGCGAGGCACGCCGCCGCGCCAGCGAGGCGCCGCCCCGGCTGGACACCATGCTGCCCCAATGGAGCGTGCTGCAGGCGCGGC
This sequence comes from Delftia sp. CH05, assembly GCF_009827015.1. Classification (NCBI taxonomy): domain Bacteria; kingdom Pseudomonadati; phylum Pseudomonadota; class Betaproteobacteria; order Burkholderiales; family Comamonadaceae; genus Delftia; species Delftia sp. CH05. The sequence goes on along the minus strand of NZ_WUMG01000003.1, from coordinate 251,018 downwards.
ACGAACACCAGTACTCCCGGCTCTTCCGGTCCTGATCACTTACCCCAAGTCCACCATGAACACCCGCACCAAGAAACTCCCCCCGCTGCGCGTCGGCATCGGCGGCCCGGTCGGCTCCGGCAAGACCACGCTGCTGGAGATGCTGTGCAAGGCCATGCGCGCCCACTACGACCTGGTGGTCATCACCAACGACATCTACACCAAGGAAGACCAGCGCCTGCTGACGGTGGCCGAGGCCCTGCCGCCCGAGCGCATCATGGGCGTGGAGACCGGCGGCTGCCCGCACACGGCCATCCGCGAGGACGCCTCCATCAACCTCGAGGCCGTGGACCGCATGCTGCGCCAGTTCCCCGAGGCGGACATCGTCTTCATCGAAAGCGGGGGCGACAACCTGGCCGCCACCTTCAGCCCCGAGCTGTCGGACCTGACCATCTACGTGATCGACGTGGCCGGCGGCGAGAAAATTCCGCGCAAGGGCGGCCCCGGCATCACCAAGAGCGATCTGCTGGTGGTCAACAAGACCGACCTGGCGCCCTACGTGGGCGCCAATCTGTCCATCATGGAAGCCGACACGCAGCGCATGCGCGCCCACAAGCCCTATGTGATGGGCAGCGTGAAAAGCGGCAAGGGCCTGCGCGAGGTGATCGACTTCATCACCGAGCGCGGCCTGCTGCCGCCCATGCCCGCTCAGGCCTGAAGACGGCCGCGCACGGCCTTCAGCGCTGCGGCGTGCCGCTGGTGGCCTTGGCCTTGGGCAGGGTGGCCGCGCTGCTGGAAGACACCAGCGGGTGGCCGGTGGAGGTGGCGGCGCCATCGGTCTGGCGCCAGGCCGAGGGCTTGGGCGCCACCATGGGCTGGGGCGCGGCGGCAGGCGCCCGGCTGCGGTTCCAGGCCGGCAGCAGCACGCGGCGCACAAAGCCCATGTCCAGCGCCAGCCACAGCAGTACCGGGCACAGCGTGGGCACCATCAGCCCGCCCATCTGGTAGGCGTAGACGATGGCCTCCAGCTGCCATGTCTGTATGCCCAGCACGTTGAGGTCGAGCCGCGCCGCAAGGCACAGCTGCATCAGCACCTGCGAGACCACGCTGAAGGTCTGCAAGGGCAGCAGCGCCACATAGCCCACCAGGATGCGCCACCACCGGCCCGGCCCCCAGGCCGCCAGCAGCATGGCCACCAGCACGGGCAGGCCGTAGCCGTAGCGGGCGGGATCGACCTCGACGATGGCCTCGGCGCGGCGCCAGCCGGTCTGCTCGTTGGAGACCTGGACCGAGGAATTGACGACCAGGTTGCGGGGCGTCTCCAGGTCCACGCGCTGCACCCAGCCGTTGGCGGCGTTCTCCAGCACCCACTTGCTCATGCCGGACACCGGCACGGCCAGCCAGCCAGCCGCCAGCGTCCAGGCCAGGGTCAGCACCACGATGCCGCCCATGGCCAGGGCCGCGAAGCGCGAGATGGGATTGCGTCCGATCATGGCCTGCTCCTCAGGCGGCCACGGCGGCAGAGGCAGCCGTGGCAGGCGGCAGCGGCGGCTGGCCGCCGTCATCGTGCGACGGCGCCTTGCGGCCGCTCCAGCGCACCCACAGCAGCCAGAACACCAGCACGTCCAGCATGATCAGCGCTTGCCAGAGGTACTCATGCGCGAAGTTGAAGGCCGTGGTGCTCCACTGGCCCAGGTAGAACAGGCTGATGACGCGCAGCACGTTGATGGCCTGCACGGCCACGAAGCCGGCCAGCAGGCCCACCAGCTTCTGGCGCCATGACGAGGGGAAGGCCATCACGGCGGCAAACAGCACGATGTAGGCCTCCAGGCCGTTGCAGCCGGCCTCGATGGAGACGCCGAAGCCCGTGGCCGTGTTCCACAGCACCTTGCCCGTGGCCGAGGCCGTGCTGTCGAACCAGGTCACCAGCGAGGCGCAGATGTGCGCCAGGAAGGCCGTCCAGGGCAGCACGATGTGCTGCTGCACCCAACTGAGCAGGTTCAGCCCGAACATCGTCAGCTGGATGGCCAGAAAGATCAGAAAGAAACGCAGCATGGCAGGTCTTGGAGTGTTGGTTGCCGGGCTTGCGACCTGGCGGTTGCGAAACAGTGTCCCTCTATAGGCTCGCATTATCTTCGGACCGCTCAAAGACGACAAAGGCCGGTGCGTGAATCACGCCACCGGCCCTTGTCGTCACGAGCGCATCACCGACGCTCGCGCCTGCGCATGGTCCCCAGCGCCATCAGCGCCAGCAGGGACGACATCAGCATCAGGCCCCACTGCGACAGCGTGGGAATGCTGGCTGTGCCGCCCGGCCCCGGCTTGAGCGGCGTGGTGGTCGTGCTCTTGTCGTTGTCGGGATTGCCGTCACCGGGCACCGAGACCGTTGCCGAGTTGACCAGCGGGCGGGCGCCCTTGTAGGGCTTGTCCAGCTTGGTCTCCAGCGTGAAGACGGCCGTGCCGCCCTGGGCCAGCTGCGGCACGCTGCAGGTCACGGTGCGCGTGCCGCTGGCATAGCTGCAGCCTGCCGAGGCCGAGACGAACTCCAGCCCGGCGGGCAGCACGTCGGTCACCGAGCCGCCCGCGGGCGACTGCGGATCGCGGCCGTAGTTGGTGACGGTCAGCGTGTAGCTGGCCGTGTCGCCATCGTCCAGCGGGCCGGCGGGGCCCTGCTTGCCGATCCCCAGGTCCACGGCATTGCCCTGGCGGCTGGTGGAGGTCCGGTCGGTGGTGGTGTTGTTGACGATCACATCGCCGCCATTGCTCAGCCATTCCGTCTCGAAGGGCTTGACCGAGGCCTCGTGGTAGATGGTGCCGCCCGAAGCCTTGTCGGGCAGGGTCTGTGCACGCATCTTGAACTTGATGGTCATGCTCTGGCCCGGCGCCAGCGAGGGGATGGTGCACTGCAGAGGCCCGCTGGTCGCGTTCAGCGCCGGCTGCACGCCGCACCAGGATGCGGAGGCGCCGGGAATGCCGGCCAGCGCCAGGCCGTTCTGGTAGCTGAAGGTGGCCGTGGAGCCCGATGCGGGGAACTTGTCGGTCACGACCACCTGGGTGGCGTAGGAGGGGCCGGAGTTGGTCACCGTGATGGTGTATTCGGTGTCCTCACCCAGCACCAGGCCGTCCGCCGTGTGGCGCATGCTGATGTTCACATCCAGCTCGGCACGCTTGAGCCGGGCCTTGGCCTCGGCCTGGTTGTTGGCCTTGGTCAGTTCCTCGGTGGTGGTGTCGACGGCGACCGTGTTGAGGATCTCCGTGTCAGCCGCCAGATCGCCGCGCGAGCGCATCTTGTAGGTCACGGTGTACTGCGCGCCTGTGGGCAGCGGATTGGCCCAGGCGCACTCCAGCGTTCCGCCCTGCACGCCATCGGTGGCAGCCGGAGTGCAGGTGCCGCCGCCGGAGACCGTGGGCGTGCCGATGAAGATGGCGTCTGCAGGCAGCACGTCCTTGAGCGTGACATTGGCGGCCGACGAGGGGCCGTAGTTGGGCACCGTGACCGTATAGGTCAGCGGCTCGCCCGCAGCCGCCACCTTGGGCGAGACCTGCTTTTGCGCTGCGATTTCCGCGATGGCCTGCACGGTGATGCTGGCCGTCGAGGAATCGTTGCCGGGATCGGCGTCATGGATGTCCAGAGACTGGGCCGAGGCCGCGTTGGCATAGGTGCCGGTGGTGGCGCGCTTGGGGCGGATCTTGACCTCGATCACCACCTCGGCCTCCGGGGCCATGGAGGTGATGTCGCAGGTCAGATCGCGCGTCTCGCTGTTGACGCCGCCCGAAGGAGTGCCGCAGCTGGCGTTGGCGCCGGAGACGATGCGGCTGGAGACAAAGCCGCCGCCCGGGTAGGTGTACGGCACGGGATTGCCGGCCTCGTCCACCGGGTTGCCGCCCACGATGCGCACGCCGTCGGTCTGCTTGACCAGGGACTGCAGCGCGTCGCGCACGCGGACATTCGTCACCGTCGTGCTGGCCGAGTGGTTCTTCACCACCAGCTGGTAGGTGACCTCCTCACCGCTCTTGATGGCAGCCGGCGGCACGGGGCTGACCACGCTCTTGACGATGCCCACATCCACCTTGTCGGCAGACACGGTGACGGTCGCGGAGGTGGTGGCCGATGCATTGTCCCGGCCGATCACGCCAGCGGAGGCGTTGTTGGTGAAGTCCAGATGGCCCGAAGCCAGCGTGACCTTGGCCCTGACCTTGATCTGGCGGCTGGCGCCCACGGCCAGGCCCGCGGTCGAGGTGCAGCTCGGGGTGGTGCAGGTCCATTCCCCCGCGCCGGTGCCCGCACCGGACATGCTGACGATGGCCATGCGGCCGTCTGCGGGGTTGTCGGTCACGGTGATCTGCTGATTCGGCAGCACGGGCATGGGGCCGGTGTTGGTCACCGTGATCGTGTACTCGAACTCCTGGCCTGCCAGCACCGGGCGGCCAGGGCCGGCCTTGGCCAGCCTCAGCCGCGCATCGTTGCTGAAGTCCACGGCCGCGCTGGCCGTGTTGTTGGTCGTATTGGGCTCGTTGAGGCCGGGTGCCACACCGATCACGCCCTGGTTGACCAGCTGCGTGCCGGGTGTCCCGCCCGCAGCCACGCTGGCCTTGAAGCGGATGGCCTGCATGTTGGCGTAGCCGGCCACCGGGTACTCGCCCGCATGGGTGCAGGTGATGGTGCCGCTGTTGTGGCCGCAGTTCCAGGGCGCCGTACTGCCGTCGAAGCCCGTGAAGGTCACGCCGGCCGGCAGGGTGTCGGTGACGGTGAGATCGCGCGGCACGAGGGAGCCGCCTTCGCGGCGCGGCTGCAGCGTGTAGGTGACCTCGGTTGCCTGCAGCGCATCCAGCACTGTAGGCGCCACCTGCTTGCGCAGCGAGACATCCACGAACTCGCTGCCGCTGGAGACCACGGCGGCGCTGGCGGTGTTGTTGCCGGACTGGCCGTCGGGCATCTCCGTGCTGGCGTCCTTGTAGCCCTTGACGCTGGCAGCGCCGGCAATGGTGCCGCTCATGTTGGCGATGGCCGGCACGGTGATGGCTGGCAGCACGGCGCCTGGCAGCACCGGGCCGCCGCGCGTGCAGCTAAGTTCGCCCGAGATCAGCGGATAGCCCGAGGCCGGCGTGCAGCTCCAGCCGCTGCCTGAGGGCACGCCCGTGACCACGGCGCCGTTGGGCACGGGGAAACGCACCACGGTACGGCCACCGGCGGGGACCTCGGACGGGCCCTTGTTCTGCACGTCGATGACGTACTGGAAGGCGCCGCCGTTGGCGACGCTGGCGGGAGCCGCCATCGCAATGGCCAGATCGGCGGCCTCGGTGGTGGTGAAGTTGCGGTCCAGCTGCGTGTTGTTCTGGTCGTTGTCGTAGTCGGGCGAGGCCATGCGCGCGCTGGCCACGGCGCGCCAGTTGGTGCCGACGGTCGGCAGGATGACCTCGAAGCCCACGGACTTGAAGCCATCGGCGGGCGCCAGGTTGCCGATGTTGCAGACCAGCGTGTTGTTGCCTGCGGTGAGCACCGTGCCGGCAGCCGGTGCCGTGCAGGTGATGCCGCCCGGGCTGCTGCTGTAGCCCTGGAACACGGCGCCCACGGGCAGCACCTCGGTCAGGGTGACGCCTACGGCGTCGGGACCGATGTTGTTGTGCCTGACCTTGGCCACATAGGTGAAGGTGCCACCGGCAGGCCCTGCCGATGCGTCCTGTCCGTCATAGAGACCATCCTGGTTGACCAGGATGTCGGTATCGGCCGGCGCCGCCACGGCAGCCGCTGTTGCCAGCAAGCCGCCGGACAGCAGCGCACGCGCCAGCCAGCCCTTTCTCGTGAAAGCCATACAAACCTCTCTTTTGCTTCGTTGACAGCGCCGAATGCCGCAGGCACGGACGCACGGGGTGCCCGGCTGGAACAGCTCTGTCAAAAAGCCGACAACCGGACGCACCAAAGGGAGGCATGATGGTTCTTTATTACCAAAAGTAAATATGATCTGTAATATTTAACAAAAGTGAGTATTTAGAAGAATTTGTGAGTTTTCCGTGAGTCCACCGACGACTACCGGTTTTCCTCACGGATTGCAGACGTGAAAAAGCCGGTGGCAGCTTGGCTGGCACCGGCTTGGAAGGCTTGTCTGCCGTGCGCTGGCACGACAGTGAGCAGGCACTGAGGCCTATGGAATGCGCCTGGGCGATCCTTGTGAGGAACTCACGCGAGAAGAGCGTTCACGCGCTTGACGTAGGCGGCCGGGTCCTCGGGCATGCCGCCTTCGGCCAGCACGGCCTGGTCGAACAGGATGTTGGCCAGGTCATGGAAATGCACCGATCCGTCCAGCTTCTTGACCAGCGGATGCTCGGGGTTGACCTCCAGCACGGGGCGGGCGTCCGGCGCCTGCTGGCCGGCCTGCTTGAGCAGGCGCGCCAGCTGCAGGCTCATGCCGCCGTCCTGAACCACCAGGCAGGCCGGCGAGTCGACCAGGCGCGTGGACACGCGCACGTCCTCGGCCTTGTCCTTGAGCGCCTCCTTGAGCTTGGCCAGCAGGGGCTTGAAGGCTTCGGCCGCTTCCTCGGCGGCCTTCTTTTCCTCTTCGTCCTGCAGCTTGCCCAGGTCCACGGCGCCCTTGGCCACGGACTGCAGCGGCGTGCCTTCGAAGTCGGTCAGGTAGCCCATGGCCCACTCGTCCACGCGGTCGGCCATCAGCAGCACTTCGATGCCCTTCTTGCGGAAGACTTCGAGCTGCGGGCTGTTGCGCGCTGCCGTCAGGGAGTCGGCCGTGATGTAGTAGATCGCGTCCTGGCCTTCCTTCATGCGGGCCTTGTAGTCGGCCAGCGAGACCATGGCGTCTTCCTGGCTGGTGGAGGCAAAGCGCAGCAGCTTGGCGATGCGTTCCTTGTTGGCGAAGTCCTCGCCCAGGCCTTCCTTGAGCACGGCGCCGAACTCGGCGTAGAACTGGCTGTACTTGCCTTCCTTGGCCTTGTCCTCTTCACTGACCACGTCGGTGACGCCGTCCGAGCCTTCGCCGGCCTCGTGGCGATCGTGCTTGGCCAGGTCTTCCAGCATGGACAGCACGCGCTTGGTGGAGCCGTCGCGGATCAGGCGCACGTCGCGGCTTTCCTGCAGCAGCTCGCGGCTGACGTTCAGCGGCAGGTCGGCCGAGTCGATCACGCCCTTGACGAAGCGCAGGTAGCCGGGCATCAGCGCCTCGGCGTCATCCATGATGAAGACGCGCTTGACGTATAGCTTGACGCCGGCCTTCTTGTCGCGGTTGTAGAGATCGAACGGTGCCTTGGCCGGAATGAACAGCAGCTGCGTGTACTCGGTGTTGCCCTCCACGCGGTTGTGGCTCCAGGTCAGCGGGTTCTCGAAGTCGTGGCTGATGGCCTTGTAGAAGTCCTGGTACTGCTCGGCCGTGATGTCCTTCTTGGGACGCGTCCACAGCGCGCTGGCCTTGTTGATGGTCTCCCACTCGCCGGTCTTGACCATGGCGCCGGGCTGGTCGTTCTCGCCGTCCTTCCATTCCTCCTTTTCCATGAGGATGGGCAGGCTGATGTGGTCGGAGTACTTGCCGATGACCTGCTTGATCTTCCAGGCATTGAGGAACTCCTCGGCCTCGGGGCGCAGGTGCAGCGTGATGCTGGTGCCGCGCTGGGGGCGCTCGATCTGCTCGACCTCGAACTCGCCCGTGCCGCCGCTGGTCCAGCGCACGCCTTCGGCGGCCGGCAGGCCCGCGCGGCGTGTTTCCACGGTGATCTTGTCGGCCACGATGTAGCCCGAGTAAAAGCCCACGCCGAACTGGCCGATGAGCTGCGAGTCCGACTTCTGGTCGCCCGACAGCTTTTCCATGAAGGCCTTGGTGCCGCTCTTGGCGATGGTGCCCAGGTTGTCGATGGCTTCCTGCTCGCTCATGCCGATGCCGGTGTCGGCAATGGTCAGCGTCTTGGCGGCGGCGTCGAAGGACACGCGCACTTCCAGGTTGGGCTGGTCTTCATACAGCGCGGCATTGTTCAGCGCCTCGAAGCGCAGCTTGTCGCAGGCGTCCGATGCGTTGGAGACCAGCTCGCGCAGGAAGATCTCGGGGTTGGAATACAGCGAATGCGTGACCAGGTGCAGCAGCTGTGCAACTTCGGCCTGAAAAGAATGGGTTTGCTTGCTCATGCAGACAGTGTCCTATGTCCTATGGGTTCACAACAGGGAAAAAATCAGCCCTCATCTCGGGTCGGCGGATGCAATTTCAAGAGCCCGCCGCCCCTGTGGCGACGCAGGCTGTGGACGATTGTTCACTTTCTTGCCCTCTCGGCAGGCCAGGCGCAGCGCTATAACTGCGCCACTTTCCGCCATTCGGCGGGCAGTGCGCGCAGGGCCCGGGCGCAGCGGCGGGCCTGTTTCAGGAGATTTCCCATGCACAGCTCTGTTCAAAAATGGTCCGCAGAATTCCTCGGAACCCTGTGGCTGACCCTGGGCGGCTGCGGTGCGGCCGTGCTGGCCGCCGCCTTCCCGCAGGTGGGCATCGGCCTGGTCGGCGTCTCGCTGGCCTTCGGCCTGACGGTGGTCACCGGCGCCTATGCCTTCGGTCCCATCTCGGGCGGGCACTTCAACCCTGCCGTCTCCGTGGGCCTGGCCATGGGCGGGCGCTTTGCCTGGAGCGAGCTGCCGGGCTACGTCGTGTCCCAGGTGCTGGGCGCCATCACGGGCGCAGGCATTCTCTACGTGATCGCCACGGGCAAGGCCGGTGCCGACATCGGCGGCTTTGCCACCAACGGCTTCGGCACGCATTCGCCGGGCGGCTACGGCATGACGGCTGCCCTGGTCACCGAGGTGGTGATGACGGCCTTCTTCATCCTGGTCATCCTGGGCGCCACGGCCAAGCGCGCGGCAGCCGGCTTTGGCGGGCTGGCCATCGGCCTGTGCCTGACGCTGATCCACCTGATCTCGATTCCCGTGACCAACACCTCGGTCAATCCCGCGCGCAGCACGGGCCCGGCCCTGTTCGGTCCCGAGATCGCCGTCTCGCAACTGTGGCTGTTCTGGGTGGCCCCCATCGTGGGCGCGCTGATCGGCGCCGTGATCTACAAGGCCCTGCTGTCCAATCCGGCCGACGAGTAAGGCCAGGCACGGGCGCAGCAGGCGCCCCGCAGCAAACCCCGGCGGCTGGCGACAGCCGCTTTTTTTCGTCCGGCAGCAGCCGCGTTTTCATTGGACCTTTGGTGAAACACGGTTTTCGTTTGTTGCATGGCGGCAACGCGAAGGACTTTTACCCAGGGCAAACAGGCCAACTTTACGAAGCAGAAACCGAACACTAGTGATTCGCAATAACAATCCGCGGGCTTTCATCGGAGTGAACATGAGCAAAATCCAACAAATCCTCCCCCCCGCGAACCTCACCCAGCTGGCCCTTGCCGCTGCCCTGTGCCTTGCTGGCACCCCGGCCTTTGCGCAGGCCAGCACCACGCTGGGCACCGTGAACGTGACGTCTTCGACCGAAGCGCCCGTGAAGACCGACAACGCCTCCTCGGCCAAGTTCACGGCCCCGCTGGTGGACACGCCCAAGACGGTGCAGGTCATCAACGAGGAAATCATCAAGCAGACCGGCGCGACCAGCCTGCAGGAAGCCCTGCGGTCCACGCCCGGCATCACCTTCGGCAACGGCGAAGGCGGCAACCCCTCGGGTGACCAGCCCTTCATCCGCGGCATGGATGCCCAGGCCAGCACCTTCGTGGACGGCATGCGCGACATCGCGGCCGGTACGCGCGAAGTGTTCAACCTGGAATCGGTGGAGGTCATCAAGGGCGCCGATTCGGCCTATGCAGGCCGTGGCGGCGCTGGCGGCTCCATCAACCTGGTGACCAAGAAGGCCAGGAACGAGAACTTCATCAGCGGCGACGTGGGCCTGGGCACGGACAGCTACCGGCGCGCCACCATCGACGCCAACCGCGTGCTGGGCGAAGGCGTGGGCCTGCGCCTGAACGCCATGGTGCACGACGCCGACGTTCCCGGCCGCAGCGGCCCCGAGAACAAGCGCTGGGGCATCGCCCCCACGGTGACCTTCGGCATGGGCACGCCCACCGAGGTCTCGCTGTCCTGGCAGCACCTGCAGACCGACAACATTCCCGATGGCGGCGTGCCCTACCTGTACACCAGCACGGCGGCAGCCGGCCTGCCCGGCGGCAGCGTGGTGCGCCCCACCTACGGCAGCAACCGCGACAACTGGTACGGCCTGACCAGCCGCGACTACGAGAAGGAAAAGAGCGACCTGTTCACGGCCACCGTGGAGCACAAGTTCACCGACACGAACAAGTTCCGCAACAGCCTGCGCTACAGCAAGTCCGAACAGGACTACCTGTGGACCCAGCCCGACGACAGCAAGGGCAATGTCGTCAATGGCTATGTGTTCCGCCGTGGCAATGCACGCGTGGCCGACATCAAGACGCTGCAGAACCTGTCGGAATTCACGGGCAAGGCACAGACCGGCAGCGTGGGCCACAGCTACGCCTTCGGCCTGGAGCTGTCCAAGGAAAAGGCCGAGTCCCGCACCGCCGCGCTGCAGACCACCAACACCACCTGCACGGCCGCCAGCCTGTGGTGCGCCTCGCTGAACAACCCGGACAGCAGCCCGCTGTGGAACCTGCCCGTCACCCTGGGCGACCCCAGCCACAACAAGATCGACACCGTGGCGCTGTACGGTTTCGACACGCTCAAGTTCAACGACCGGTGGCTGCTCAACGCCGGCCTGCGCCTGGACCACTACAAGCTCAGCGCCTCCGGCCCCGCCGGCCGCAACACGCCGGCCTATGACCTGAGCCGTTCGGACACGCTTTTCAACTACCAGCTGGGCCTGGTCTACAAGCCGGCCACCAACGGCAGCATCTACGCCAGCCTCGGCACCTCCTCGCGCCCCGGCGGCTCCATGCTGGGCAACGGCAACGAGGACCTGGGCATCTCCACCGACCAGCTGGCCAACCTCGCTCCCGAGAAGACCCGCTCGCTGGAGCTGGGCACCAAGTGGGACCTGATGGAAAAGCGCCTGGCGCTGACCGCCGCGCTGTTCCGCAACGACGTGACCAATGCGCGCATCACCGAAAACGGCGTCACCTACATGGGCGGCAACAAGGTGGTCAACGGCGTGGAGCTGGGCTTCACGGGCAGCGTGCTGCCGGGCCTGAGCGTCTTCGGCGGCTACACCTACATGGACAGCGAGCAGAAGAACGCAGGCGCAGGCAACGTGGCCAACGGCCAGCCCTTCCCCAACACGCCCAAGCACAGCTTCAGCCTGTGGACCAGCTACAAGCCCATGGCCAAGCTGACCGTGGGCCTGGGCATCTACGCCCAGAGCAGCGTGAACCAGAGCTACATCCGCTCCACCGTGGATGGCGGCATCGTCACCAAGGGCGCCAGCGGCTATGCGCGCTACGACGCCATGGTGGCCTACCAGATCGACCGCAACCTGACCGTGCAGCTGAACCTGTACAACCTGGGCGACAAGGTCTACTACAGCGGCGTGCGTTCGCCCCACTACGCGACCATGGCGGCAGGCCGCTCGGCCGTGGCCTCGCTCAAGTGGACGTACTGATCTGCTGATCGCCCCGGGCGAACGCGCAGCGGCTTGACGCTGCGCAGATCACCGCAAAGCCCCGCAGGCCATCGCCGCCTGCGGGGCTTTTTTGCGGGACACTCATTGATTCCGCCCTTGAGGACCGCCTGCCATGATGCTCCGCATACCCGCCCTGCTCAGCCCCGACGAAGTGCGCCAGTGCCGCCAGGCGCTGGAGCAGGCCCCGTGGCAGGACGGCCGCGCCACGGCCGGCCCCCTGGCGGCCCAGGTCAAGGCCAACCTGCAGCTGCCGCTGGACAGCCAGGCCGGCCAGGCGATAGGCAACCTCATCCTCGACAGGCTGGGCACCAGCGCGCTGTTCATGTCGGCCACGCTGCCGCTGAAGGTGCTGCCGCCGCGCTTCAACCGCTACGAAGGCGGCGGCACCTACGGCAACCACATAGACAATGCCATCTTCACCATCCCCGGCACGGCCATCAAGGTGCGCAGCGATGTCTCCACCACCGTATTCCTCAGCGAGCCCGACGAATACGAAGGCGGCGAGCTGGTCGTGGAAGACACCTTCGGCCACCAGAGCGTGAAGCTGGCCGCAGGCGACGCCATCGTCTACCCCGGCACCAGCCTGCACCGCGTCAACCCCGTCACGCGCGGCACGCGCTACGCCAGCTTCTTCTGGACCCACAGCCTCGTGGCCTCGGACGAGCAGCGCCGCCTCCTGTTCGACCTGGACCAGCAGATCCAGCAACTGACGCTGCGCCACCCGGGCGACCCCGCCCTATCCGCGCTGTCCGGCACGTACCACAACCTGTTGCGGATGTGGTCGCAGGCCTAGTGGCACAGCCGCCAGGCAGCCGCATCAGAACCTGTAGCGGGCCGTGACCAGCACATTGCGCGGATCGCCATACACGCCCGTGCCATAGGAACCCAGGCCCGGCATATAGGTCTTGTCGAACAGGTTGTTGACGTTCAGCGTCACCGACCACTGGCGGTCCACGTCGTAGCGCGCCATCAGGCCCACCAGCGCATAGGCACGCTGGTCGGCGCGCGCGTAGGGAGCGGCGGACTGCTGGTAGTAGGTCAGGCTCTGCCAGGCCAGCGACCCACCCACGGTCCACTGCGGGTTGAGACGGTAGCTGGTGCTGAGCTTGAACAGGTGGCGCGGCTGGTTGGTGTTGACCGCGCTGAGGATCACGTCGGGCTGGGCCGGCGCACGCGAAGTGCGGTAGGTGTAGCCGCCGTAGATGTTCCAGGCCGGCGTGATGCTGCCCGACACTTCCATCTCCACGCCCTTGCTGGTCACGCCGTCGATGGCCGCATAGACCTCTTCCCCGGATTGCGGGTTGGCGCTGACGTACTGCGCGGCATTGCGCTGCTGGATGTGGAACAGCGCCAGCGAGGCGTTGAGCCGGCCGTCCAGGAACTCGCCCTTGACGCCCACTTCGCGGCTGCGGCCCGTGAGCGGCGGCAGCGGGCTGCCGGCAGCGTCCTTGTAGTAGGTCTGCGGATTGAAGATATCGGTCTGGCTGGCGTACAGCGACAGCTGGCGGTTCAGGTCATACACCACGCCCGCATAGGGCACGGTCTTGTGCGCCACGCGCAGCGCGTTGTTCACGACGTAGCTTCCGTTCAGGCCCGTGGTGTCGTCCAGCATGTCGTACCAGCTCACGCGCGCACCCAGGATCACCGACAGATCGTCCGTGGGCCGCAGGCGCGCGGCGCCGAAGACACCCTTTTCCACGATGCGCGTCATGCGGTGGTTGCGCAGCTGGAAATCGGGCCGGGGCACCTGGCCGTCCCACTCGAAGTAGTTGCCCACGGGGCCGTAGGCATTGCTGTAGCCGGGCGCATGGCGGCGCTGGCGCGACCAGCTGGCGCCGAACGACAGCTCATGCTCGCGCCCGAACAGCTGCAACGGCCCGGACAGCGCCGCATTCACGGCCTGCGTGGTGGCATCGGTGGGAATCTTGTTGGACAGCATGTTGATGCCCAGGCCGCTGACCGGGTCCACCATGCCGTGGGCTGCCACGCCGACCTCCACGTCGCGCGACTGGCGCAGCCGGCTGGCAGACAGGTCCATCTTCCAGCCATTGCCGAAGCTGTGCTTGAGTTCGGCAAACACGTTGGTGCTGTCGTTGTCCCAGTACGACCAGCGCGCCGCAGGGTTGAGCGAGGTGGGGAAGTGCGTGCGGCTGCCATCCTTGAAGAACAGCGGGATGTGGCCGAAGCTGGCCCCGTTGGCGCGCGTCTGCATGTGGTCAATGCCCAGGCTGGCCACGGTGCCCGGGCCCAGGTCGGCCTCGATGATGCCGTACAGGCTGCGCACGTTGCGGCTGTAGTCGTCCACATGGGACCTGGCGTTCTGCGCCACGGCCACCACGCGGGCGCGCACGCGGCCGTCTTCGGTCAACGGCGCGGAGATGTCGCCCACGCCGCGCAACCGGTCATGGCGGCCGATGGCCGCCTCGGCCGAGGCCTGGAAGGTCTTGGTGGGCCGCTTGCGCACCAGATTGACCACGGCCGACGGATAGCCCGCGCCCGTGAGCAGGCCTGTGGCGCCCTTGACCACCTCCACGCGGTCATAGATGGCGCTGTCGGCCAGCGAGGTGGTGTACTGGTTGGCCGAGTCCATGGTGTTGGGCACGCCGTCGAACTGGAAATTCTCGATGGCATAGCCGCGCGAGTAGAAGGTGGTGCGCTCGCTGTCGTTGCGGCCCACGGTGATGCCGGGCGTCTTCTCCAGCACCTCCGGCAGGCTGGTCAGGCCCTGGTCGTCCATCAACTGGCGCGTGACCACGCTGACCGACTGCGGCGTCTCGCGCTGCGACAGGCCCAGCCGTGTGGCCGTGCTGGACTGGCGCGTGGCGTAGGAGCCCGTGCCTTCGGAGACCGCGCTGCGCTCGGCAGCGGCCGTCACGTTGACCGTGGCCAGCGTGGCACCGGCGGCCGCCACGGGCGCCACCTGCTCCACGCGCCGCAGCGCATAGCCGCCGCCGGCCTGGCGCACGGCCTGCCAGGCGGTGCCGGCCAGCAGCGCCTCGAAGGCAGCCTCCACCGTGAAGCTGCCGCGCAGGCCCGCGCTGCGCTGTCCGGCCGTCTGCTCGGCCGTGAATATCAGGGCCACGCCGGCCTGGGCGGCCGTGCTGCGCAAGGCGGCATCCAGCGGGCCGGCAGCGACGTCATAGCTGCGCTGGGCCTGGGCCAGCACGGCGGCGGGCATGAGCGCGATGGCCAGCGCCAGCGCGGGGCGGGGCATGAAAAGGGGTTGCATGGTCCTGGGTTCTCCCTGTGTTCCGATGTCGAAAATCAAAGCTCTCGGAAGCAAGGAAGCGCGGCTCGGGAAATCGGGTCACCCCCGGCGCAAAAAAAGCGAAAAGGAAGAAAAAAGCCTCAGCCGCGCACCTGCGCAGGCTCCACCACCACCCACCAGCGCGTGCGCCAGCGCAGCTGCACGGGCAGCGCACCGGGCAGCATGGCCAGCACGGCGTCCGTGCCGTCGATGCCCCCTTCGTCCAGCGGGAACACGCCTGAGAACCGCAGCCCGGCCACGGCCGGATCGGCGTGCAGCCAGCCGGGGCGGTAGCGGTTGAGCTCGGCCAGGAAGTCGTCCAGGCGCTGGTTGTCCACCCACAATTGGCCCCGGCTCCAGGCGTCATCCGCAGGGCCTGCCGGCTGCACCGTGCCCCAGCCCGTGCGCGTGAAGTCCATGGCCTCGCCCGCCTGCAGACGCCGTGCGGATGCGCCTGTGCCGGCCGGGCGCAGTTCCACGGCGCCCTCGAACACCGCCACGCGCGCACCTGCCTGGTTGCTGCGCACCATGAAGCGCGTGCCCAGGGCGCGCACGCGGCCGTGGGCGGTCTCCACCACAAAGGGCAGATCGCCCAACGTTCCTGCGGGATGGCCGGTGGTGAACAGCGCCTCGCCGGCCAGCAGGCGCAGCCGGCGCTCGCTGCCGTCGAACTGCAAGGCCACGGCGCTGCCGGGGCCCAGCAGCATGTCCGTGCCGTCGGGCAGGCTCCAGCGGCGGCGCTGCGTGCCGGTGGAGTAGTCGGCCGCCATCTGCTGCCACTGCGGCGTGCGGCTGGCCAGCCAGCCCGCGCCCGCCGCCGTGCCCATCCCCGCGAACAGGCCCAGCAGGCGCCGCCGCGCAGCCCGGGGAGCAGCGGACAGGCCGCGATAGCCCGCGCCACCGGCATTGAGCCCCGTCAGCGCGCCCGTGACGGCCTGCAGATGGGCCCAGGCGCGGCCATGGTCGGCGTCTTCATCGAGCCAGCGCTGCCAGCGCGCCCGGTCGGCGGCCGAGGCCTGGCCCGATTGCAGCAGCGCAAACCAGCCGGCAGCCGCCCGCGCCACGCCGGCCGGCAAGGGCCGGCCCAGCGCCTGGGGCGCCTGGATACTGTTGCCGGGTAGCGGCGTGGCGCTGGACAGGCGCCGAGGATCGGAAGGAGGCACCGGCGCCATCAGGACAGCGCCAGCACGAAGCAGCGCTCATAGCCCTGGGCCAGGTAGCGCTTGACGCTGGTCATGGACACGCCCAGGCGCGTGGCGATGTCCGCATAGCTCAGGCCTTCGAGGTGGGCCAGCAGGAAGGCCTCGCGCACCTTGGGCGCCAGCGCGTCCAGCGCCTGGTCCACGGCCTGCAGTGATTCGAGCGCGATCAGCCGCTCCTCGGGCGAGGGAGCCAGCTCGGCCGGCAGCAGGGCCAGGGTGTCGAGATAGGCGCGCTCCAGCAGCCGGCGCCGGTGCTGGCGGATCACAAGATGGCGAGCCACGGTGGCCAGGAAGGGGCGCGGCTGCTCGATGCGGCCGGCCATGCCCGAGGTGATCACGTTGACAAAGGTGTCGTGCGCGATATCGGAAGCCTCGAACACATTGCCCAGCTTGCGGCGCAGCCAGCCTTGCAGCCAGCCGTGGTGTTCGACATAGAGGGTGTGTACAGGATCGGCCGGTGCGCGCATGAAAAGACGGACGCGCCCCGGACTGGCGTGCCGCAGCGCTGAAGCTCGTTTGAGAATGGTTCGCATTCTAAACACGAGCTCAAAACCGTCGCTGCCCAAATCAGGGGCACCGAGGAAGGGCCGTCCCGCACCGAGGGTGCCGTCCCCCTCCCGCGAAGCGAGAGAGGGGGAAGCGGCGCAGCCGCTCAGGGGGTGCTAAAAATTCTCGTGTGCACCCAGATAGCGCCACTGGCCCACAGGCAGATTGCCCAGCGTCACGCGGCCGATGCGGATGCGCTTGAGGCCCACCACGCGCAGGCCCACCAGTTCGCACATGCGGCGGATCTGGCGCTTCTTGCCTTCGGTCAGCACGAAGCGCAGCTGCTCGGGGTTCTGCCAGTCCACCTTGGCGGGCTTGAGTTCCTCGCCGTCCAGCGACAGGCCATGGCACAGGCGTGCCAGCTGCTCGGCCGGGAACACGGATTGCACGTCGATGTCGCGGTCGCCGTAGGTCACGCGTACCAGGTACTCCTTGTCCATCTCCGAGTCTTCGCCAATGATCTGGCGCGCCACGCGGCCATCCTGGGTCATGACCAGCAGGCCCACGGAGTCGATGTCCAGCCGGCCGCAGGGCGCCAGGCCCTTGAGCTGCGCGAAGTTGAAGCGCGTGCGGCTGGTGTCCTGGTTCCAGTGGTTCTGGGGAGTGACCAGGACCACGGCGGGCTCGTGGCCATCCTCGGCCTGTCCGCTGACGTAGCCCATGGGCTTGTGGATCAGGATGGTGACCTGCTGGTCCTGGCGGTCACGTGCCTCGCGCTCGACCGTGATGCGGTCGGCGGCCACCACGTTCTGGCCCATGACGGCGAGTTCGCCGTTGACGCGGACCCAGCCCTTGTCCACCCACTCGTCGGCCTCGCGGCGCGAGCACAGGCCCATGTCGGCCAGGCGCTTGTTGATGCGCACGGCGCCCGGAACCTGCTCCTGCACGGGCGCGGGGGCACGCTTGACGGGAATCTCGCGGCTGGCGCCACCGTCGGCGGGACGGTAGGTGCGGATGCCGCTGAGCGGACGGTAGGCGGGTTCGGCCTGGGCCGGCGCATCGCGGCGCGGGCCGCGGGCGTCATCACGGCGGGGACCGCGCGCATCGTCGCGGCGGGGGCCCCGGGCGTCGTCACGGGGGCGATCACGGAAGCCGCCTTCCCGGGGGCCGTCACGGGGGCCGTCACGTTGCCCATCACGCGGACGCTCGTCGCGCTGGCCATAGGGCCGGTCGCGGCGATCATCCGGGCGGGGCGGACGCGGGGGACGGGAGTCGCGCATGTCGCCCGCATGGCGCGTGTCACGCGCATCACGGGGATCGCGCTGCTCGCGCGGGGCACGGTTTTCGCCGCCGCCCTGGCCACGCCAGTCGCCACGCGGCTGGGAACGGTCCAGATCCTCGGCACG
Organism: Delftia sp. CH05; assembly: GCF_009827015.1. NCBI lineage: Bacteria > Pseudomonadati > Pseudomonadota > Betaproteobacteria > Burkholderiales > Comamonadaceae > Delftia > Delftia sp. CH05. Next base: position 233,140 of record NZ_WUMG01000003.1, on the reverse strand, counting down.
GCCGAAACCGCTGCTGCGCGGGCGCTGATCACGGACGTCGCCGCGGGGTGCCGCATCACGGGCATCGCCGCGAGGGCCTGCATCACGGCGGTCGGAGCGCTCGTAGCGTTCATTGCGCCCGCCGCGTTCATTGCGGTCATTGCGGTCGTTGCGCGGGCCGCGTGCGCCCGCAGATCTGCCTGCGCCACCAGAGGGGCGGCGGGCATCGCCAGCCGGCTCGGCCTGTGGCTTTTCGGGGCGGCGCAGCACAGGGCGCGCGGAGGGCGCTGCCGCCTCGTCGGCGCCGGGCCGGGACGGTTTGGAAGAAGTAGGGGATGACATTAGGCCGCCATTGTCGCGCGGCACGGCCTGCAGCGGCAGCGCCCTGCGGCCAATACGGGCATTGCGCTCGGCTATCGGCCCCGCGCTGCCCCGGCCCGCCGGGACCCCTGCGCGGTCCCGCAGCGAAGCGCCTGCACGAAGGACGGCACACCCGTTGTGCGAGCCCGATTCCCGTCCATGGCAATGCACCTGGCCCCCAGGCCCATCCCATTCGCTGTATCCGTCGCGATATGCATATTCATATGAATCCCCAATGAAAGATGGATCAGGTTGAATCAACTCGCCACGAAAATTCGCCATCCGGCCAATGAGGAAATAACAGCCCATGGCATTGAATATGTAAAAAACTGTATTTCTCACGAGCGCATTCATTCATTTTCCATTGCAAACCAATCCATTGGGCTTGCCATTTCCCATGTATCTCCCCATAGAATGGCGCCCGTCCAGAGACAGGGGCCCTCTTTCGAGACAACAGCCCTGCGCGCAGCGCCCGCTGCGGCATCCAGACCATCACGCCCGGAATCCCGCCTCATTCAACAAGGAAAACCATGAGCGATACACCCAACCTATTGAATTCCATGCCCTTGAAAGAACAATTCAAGGCGCTGCTCATCACCAAAATGGACTTGACGGGAATCGAGTGGTCCGATATGGAGACCGCCATCGGCCCGAATGCCGACAAATACAGTCCGCTGTGGGAGCGCATGGTCAGCGGGAAAAAGGGATTTTTCGCCGCACTCAGTCCCTGCTGGACGGCCATTCCCTTCATGGGCGTATCCTGGGCCATTGCGCGCCGCGTCTACGCCTATGCCGTGGTGGCCTTCATCACCCTGTTGATCATCAACCTGCTGATGCCCGGCACGGGCGGCGCCGGCCGCGTGCTCGGCATCGCGGTGGCGATTTCCTTCACTGTCAAGCGCACCTACCTGCAGTGGCTGGTCACGCGCGTACAGCAGGTCAACCAGATGGGCCTGGCGGGCGCTGCGCGTGAAGAGGCGCTGCGCCAGATCGGCGGCCTGGACCAGAAGAACGGCTGGATCTCCTTCGGCGTGCTGCTGGCCATCGGCATCGTGCTGGCCGCCTTCTGAAGCGCCAGGCCCGCAGATCAGCGGTCCACGGGCAGCCGGTCGCACAGGGCCACCAACTGCGCCAACTGGGGGCCCACATCCCGGATCAGCGTGCGGGCCGGCATGCGCAGGCCCGGCACGGCGCAGTTGAACAGCAGCCGGCGCGACCCGTAGCGGATGCGGGAGGCCGCGCCCACCGCGCACACGCCCAGGCCGGAGTCGCCCATGTTGACTGCGAAGCCCCGGGCGGCATAGTGCGCCAGGCTTTCGCTGGCGTTGTCCCTGCAGCGCGCGTATTCCTCGGGCCGCTGGCTGCGCACGCGGTCCAGGAAGCGCTGCAGTTCCCCGGCATCGAGCTGGGCAAGCCCTGCCCGGCCCATGGCCGTTTCCAGCACGCCGCGAACCGCGCCCACGCCGGGGCGCTTGAGCGTGCCGCCTTCCCAGGCGCAGGTATCCAGGTAGACCACATCCAGGTCCATGACCACGCCCACCGATACCGCCCCCTTCACGCGGTCGGCCAGGGCCTGCATGGGCAGGCGCAAAGGCCCCAGCAGCGGCGTGTTGATCACATAGGGGTAGCCCAGGGCGACGGCGGCCGGGCCGACGAAGTAGCGGTCCAGCCGCTCGTCATGGTCCAGGTAGCCCATGGTCTGCAGGCTGCGGCACAGCCTGGACACGGTGGGGCGCGGCAGGCCCAGGCGGCGGGCCAGCTCGCTGTTGGCATGCGGGCGCGGGTCGCTGACGAAGCACTGCAGGATCATCAGCCCCTTGGCCAGCGTGCCTGCGAAATACGGGTCCTGCTCGCGGATGCGGCAGACATCCTGCGAGTCCCTGGGTTGGTGGGCAATGGGGGTGTGGGGCACGTGGCGATTGTGCGGACCACCGCCGCAAAGCCGCAACTGCATTTCAATATTTGAAACTGCATTGCAGCCCTGGTGCCCGCGCTTCCTACAGTGCGGCCCATGAGCCAAGCCCCCACCCCCCATCCCGCCGACGCCCGCCTGCAGGCGTTGATTGCAGACATCCGCCATTTCGTGCGCCACCGCTGGCATCCGCTGGAGGAGCAGATCGAGCGCGATGACGAGATCCCGCCTGCCGTAGTCCAGGAACTGCGCGACAAGGGCTATTTCGGCTGGAGCATTCCCCAGGCCTACGGCGGCCTGGGCCTGAGCACCGAGGAGCTGGTGCGCTGCGCCTTCGAGCTGTCCCAGGCCTCGGTGGCGCTGCGGGCCCGCGTGGGCACCAACACCGGCATTGGCTCCGAAGCCCTCGTGGCCGACGGCACCGAGGCGCAAAAGCAGCGCTGGCTGCCGCGCATGGCGCGCGGCGAGCTCACGGGTTGCCTGGCGCTGACCGAGCCGGACGCGGGCTCGGAGGCAAGCAACATCCAGACAACGGCGCGCCGCGAGGGCGACCACTATGTGCTCAACGGCAGCAAGCGCTTCATCACCAATGCGCCGCTGGCCGATGTGTTCACCGTCATCGCCCGCACCGGCGAAGGCAGCACGGGCAGCGAGGGGCTGACGGCCTTCTTCGTGGAGCGCTCGCCGGGCCTGGTGACAGGCCGGCCCTATCGCAAGATGGGCCAGGCGGGCTCGCCCGTGTCCGACGTGCATTTCCAGGACTGCCGCGTGCCGGCCGACCAGATCATCGGCGGGCGCGAGGGCCAGGGCTTCAAGACCGTGATGAAGGTGCTCAACAAGCAGCGCCTGCACCTGGCCGCGCTGTGCACGGGGCCGGCGATCCGCATGCTGGACCTGGCGCTGGCCCATGTGCGCCAGCGCGAGCAGTTCGGCCAGCCGGTGGCGAACTTCCAGCTGGTGCAGGCCATGCTGGCCGACAGCCGCACCGAGATCTTCGCGGCCCAATCCATGATCCTGGAGGCCGCCCGCGCCCGCGACCGGGGCGAGGACGTGGCGCTGTCCGCCTCCATGTGCAAGTACTTCGCCTCCGAAATGTGCGGCCGCGTGGCCGACCGCGCCGTACAGATGTTCGGCGGCGCGGGCTATGTGGCCGACTTCAGCCCCATCGAGCGCTACTTCCGCGACGTGCGCCTGTTCCGCCTCTACGAAGGCACCAGCCAGATCCACCAGCTCAACATCGCCAAGCTCATGCTGCGCGAGAGCGCCTGACACCGGAGGCCCCCATGACACACCCCCTCACCCCGAAGCACCTGGCCAACCTGGGCCTGCTGGCCGCGCTGTGTGCCTGCGCGCAGGCTACCCAGGCGTCCCAAGCGGCACAGACGGCCCAAGCGGCTTTTCCCGATCGGCCCGTGCGCGTGATCGTTCCCTTTCCCGCAGGCGGCAGCACCGACCTCGTGGCCCGTGCCCTTTCGGTGGAACTGGGCAAGGCCCTGGGACAGCCCGTGGTGGTGGAGAACAAGCCGGGCGCGGGCAGCCTGGTCGGCTCGGAACTCGTGGCCCGCGCCGCGCCCGACGGCTACACCCTGCTCATGGCAGGCCTGAGCAATGTCTTCCTGCCCCATGTGCACGCCAACCTCAAGTGGAATCCGCTGACCGACTACGAGTACATCGGCCTGGTGGCGGACCTGCCCAACGTCATCGCCGTCAACGCCAAGACCCCCTACCGCACGCTGGCCGAACTGGTGGCGGCCGACAAGGCCAGGCCCGGCACACTGTCCTTCGGCTCGGCCGGCACGGCCACGCCCTCGCACCTGGTCTGCGAGATGGTCAACCACCGGCTCGGCACCAAGATGCAGCACCTGCCCTACAAGGGCAACGCCCCGGCCGTCAACGACCTCATGGCCGGCCACATCCCGGTGATGTGCAACAACCTGGGCGGCACCCTGCCCTACATGCAGGGCGGGCAGATCCGCATCCTGGCGCAGACCGGCAAGAGCCGCTCGCCCGCCGCGCCCGACATTCCCACCTTTGCCGAGCTGGGCGTGGCCGGGCTGGACACCGGCCTGTGGGTGGGCCTGGCCGCGCCCAAGGGCACGCCGCAGCAGATCGTGGCCACGCTCAACCAGTCTCTGGCCAAGGCCATGGCCTTGCCCGAGACACGCGACAAGCTGGCACGCCTGGGCGCCACGCCGCTGCCCACGCAGGCGGCGGACTTCCACCAGCGCGTGGCCGAAGACCGCCGCGCCTGGGAGCCCGTGCTGAAGAACGTGGACCTGAAAGGCAACTGATGCAGCGCCAAGGCTATCCGCTGGAGGGTGTGCGCATCCTCGACATGGCCACGGTGCTGGCCGCCCCCTTCTCGGCCACCCTGTGCGGCGACCTGGGCGCCGACGTCGTCAAGCTGGAGCTGCCCGGCGGCGGCGACACGCTGCGCAGCCTGGCCCCCGTGCACGACGGCCACGCCGTGTTCTGGAAAACCGCCAACCGGGGCAAGCAGGGCATCTCGCTGGACGTGCGCAAGGCCGAGGGCCGCATGCTGTTCCTGCGGCTGATCGAGGATTTCGACGTGCTCGTGGAAAACTTCCGCACCGGCACGCTGGACCGCTGGGGGCTGGACCTGGCCACCTTGCATGCCCGCAACCCGCGCCTCATCGTGCTGCGCCTGACGGGCTTCGGCCAGACCGGCCCCTATGCGCGCCGGCCGGGCTTTGCGCGCATCTTCGAGGCCATGAGCGGCTTCGCCCACCTCACGGGCGAGGCGGGCGGCCCGCCCCAGCACATGAACTACCCGCTGGGCGATGCCGTGGCCGGGCTGTTCGGCGCCTTCTCCATCGCGGCCGCACTGGCCGAGCGCAATGCACAGCCTCCAGGCGAACGGCGCGGCCTGGAGATCGACCTGTCGGCCACCGAAGCCATGCTGCGCCTGCTGGACCCGCTGGCGGCCGAGTACCAGCTGGGCGGACAGGCACGCAGCCGCACGGGATCGTGCGCGGGCTACACGGCGCCCTCCAACGTCTACCGCACGCGCGACGGCGCCTGGCTCACCGTGGTCGCCACGGGCGATGCCATCTTCGCGCGCCTGTGCCAGGCCATGGACCGCGCCGACCTGGCCGCCGACCCGCGCTTTGCGGACAACGCCGCGCGCATACGCCACCTGCAGGCGCTGGATGCGCAGATCGTGCAATGGTGCGCAGCCCTGGACTGCGCCCAGGCCACGGCCGCGCTGGCCGCGCACGACATTCCGTTCAGCAAGGTCTGCTCGGCCGAGGACGCGCTGCAGGACCCGCATTTCGTGGAACGCGGCAGCTTCATCACCCTGCCCGACCCCGACCTGGGCCCCCTCACCGCCCCCGCGCCCGTGCCACGCTTCACGGGCCGCCAGGCCCCTTCGCCCCGCAGCGGCCCGGCCACTGGCCAGGACAATGCATGCATCTATGCGGCGTTGGGGCTGGATGCGCAGCAGCAGGAGAGGCTGCGGCGCGAGGGCGTGATCTGAAAATGTGCAGTGCTGGCGTCAGATGGCCAGCCGTGCGGCCAGCAGGTCCGCCTGCTCGGCGAACTTGCGGGGATGGGACGTGCGCAGCTGCGCCAGGTTCTGCACCTTCCATCGCACGCCGGGCAGGTGTTCGAGATGGGCGATGTCCAGCGCCGGCCAATCGGGGACTCCTGCGGCCAGCGACAGCAAAAAGCGCCGCTCACTGGCATCCAGCCCTTGCTGGAGCTCCCGCAGCAACCGCTCGCGTGCTGCGAGCAGAGATTGCAGCGACACAGGCTCGGCCGTCATGCCCCGGAAGTTGTTTTCGAAATCGTGCCGGACATCACGCAAGGGAGGAAACAGCACTTCGTGCAACGGCCGGTTGCTGCAGGCCAGATAGACCACGAACGCGCGCCGGATGCCAGGAGTGATGCCGCCGTGCGCGAACAGCTGCATCACATCGAACAGATCACGCGGGTGCTGCCGGTCCAGGGCGGCCACAAGCTTGCCGCCGTACACGTCCTCTGCCGAGACCACGGGAATCTCCAGGTCGGCCATCAGCACATCGCGCGCAGCGGGCGTAAGCGATGCCCGCCGTACCGGCAGCACCGTGCCCCGCATGACATAGTTCACTTCGATCTTGACCTGCACGGGACCACGGCGCACCAGCAGCTTGGTCTGGCCCGCTGCAGCCACCGGCGCATGGGTCTGGAAGCCCCGCTTCGTCAGGCGTATAGACGCTTGCCGGATGGCCTCATTGATCCGTTGCAGCGCCTCGTCGCGCGACGGCCTGTGGTCGGGAAACACCAGGTCCAGATCAACGGACAGACGCGGCATATCGCGCACGAACAGGTTGATCGCGGTTCCGCCCTTCAGCGCGAACGTGTCATCCACAAACACCAGCGGCGCGACCTGTGTCAACAGGCGCGCAGTGTCGAGATAGGTCTGGTTCATGGCTTGAGCACCAACAGGCCATCGGCCGACCGGGACACCCAGGGCCTGTCGCTTCCCGTCGGCAGCGAGGCCGTCTCCAGCCTGGCGACCCAGGGCAGCGCCCCCTCGCGCCCGAGTTGAAGGCACAGGCGCACGGTCTTGACGCTGGTGCAGCGCTGCAGAAGTTCACGCAGCACATCGGCGCGCAGGCTGTACGCGCTCTCCACCAGCTCCCTGGCTTCCTGCAGCGGCTGGCGCACGCCCACATCGCTCAGAAGCTCCAGCAGCGCACGCTCCGGCGCCGACACCTGTGCGGCCCCGCTGCGTTGTTCGAAGGGCCCGACATGCAGCAAGGCACCGGGTTGCTCGTCGAACAGCCTCTTGCGGTGGTATTCAGCGGGAAAACGCTCGGTGAACCATGGCGGCAGCTGCCCGGCGGCCCAGCCATACAGCTGCAGCACCGGCTGCTGCGCCACATACTGGCGCATGCCGTACCAGTCCAGCGCCGACTTGCCCCCCACATGCAGGCCCTCCAGGCGGCGCTGCAGCACGCCCAGGCTCGGATGCAGGGCCAGACTGTCGTTGGGCCGGCAGAAGACCCCCCGCATCAGGCGCTTCAGCCAGCCCGCGCGCACGTAGTGGACAGCCAGGTCTGCGGAGATGCCCAGCCCTGCCAGATCCTGCGAGGTGATGGGTGTGCCCGCAGGCAGCTGCGTGTAGAGCGCGTTTAATTTGCTTGCCCCGGTCGTAGTCATGCTGCGATTCAAGCACTTATTCCAAACACGGGCAACTTTGATATTTCCTTCCAATCGTAGTTCTACTACGATTTTCAATACTTTTCAAAATTTCATGGCAACATGCATCGGTACTGGTCCATGCCGATGGGTATGGCGCCAAAGCGGACGCCGCGCATGCTCAGGCCGCCCGCCGCGCCGTCGCAAACAGCCCGCTGCGCAGCGCTTCCAGGTCGAGCACGCGCAGGCCGCCGTACTCCACGACGATGGCGTTTTCGCGCTGCAGCACGGACAGCGCCTCGTTGACGCGCTGGCGTGACAGGCCCACCAGGTAGGCCAGCTCCTGCTGGGTGATGCGCAGCACCTCGCCGACGCCGGGATACAGCAGCGGGTGAAAGAGCGCCGCCAGGCTGCGGGCCACGCGCAGGTCGGGGTTGGTGAGGCGGTCGATTTCGCGGGCCGAGATGAACTGGCCCAGGCGCTCGTTGAGCTGGCTCATGACGAAGCGGTTGAAGCCGATGGAGTGGTCCAGCAGCCAGTGGAAGGTGTCGATGGGCAGGCCGGCGACCACGCTTTTGCGGATGGCCTGCACGTTGTAGCGGTAGGGCTCGCGCTTGACGGCCGTGCCCTCGCCGAACCAGCCGCCCGGAGGCAGGCCGGCCAGCGTCATGCTGGCGCCATCGGCGCCATCGGTGTTCATCTTGAGCAGGCCTTCGACCACGCCGAACCAGTAGGTGGGTGCGCGGCCGGTGCGGCAGACGTAGTCGCCGGACTGTGCGTCGCCGACGACCAGCGCCTTGTGCGCGCGCTCGCGCTCGGCGGGCTGGAGCAGGGCCAGCCAGGGAATGCCATCGAGTTCCTCGGGTCGGGGCGCACGGCGGCGCTGGTGCAGTGACAGTTCTTGGCTCATGGAGTCGCGGCGAGGGTGCGCGGATGAATCAACAAAACCACCCAAGCATTGCCCGAGGCCAGTGGCTGGCGTGAGCGGGATTTCCAGAAGGACGGCGACCCGCTGCGAACGGGCTGGAGCGCAAGCCCCCCAACGGGCAATGAGACCGTTTTGGCACCATTTGTTACGGCGCGTTTTCCCGATGATGAGTTTCCCGAAGATTGTCGTCAAACAGACACCACGGCGTCAAAGCCAGTCCTACGATGCAGTCCAAGCCGGTGGGTCTCAGCCTGGGCATTTGCACCACGCGGCCACCATCCACGAACAACCAAGGACATGGAATGACGACCACGTTCCCGCACCTGCTGCTCCAGCATGCTGCCCAGCGCCCACAGGCACCGGCGCTGCGCGAGAAGGAATACGGCATCTGGCAGACCTGGAGCTGGAGCGAGGCCGCGCAGACCGTGCGCCACATGGCCTGCGGCCTGGCGGCGCTGGGCCTGGCACGCGGCCAGAATCTGGCCTTCATCAGCGACAACCGGCCCCATGTCTACATGGGCTTCCTGGCCGTGCAGGCGCTGGGCGCCGTGCCGATCCCGCTGTACCAGGACGCGGTGGCGGCCGAGATGCGCTTCGTCATCGAGGATGCCGAGATCGACTTCGCCTTCGCCGAGAACCAGGAGCAGGTGGACAAGCTGCTGGAGGTGCGCGAGAGCGTCCGCGGCCTGGGCCACATCATCTATGACGACCCGCGCGGCCTGCGCCACTACGACCAGCCGGGGCTGATCAGCACCGAGGCGCTGCTGCAAAAGGGCAAGGAATGGGAGGCCGCCCACCCGGGCGCCTGGGATGCCATGCTGGCGGCGCTGTCGCCCGACGACGTGTCCGTCATCCTCTACACCTCGGGCACGACGGGCAAGCCCAAGGGCGTGTGCCAGACCCACCGCAGCTTTGGCGAGTCGGCACGCGGCGGTGTGCAGGTGGACCGCCTGGGCCCTGGCGACAACGTGATCTCCTACCTGCCTCCGGCCTGGGTGGGCGACCACCTGTTTTCCTTCGCGCAGTGGCTGGTGGCGGGCTTCACCATCAACTGCCCGGAGTCGGCCTCGACCGTGTCCATCGACCTGCGCGAGATCGGCCCCAGCTACTACTTCGCGCCGCCGCGCATCTTCGAGGGCATGCTGACCTCGGTGTCCATCCGCATGGAGGATGCCGCGCCGTTCAAGCAGTGGATGTACGGCCGCGCCATGGCCGTGGCGCGGCGCGTGGGATCGGACATCCTGGACGGCAAGAAGGTGGGCGCGCTGGACCGCCTGAAGTACGCGCTGGGCGACCTGTGCATCTACGGCCCGCTGCGCAATGCCATGGGCCTGTCGCGCATCCGCGTGGCCTATACGGCAGGTGCGGCCATCGGGCCCGAGCTGTTCCGCTTCTTCCGCTCCATCGGCATCAATCTCAAGCAGCTCTACGGCCAGACCGAGACCTGCGCCTATGTGTGCATACAGCGCGACGGGCAGGTGGAGCTGAGCAGCGTGGGCCAGGCCGCACCGGGCATCGAGCTGAAGATCGCCGACAACGGCGAGGTGCTGCTCAAGGGCGTGTCCGTGCTCAAGGAGTACTACAAGCGCCCCGACGCCACGGCCGAGGTGGTGGATGCCGACGGCTGGTTCCACACGGGCGATGCCGGCGTGATCGACGCCAGCGGGCAGCTGCGCATCATCGACCGCGCCAAGGACGTGGGCAAGACCAGCCGGGGCGCCATGTTCGCGCCCAACTACATCGAGAACAAGCTCAAGTTCTTCCCCCAGATCAAGGAGGCCGTGTGCTTCGGCCACGGTCGCGACCAGGTCTGCGCCTTCATCAACATCGACTACGAGGCCGTGGGCAACTGGGCCGAGCGCCAGGGCCTGCCCTACGGCGGCTATGTGGACCTGGCATCGAAGGCCAAGGTGCTGGAGATGGTGGCCGACTGCGTGGCCCAGGTGAACGCCGACCTGGCCGCCGAAGCCGGCATGGCCGACACGCAGGTGGCGCGCTTCCTGGTGCTGCACAAGGAGCTGGACCCCGACGACGACGAGCTGACCCGCACGCGCAAGGTGCGCCGCGGCTTCATCGCCGACAAGTACGGCGTGCTGGTCGATGCGCTGTACACGGGCAAGCGCGAGCAGTTCATCGAGACCCAGGTCAAGTTCGAGGACGGCCGCACCGGCAGCGTCAGCGCCACGCTGTCCATCATCGATGCCAAAACCCATTCGGTGGCTGCCACCGCCAGGGCCTGACCGGAGCCGCTGACATGACCCACAAGAAGATCGGCGATGTCATCCTCGACATCAAGAACATCAGCCTGCGCTTCGGCGGGGTGAAGGCGCTGACGGACATCTCGTTCGATGTGCGCGAGCACGAGATCCGCTCCATCATCGGCCCCAACGGCGCAGGCAAGAGTTCGATGCTCAACTGCATCAACGGCGTGTACACCCCGTCCGAGGGATCGATCACCTTCCGGGGCAAGACCTTCAGCCACATGAACAGCCGCCAGGTGGCCGAGATGGGCGTGGCGCGCACCTTCCAGAACCTGGCGCTGTTCAAGGGCATGAGCGTGATCGACAACATCATGACCGGCCGCAACCTGCAGATCAAAAGCGGCATCCTGATGCAGGCCCTGCGCCTGGGCCCGGCCCAGCGCGAGGAGATCCGCCACCGCGAGTTCGTCGAGCACATCATCGACTTCCTGGAGATCCAGGCCTACCGCAAGACCCCCGTGGGCCAGCTGCCCTACGGCCTGCAAAAGCGCGTGGACCTGGGCCGCGCCCTGGCCATGCAGCCGCAGGTGCTGCTGCTGGACGAGCCCATGGCCGGCATGAACGTGGAGGAAAAGCAGGACATGTGCCGCTTCATCCTCGATGTGAACGACGAGTTCGGCTCCACCATCGTGCTGATCGAGCACGACATGGGCGTGGTCATGGACATCAGCGACCGCGTCGTGGTGCTGGACTACGGCAAGAAGATCGGCGACGGCGCACCCGACGAGGTGCGCCAGAACGAAGACGTGATCCGCGCTTACCTTGGCACAGGCCATTGAGGGGACTGACATGGGATTTTTTCTGGAAACCTTGTTCGGCGGCCTCATGGTGGGCACGCTGTACGCGCTGATCGCCATCGGCTTCGTGCTGATCTTCAAGGCCTCGGGCGTGTTCAACTTCGCCCAGGGCGCGATGGTGCTGTTCTCGGCCCTGGCCATGGCGCGCTTTTCCGAGTGGATCCCGAAGTGGATCGGCATGGAGCCGGGCTGGTTCACCAACCTGCTGGCCATCTGCGTGTCGCTGGCCATCATGGTGGTCGTGGCCTGGGTGATCGAGCGGCTGGCGCTGCGCCACCTGGTCAACCAGGAGCCCATCACGCTCTTGATGGCCACGCTGGGCATCGCCTACCTGCTCGACGGACTGGGCCCGATGATCTTCGGCAGCGCCGTCTACAGCATCAACGTGGGCATGCCCAAGGACCCCATGTTCATCCTCGACGGCCTGTTCGAGGGCGGCGTGCTGCTGAGCCAGGAAGACCTGTATGCGGCCTGCATCGCCGCGCTGCTGGTGGCCGCGCTCAGCGTGTTCTTCCAGAAGACCAAGACCGGCCGCGCGCTGCGCGCCGTGGCCGACGACCACCAGGCGGCGCAGTCCATCGGCATCCCGCTGTCGCGCATCTGGGTCATCGTCTGGTCGGTGGCCGGCGGCGTGGCCCTGGTGGTGGGCATCATCTGGGGCTCCAAGCTGGGCGTGCAGTACTCGCTGTCGCTGGTGGCCCTGAAGGCCCTGCCCGTGGTGATCCTGGGCGGCCTGACCTCGCTGCCCGGCGCCATCATCGGCGGCCTGATCATCGGCGTGGGCGAGAAACTCTCCGAGGTCTACCTGGGCCCCATGGTCGGCGGCGGCATCGAGACCTGGTTCGCCTACGGCCTGGCCCTGTGCTTCCTGCTCGTGCGGCCCCAGGGGCTGTTCGGCGACAAGATCATCGACCGCGTCTGAGACCGTATACGGAGAACTTGCACCATGTTTTATCGTGAGAACGGTCAATTCAAGACGACCTACGCATCCGACCAGCAGATCTTCGGCGTCGCCCAGGACCGCTGGGCCATCGTGGCGCTGCTGGCCGTCGCCTTCCTGGTGATTCCCTTCAGCGTCAGCGACTACACCTTCCAGGCCGTGCTGATCCCCTTCCTGATCATGTCGCTGGCGGCGCTGGGGCTGAACATCCTGGTCGGCTACTGCGGCCAGATCTCTCTGGGCACCGGCGCCTTCATGGCCGTGGGCGCCTATGCGGCCTACAACCTGCAGGTGCGTTTCGAGGGCATGCCGCTGCTGGTGGCCCTGATCGGTGGCGGCGTGCTGGCCATGGTCTTCGGCGTGATCTTCGGCCTGCCCAGCCTGCGCATCCGCGGCCTGTACCTGGCCGTGGCCACGCTGGCCGCCCAGTTCTTCGTGGACTGGCTGACCAGCCGCGCCGCCTGGGTGACGAACAACTCCTCCTCGGGCTCGGTGAGCGCGGGCCCGCTGTCCATCATGGGCTGGAAGATCGACACGCCCATGGAAAAGTACCTGCTGTGCCTGGGCATCCTGTGCCTGCTGGGCCTGGCCGCCAAGAACCTGGTGCGCGGCGCCATCGGCCGCGAATGGATGGCCATGCGCGACATGGACGTGGCCGCCAGCGTGATCGGCATCCGCCCGACCTACGCCAAGCTCAGCGCCTTTGCCGTGAGCAGCTTCATCGTCGGCGTGGCCGGCGCGCTGTGGGGCTTCGTTCACCTGGGTGCCTGGGAACCTGCGGCCTTCAGCCTGGACCGCTCGCTGCAGCTGCTGTTCATGATCATCATCGGCGGCCTGGGTTCGGTGGTCGGCAGCATCTTCGGCGCGGCCTTCTTCGTCCTGCTGCCGCTGCTGCTCACCCAGGTGCCTCACTGGCTGGGCCTGCCGCTGTCCACGGCCACGGCGACCTACCTGGAGCACATGATCTTCGGTGCGCTGATCGTGTTCTTCCTTATCGTGGAGCCGCATGGTCTGGCAAAACTGTGGGCCACAGCCCGCCAGAAGCTTCGCGTCTGGCCCTTCCCGCATTGATATGACACCCCCTGAGTCGCTTCGCGCCTTCCCCCTCTCTACTCGCTACGCGAGGGAGGGGGACGACACCCTCGGTGCGGGGCGGCCCTTCCTCGGTGTCCCTGACCTGGGGCTCGCCAGTTCCACAGATGGCGCCAGGAAACATGGAATGTTTGATTCTGATCGAGACAGGGCGCCACAGAGTGCCGGATAACCGGGGAATCTTCCCCAGCCAACTAGGAGACAACGTCATGATGTTCAAGAAAGTCGCCATCGCCGCCGCCACCGTCGCAGCCGGAATCGGTGGCCTCGTGGCCGCCCCCGCCGTCCAGGCCCAGGACCAGTTCGTGCCGCTGCTGGTCTACCGCACGGGCCAGTTCGCTCCGCTGGGCATTCCATGGGCCGATGGCAAGCAGGACTACATCAAGCTGGTCAACGCCAAGGGCGGCATCAATGGCGTGAAGATCGCCTACGAGGAATGCGAGACGGCCTACGACACGGCCAAGGGCGTGGAGTGCTATGAGCGCCTGAAGGGCAAGGGCGGCGGCGCGGCGGGCTTCGATCCGCAGTCCACCGGCATCACGTTCGCCGTGACGGACAAGGCGCCCGGCGACAAGATGCCCATCATCACCACGGGCTACGGCCTGTCGCAGTCGGCCGACGGCAAGGTCTTCGAGTGGAACTTCCCGCTGCTGGGCAACTACTGGACGGCGGCCGACTCCATCATCCAGGACATCCTCAAGAAGGAAAAGGGTAGCCTCAAGGGCAAGAAGATCGCCCTGGTCTACCACGACTCGCCCTATGGCAAGGAACCCATTCCGCTGCTGCAAAAGCGCGCCGCCAAGGAAGGCTTCGACCTGACGCTGCTGCCCGTGACGGCGCCCGGCGTGGAGCAGAAGTCCACCTGGCTGCAGATCCGCCAGCAGCGCCCCGACTACGTGCTGCTGTGGTCGGCCGGCGTGATGACGCCCACGGCCGTGCGCGAGGCGCAGGCCACCGGCTACCCGCGCGAGAAGATGTACTCCATCTGGTGGGCCGGCTCGGACCATGACGTGAAGGACATCGGCGCCGGCGCCAAGGGCTACAACACCGTGACCATCCACAACACGGCCGAGCACGACAAGGTGCACGACGAGGTCAAGGCCATGGTCTACGACAAGGGCCAGGGCACGGCCACCGACGCCAAGGAACTGGGCGCCATGGCCCATACGCGCGGCATGGTGATCTCCATGCTGCAGGTGGAGGCCATCCGCACGGCACAGGAAAAATACGGCAAGGGCAAGGTCATGACCTCCGAGCAGGTGCGCTGGGGCCTGGAGAACCTGAACCTCACGCAGGAGCGCCTCAACGAGCTGGGCTTCGGCAAGATCATCCGCCCCGTCAAGACCAGCTGCGACAACCACCTGGGCACCGACTGGTCGCGCATCGCCCAGTGGGATGGCACCAAGTGGAAGGTGGTCTCCGACTGGTACCAGGCCGACAAGTCCATGGTCGAACCGCTGGTCAAGGAGTACGCGGACAAGTACGCCAAGGAAAAGAACGTAAAAGCTAGAACTTGCACCCCCTGAGGCGCTTGCGCGCCTTCCCCCTCTCTACCCGCTTCGCGGGGGAGGGGGACGACACCCTCGGTGCGGGGCGGCCCTTCCTCGGTGTCCCTGAGTTGGGGCATGCCCCGCGCAGAGATGCTTCGAGAGTTGCGGCCCCGCACTCCGCTTTCGTATCAACGCCCATGGACGACGCCATGACCACCGCACCCACCTCCGCCCCGGCCGCCAGCGATCCGCTGCTCGTGGTCAATGGCATCGAAGTCATCTACAACCATGTGATCCTGGTGCTCAAGGGCGTTTCGCTCCAGGTGCCGCGCGAGAGCATCGTGGCCATCCTGGGCGGCAACGGCGCGGGCAAGACCACGACGCTGCGCGCCATCTCCAACCTGCTCAAGGGCGAGCGCGGCGAGGTGACCAAGGGCACGATCGAGCTGGAGGGCGAGCGTATCGAAAGCCTCACGCCCTCCGAGCTGGTGCAGCGCGGCGTGGTCCAGGTCATGGAGGGGCGGCACTGCTTCGCCCACCTGACCATCGAGGAAAACCTCATGACCGGCAGCTACACGCGCACCGACAAGGGCGAGATCGCGGCCAACCTCGAGAAGGTCTACAACTACTTTCCGCGCCTGAAGACGCGCCGCACCTCGCAGGCCGCCTACACCTCGGGCGGCGAGCAGCAGATGTGCGCCATCGGCCGCGCGCTGATGGCCAACCCGCGCATGGTGCTGCTGGACGAGCCCTCGATGGGCCTGGCCCCGCAGATCGTCGAGGAGGTGTTCAACATCGTCCGCGACCTCAACAGCAAGGAAAAGGTCACCTTCCTGCTGGCCGAGCAGAACACCAACATGGCGCTCAAGTACTCGGACTACGGCTACATCATGGAAAGCGGCCGCATCGTCATGGACGGCGCAGCCTCGGACCTGGCCAGCAACGAGGACGTCAAGGAGTTCTACCTGGGCGTGGGCGGCGGCGAGCGCAAGAGTTTCAAGGACGTGAAAAGCTACAAGCGCAGAAAACGCTGGCTTGCATGAATACCCCCTGAGTCGCTTCGCGCCTTCCCCCTGAAAGGGGGACGACACCCTCGGTGCGGGGCGGCCCTTCCTCGGTGTCTCTCGCCTGGGGCCGCGCCGGTTTCGCAGGCAACGGCGTTGCTGAATTTCTGGAATAAACCACTATCACTGGCCGGACTCCATCTGCCCTTTTCCACATACAGGACTAGCCATGAGTGCCTTCTACGACGCGCTGGAGACGCGCACCCCTGACGAACGCGAAGCGGCGCTGCTGGCCGCCCTGCCCCGACAGATCGCCCATGCGCAGCAACAGTCGGCTGCCTTCGCCCGGATCCTGGACGGCGTCGACGCCGCGCAGATCACCAGCCGCGAGGCCCTGGCCCGCCTGCCGGTGACGCGCAAGTACGAGCTGCTGCAGCGCCAGGCCGAGCAGCGGCCCGCGCAGATCTTCGGCGGCTTCAACGCCATCGGCCTGGGCCAGCCCATGCCGCGCCTGTTCTGCAGCCCCGGCCCCATCTACGAGCCCGAGAGCCGCCGCCCCGACTACTGGCGCATGGCGCGCGCGCTGCATGCCTCGGGCTTTCGGCCCGGCGAGCTGGTGCACAACTGCTTCAGCTACCACTTCGTGCCCGCGGGCTCGATGATGGAAAGCGGCGCCCATGCGCTGGGCTGCACGGTGTTCGCAGGCGGCACGGGCCAGACCGAGCAGCAGGTGCAGGCCATGGCCGACCTGCGTCCCGCCGGCTACGTGGGCACGCCCAGCTTCCTCAAGATCATTGTGGAAAAGTCCGTGGAGATGGGCCTGCCCATCCCGTCCGTGACCAAGGCCATGGTCTCGGGCGAGGCCTTTCCGCCCTCGCTGCGCGACTGGCTGGCCGAGCGCGGCATCGCGGGCTACCAGTGCTACGCCACGGCCGACCTGGGCCTGATCGCCTACGAGACCGAGGCGCGCGAAGGCCTGGTGCTGGACGAGCAGGTCATCGTCGAGATCGTGCGCCCCGGCACGGGCGACCCCGTGGCGCCCGGCGAGGTGGGCGAACTGGTGATCACCACCTTCAACCCCGACTACCCGCTGATCCGCTTCGGCACGGGCGACCTCTCTGCCGTGCTGCCCGGCCAGTGCCCCACGGGCCGCACCAACGCACGCATCAAGGGCTGGATGGGACGCGCCGACCAGACCACCAAGGTGCGCGGCATGTTCGTGCACCCGGGCCAGATTGCCGACGTCGTGCGCCGCTTTCCGCAGGTGGGGCGCGCAAGGCTGGTGGTCACGGGCGAGATGGCCAATGACCAGATGCAGTTGCTGGTCGAAACCCGCGAGACCTCGCCGGGCCTGGCCCAGCAGCTGTCCGACGCGGTGCGCGAAGTGACCAAGCTGCGCGGCGACGTGCAGATGGTGCTGCCGGGCACGCTGCCCAATGACGGCAAGGTGATCGAAGACGCGAGGTCGTACAAGTAGCCACCGAGGCGCGGGGGACGGTGGCCGCGCCGCCGCGCAGCCGGCGCAATCCCTGAAAACATGACGCCTGTCAAGCCTCCAAGGGTTTGCACTAGATCAATGGCAAGGGAATCTGCTGCGGCGCAATAGAAACAATTCTTAAAATTCGTCTCCTCGTGCATTCGGTTTCTTTTGCGTGTTTGCCCTTTAGGGCGAAAACGCATCGCCCCCTATCATTTGCACGCCATTCACCTGGAGACACTATGAAAGCATTGTTCAAGATCGCAGCCATCGCCCTGGCAGCCGGCGCAGCCATTGGCGCTCATGCGCAGGACTATCCTGCCGCAGGCAAGACGATCACCCTCATCGTGCCGTTCACCGCAGGCGGCCCGACCGACAAGGTGGCCCGCGATCTGGCCGAGTCCATGCGCAAGCATCTGAACAATGCCACCATCGTGGTGGACAACGCCGACGGCGCCGGCAGCACCATCGGCACGGCCAAGGCTGCACGTGCCCGCCCTGACGGCTACACGCTGCTGATCAACCACATCGGCATGTCCACGATCCCGTCGCTGTACCGCAAGCTGTCGTTCAACGTGCTCAACGACTTCGAGTACGCCGGCATCATCAACGACGTGCCCATGACCCTGATCGGCCGCCCCAGCCTGCCGGCCAAGAACTTCGCCGAGGTCAAGGACTGGATCGGCAAGAACCAGGGCAAGGTCAACCTGGCCAATGCCGGCATCGGTTCCGCCTCCCACCTGTGCGGCCTGATGCTGCAGGCGGCCATGAAGACCGAAATGACGCCCGTGCCCTACAAGGGCGCCGCGCCGGCCATCGCCGACCTGATCGGCAACCAGGTCGACCTGCTGTGCGACCAGACCACCAACACCACGGGCCAGATCACGGCCAAGAAGGTCCAGGCCTATGCCGTGACCACGCCCAAGCGCCTGGTCATGCCCGCACTGAAGGACCTGCCGACGCTGGCCGAAGTGGGCGTGCCCGACTTCCAGGTCACCATCTGGCACGGCCTGTACGCGCCCAAGGGCACACCGGCCGACGTCGTCAAGAAGGTCAACGAGGCCATGAAGGCCGCCCTCAAGGACCCCGAGTTCATCAAGCGCCAGGAAGCCCTGGGCGCCGTGATCGCCAGCGACGGCCGCATCGAACCCGAAGGCCACAAGAAGTTCGTCCAGGCCGAGATCGAGAAGTGGGGCAAGGTCATCAAGGCAGCCGGCACCTACGCCGACTGATCCCGAGGACCACCACCGCGACGGATCGCCCAGTTGCAACCACGATCAAGCCCGGCTTCGGCCGGGCTTTTTCGTTGGCGGGGACGGCGCGACAGCGGCGATGCAGGGTTCAGGGCGCCGGCCCGCGCAGCGCCATCACGGCCTGCCAGCTGCCGCCGCGCTGGCTTGCGTTGTAGAGGTTGCTCTGCGTGTTGCCGGGACCTTCGTAGTAGCTGCCGCGCATCAGGCATTGCGATCCCGAGGCGGTGCAGTGCACAAGCTCGACGCCGAACATCAGCGCCGGCCGGCCGCTGGCCCGGTCCAGCACCTGCTCGCCGCCCTTGCCCACGTCGCAGGCCGAAGCCGGCCGCACCTGGCTCTGGCCGCTGAGCAGGGCCAGCGTGCCCGCATCGGGGTCCAGCAGCGCCCAGCCCCGGCCGTTGCCTATGCAGTAGGCCGCCGCCTTGGGGCCGAGGTTGGAGGCGTTGTCCAGAAACAGCAGCGAATACACGGCCGCCGCCGCTCCCGGGGGCGCCTGCGGGCCGGTGGGCGCCTTGGGCCTGTCGGCGCAGGCGGCCAGCGCCAGCGTGGCGGCCAGCGCGCCCAGCCAGGGCAGGAATCGGGAGGAATGACGGAGGCGGTGCATGGAAGTCCTTTCTTTCTCGCAATCTGCGTGCGTGTTTAACACGGCGCGCGGCCCCTGCTGCGGCTCAGGCCGGGCCTTCGAGTTCGGCATGCCGCCGCTCGAACAGTTCAATGAGGTGGTCCGCCACGGCCCGCACCCGCCGCGAATGGGCAAGGTCGGCATGCATGGCAAGCCAGATCGGCTGGTCGGCGCCCAGCTGCGGCTCCACGCAGACCAGCCCCGCCTGCCGCGCCAGGAAATGCGGCAGCACGGCCAGGCCCAGGCCCGCCTGGGCCGCGGCCAGCTGCGCGGACAGGGTGTTGGTCTCCAGCCGGCAGGGACGCCCGCGCAGGGCGCGCGCCATCCAGCGTGCGGCGGGCAGGTGGGCATGGCTGTCGCCCCAGCCGATGAAGGCGTCGCCTTCGAAGGGGTCCGAGCCGCTCCGGCCAGCGCGGCCAGCAACATGGCCGGCCGATCCGTACAAGCCGAAACCCAGCGTTCCCAGGCGCCGGATCGTGACGTGGCCGGCCTCGGGCTGGGTCATGCGCACGGCCAGGTCGGCATCGCGCCGGTGCAGGTTCAGCGTCTGCACGCCGCTGACCAGCTGCACGCGCAGCCCCGGATGGCGCGCGAACAACTGCGCCAGCGAGGGCACGATCAGCGGGTTGGCCAGGTTCTCCGCCGTGGCCAGCCGCACCACGCCCGCCACCTGTGCCTGGCTGTGCGCTGCATCGCCCAGGGCCTGGGCCGCCTGCTCCAGCGTCTCGGCCGGGGCCAGCAGCGCCTGGCCGTCGGCCGTGAGCCGATAGCCGCTCTGGTGGCGGCTGAACAGCGGCATGGCCAGCGCGGACTCCAGCCGGTCCAGCCGGCGCGAGACCGTGGCCACGCCCAGCCCCAGCGCGGCCGAGGCGCCGCTCAGGCTGCCGGCGCGGGCAATGGCCAGGAAGATGCGGGCGTCATCCCACTGCAATGAAGTGCTCCTTGGTTTTCCTGGAAAGCCCTTGCGGAGAGCCTTTGTGGAAATGTTTTCCGGAAATGGAAGATCGAAGCGCGATTTTCTCAGTAGGCAAGCCCACCCCGGAAAACCATACTGGCCCCTTGTTTCAGCAAGAGGATATGCAATGCAACAACGCACACTTGGCCACGATCTGCAGGTATCCGCCCTGGGCCTGGGCTGCATGGGCATGAGCGAGTTCTATGGCCCGCGCGACGACGCCCTGGCGCTGCAGGCGCTGGACCATGCCGTGGAGGCCGGCATCGACTTCCTGGACACGGCCGATGTCTACGGGCCGCACCACAACGAGGAGCTGATCGGCCGCTTCCTGGCATCGCGCCGCCCGCGCGTGAAGATCGCCACCAAGTTCGGCATCGTGCGCAAGGCTGGGGAGTACCGGCGCAGCATCGACAACAGCGCGCAGTACGCGCGGCAAAGCTGCGAGGACTCGCTGCGGCGCCTGGGCGTGGAGCGCATCGACCTGTACTACGTGCACCGCGTCGATGCCACGCGGCCCATCGAAGAGACCATGCAAGGCCTGGCGCGCCTGGTGCAGGAAGGCAAGATCGCCCGCATCGGCCTGTGCGAGGTCAGCGCGGCCACGCTGCGCCGCGCCCATGCCGTGCACCCGGTGGCGGCGGTGCAGACCGAGTATTCGCTGTGGACGCGCGAGGTGGAGGACGAGGTGCTGCCCGCCTGCCGCGAGCTGGGCGTGGGGCTGGTGGCCTATTCGCCGCTGGGGCGCGGCTTTCTCACGGGACGCTTTCATGGCGGCACGGCCTTCGAGCAGGGCGATTTCCGCGCCAGCCTGCCGCGCTTTCAGCCCGGCAACATCGACACCAACCAGGCCCTGGTGGGCGCCGTATCGGCCCTGGCGCAGCGCAAGGGCAGCACGCCCGCGCAGATCGCCCTGGCCTGGCTGCTGGCCCAGGGGCCTGACGTGGTGCCCATTCCGGGCACCCGGCGCATCGCCCATCTGCAGGACAACCTGGGCGCGCTGTCCGTGGCACTGACGCCCGGCGAGCTGGACGAGCTGCGGCGCGCCAGCGACGAGCTGCCCGTGGCCGGGCAGCGCTATACGGAGGAAGGCATGAAGGGCATCAACGCCTGACGGGCCAGCGGGGGCCGCCGGCTTACCAGGTGACGTCGCTGTTCTCGGCGGCGCTGCGGCGCAGCATGTCGATCATGGGCGCAGCGCGCTGGCGCAGGCTGACGGCATCGCGTGCGCCCGGTGCGGCATTGTCCTGGTCGCCATCCTGCGCATCCTCTTCCTGGTTGGCCTTGCGGCGGGCATCGTCATCGGCCACGGCGGCTTCCAGCGCATCGATGGCGGCCGGGATCTGCTGGACGGTGATGATGCCGCTGGCGCCGGGCGTCTTGCCGACGATCTCCAGGACCTGGCGGCCGTTGGATTCGAGCATGATGACGTCGGCCGTGGCACGGGACTTGAACTTGTAGAGCATGGCTATCCTTTTTCTGTGTGGCGTGTCATGCACTCAGCGGTACATGTACTCGCGGTTGAAAGCATAGTCCGATTGGGCTCCCACCATGGACCCCGACTGCAGCCGTCCGTCGGGATGCGTGCACAGCATCTGGTGCAGGGCGATCCAGCCGCGCTCGAAGCCCATGGCGCAACCCGCCAGATAGAGCCGGTAGGCGCGCAGCACCTTGGCGGCACCTTCGGCATCGGCATGCTGCTCAAGGATACGCTGCGCCTGCGGCAGCTGGGCTTCCAGTGCGTCGGACCAATTCCACAGCGTGCGTGCGTAGTGGGGCCGCAGGTTCTCCGTGTCCACCATTTCCAGCCCGCTGTGGCCCATGTCGTGCAGCACGCGGCTAACATGCATCAGCTCGCCGCCGGGGAAGATGTAGCGGTCGATGAACTCGCCCATGCCCGCACCCAGCTGGGTGTTGTCCACGCCGCCCGCGGTGATGCCGTGGATCAGCGCCATGCCGCCCGGGCGCAGCAGGCGGTGCACGGTCTGGAAGTACTCGGGCAGCTGGGCCTGGCCCACATGCTCGAACATGCCCACCGAGCCTATCTTGTCGAAGGGCTGGCCGGGCGCCAGCGCGCGGTAGTCCAGCAGTTGCATGTCCACCCTGCCCTGCAGGCCGCGCTCGGCAATCAGCTGCTGCACATGGCGGTGCTGGTTGTGCGAGAGCGTGATGCCCGTGGCCGTGACGCCGTAATGCTCGGCCGCCCACAGCAGCAGCGCGCCCCAGCCCGCGCCGATGTCCAGGAAACGCTCGCCGGGCCGCAGGTCCAGCTTGCGGCAGATGTGGTCGAGCTTGGCCTCCTGGGCCTGGGCCAGCGTCATCTGCGGATCGCGGAAGTAGGCGCAGGAATAGACGCGGCGCGGGTCCAGCCACAGGCCGTAGAAGTCGTCGGAGATGTCGTAGTGGAACTGGATCTGCTGGGCGTCGCGCGCCAGCGTGTGCGCGGCCATGGAGCGCATGCGGGCCATGGCATGCACCCACCAGTGCGATGTGCCGCGCACCGGATCGGATTGCAGCAGGCTGGCGGCCACCGCCATCACGTCGCGCATGCGGCCATCGATGCGTACCAGCCCCTCCACGATGGCACTGCCCAGTGTCCCTATCTGCCCGGCCGCCAGGCTGGCCATGGCCGCCATGGACTGGAAATGCAGCACCACCTGCGCATCCGCAGGACCGGCGCGCTGGCCGGACGGCAGGATCACGGCCACGGGAACAGGGAGAGACGCCAGCCGCGCCTCGATGGAGCTCAGCACTTGTGTCATGGCGTTCATTTTTGACAGCAAGCCGCACTGCGTCAATCGCAGCCTGGGCTGTGCATGGCGGGGCATGGCGCCCCGCCACAGAGGGGGCGATCAGGCGATCAGCTGCCTGTAGTCGCGCCGTGTCTGGTCACTCACCGAAGCAAGCACTTGCTCGAAGGGCGTCTTGTGCCGTGCGACCAGCCGCAGGGATGCCACGGCGCGCGATTTGCAAAACCAATGACAGGTGTACTGCATGAGCAACAGCTCGGCCGTCATCATGAAGGCGCGCGCACGGCGTTCTTCCTCGGTGGCGCTGTCGGCCACGCGCACGGAGGCAATGCCGCGCGCATGCAGCTGCATGGCTTCGCGCAGATCGAAGCCGGACGACGGGAACAGCCGGTCCAGATAGGGCAGCGCCACGGGCAGCGTGCTCACGCGCGTGAGCTGCGGATCGGCCGAGGCCATTTCCTTGGCAAAGCGCTGGAACTGCTCGACCAGGCTGGTTTCGGTGTTGTCCAGCACGGTCCAGATCTGGGCGCGGCGCTGCTCGTCGTTCTCGCCCAGGGCGCGCAGATAGCCTTCGATCAGGCCGCCCATCAGCTTCTCTATCTGGAAACGCCCCAGATACTGGGCCAGCAGCAGGGTATGCCGGCGCTGCTCCTGCGTCTTGAGAAGGTAGATTGCGATGAAGACAATGATCGCCAGCGTGAAGAAGTCCATGAAAGCAGCAAGGGGGCCAAGGGTGCGTGAAGGCTTGAGTGTAGTCAGGCGCGGCCTGCCCGCGATTTTGGCGGGCATAGGCCTGCTGCTGGGCGGCTGTGCCAGCACGGGGGCCGGCGGCGACGGCCTGGGCTATTACTGGCAGAGCCTGCGCGGCCAGATACACCTGCTGCAGGCCAGCCGCCCCATTGACGACTGGCTGCAGGACGACAACCTGGCACCCGCGCTGCGCGAGCGCCTGCTTGCGGCCCAGCGCATGCGCAGCTTCGCCGTGCAACGGCTGGGCCTGCCCGACAACGCCAGCTACCGCCGCTACGCCGATCTGCAGCGGCCCTTTGCCGTGTGGAACGTGGTGGCCGCGCCGCCCGACAGCCTGGAGCTGCACCGCTGGTGCTTTCCCGTGGCCGGCTGCGTGGGCTACCGGGGCTACTTTTCCGAGGCAGACGCCGTGGCCCAGGCCCGGCTGCTGGCCGACCAGGGCCTGGAGTCCGGCAGCTACGGCGTGCCCGCCTATTCCACGCTGGGCTACCTGAACTGGCTGGGGGGCGATCCGCTGCTCAACACCTTCGTGGGCTGGGGCGAGGGCGAGTTCGCCGGCCTGCTGTTCCATGAGCTGGCCCACCAGGTGGTCTACGTGGCCGGCGATACCGCCTTCAACGAATCCTTTGCCACCACCGTGGAGCGCCTGGGCGCAACGCTGTGGCTGGCCACCGAGGCCGGCCCAGCCGCCCGCGCGCGCTGGGAGTCCAGCCAGCTGCGGCGTACGCAGTGGCGGGCACTGACCGGGCGCACGCGCCAGGCGCTGCAGCAGCTGTACCAGGACCCGCAGCAGCGCGGCCCCGCCATGCAGCAGGCCAAGGCGCAGATCTACCAGCAGCTGCGCAGCGACTACGCTGCGCTGCGTGCGCAATGGCGCAGCGCCGATGCAGCCTTGCTGACGACCGACGCGCAGCGCCAGTTCTACGAACGCCACCAGGCCCGGCTGGACCAATGGGTGGCCGATGCCAACAACGCCAGCTTCGGCGCGCTGGCCGCCTATGACGACTGGGTGCCGGCCTTCACCGCGCTGTGGCACCAGGCCCAGGCCCAAGCAAAGACCCAAGCTCCGGCCCAGGCCCAGCCCGGCAACGAGGCAATCCAGGGCTGGCAGCGTTTCTATGCCGAGGTGCGGCAGCTGGCCGCCCTGCCCGCAGCGCAGCGCAACGCCAGGCTGTGCAGGCACATGCCGGCCGATGCGCCCCTGCCGCCTGCCTGCGCCCCGGATCAGGCCGGGGCGTCGGGATCCGCGGACGGATCGCGCCCCGGCAACTGAATGCGTGCCAGCAGGCCGCTGGAGCTGCCAGGCGGTGGCGACTGCAGCTGCAGGCTGCCGCCGTGCTGGGCCACGATCATGGACACGATGGACAGGCCCAGGCCATAGCCCGGCGATGCCAGTTCGCGCACGGCGCCCTGGGGCAGGCGCAGATCGTCCACATGGCGCACATGGCGCTCGCGCGCGGTGCCCAGCGCCACGGCGTCCATGCCCGGCCCCTCGTCGCGCACCTGGACGGTATGGCTGTCGCAGACTTCGAGCAGCACCTCCGAGCCATCGCTGTAGCGCAGCGCGTTCTCCACCAGGTTGCGCAAGGCAATGGCCAGCGTGTCCACGTCGCCCGCCACCGGCCCGCAGGGCTGCTCGGGCAGCACCACGTCCAGCCGCAGCTGGGTGGATTCGTCCTGCTGCCAGAACTCGGAGGCCACCATGCTGGCCAGCGTATCCAGCCGCACATCGTCCTGCGCCAGCGCCGAGCCCGAGGCCGCGCGCGACAGCTGCAGCAGCTTTTCCGTGCGCTGGCTCAGCCGCTCCAGCGCCTCGTGCGCGGCCCGCACGTCGGTGTTGTCCACGCCACGGTCCAGGGCCGTCTGCAGGCGCAGCGTGGCCACGGCCAGCGGCGTGCGCAGCTCGTGGGCCGCATTGGCGGCCATGGAGCGCTCCACCTGCAGCGCATGCGACAGGCGCTGCATCAGGTGGTTGATGCCCCTGCCCAGCCGCCACAGCTCGCGCGGCATGGCGTCCAGATCCAGCGGCTCCAGGTTGGAGCCGCCGCGCTCGCTCAGCTGCAGCTGCATGTCGCGCAGCACGCGCAGGCGCCGCCGCGCGGTCACGCGCAGCGCCCAGCCCATGAGGGCGAGCATGACCACCATCACCGAGCCCAGCGCCAGCAGCGCCCGCTGCAGCGCCTCGCTGCGCTCGACCATGGGATCGGCCAGCATCAGGAACAGCGGCTGCCGGGGATGGGCCACCACATAGATGCGCCAGCCCTCGCGCTCGTAGAAGCCCTCGCGCATGGGCACGGCAAAGGCCGCCACGGGGGCGGCCTGGGTGCGCAGCAGCACGTTGCCGCGGCCGTCCTGCAGCTGGTAGACCAGATCCTCGGCCTCGTCGCCCGGCTGCGAGGCCACATGCGGGCGCTGCACGCCCTCGCGCGAGTGGTCTTCCTGTTCCAGCTGGTGCACGGCCACCTCCAGCAGGCGGTGGCCGCTGTCGATCATTTCCTGGTCGAAGTTGTGGTGCACGATGTGGCTGACATACCAGGCCAGCGCCAGCACGCAGGCCAGCCAGACGGCGGCCAGGGCCAGTGTCAGCTCGCGGGCCAGCTGGTCGGCCAGACGGGGCGGCAGCGCCAGGCTGTAGCGCTGCGGCTCATCCATGCTCGAGGGCCAGGCGGTAGCCGGTACCGCGCACGGTCAGGATGCGGTCGCGCCCGAGCTTGCGGCGCAGCCGGCTGATGAACACTTCCAGCGTGTTGCTGTCGGCCTCGGCATCGAAGCCGTAGAGCGCATCGAGCAGATGCTCGCGCGCGTGCACACGCTGCGGCTGGGCCGTGAGCACGCGCAGCAGCGCCCATTCCTTGGGCGTGAGCAGCAGGGTGCGGCCGGCGTCGCGCACCATTTCACGGGCCAGGTCGATCTCCAGCGTGCCCATGCGCAGCACGGCGTCCTGCCCGGCCTGCATGCCGCCGCCGCGCCGGCTCACGGCGCGCAGGCGGGCCAGCAGTTCCTCGGGGTCGTAGGGCTTGACCAGATAGTCGTCGGCCCCCGCGTCCAGCCCGCGGATGCGGTCGCTGACCTGGTCGCGGGCCGTCAGCACGATGGTGACGGGAGGCTGCGCCAGCCGGCGCAGCGTGGGCATGAGCGCCAGGCCGTCACCGTCGGCCAGGTGCAGGTCCAGCAGCACGGCCGCGTAGCTGGCACCGGCCAGGCAGGCGCGCGCCTGGGCCAGAGAAGGCACGCTGTCGATCAGAAAGGCCTTGGAGCGCAGATAGCTGCCCACCGCCTGGGCCAGGGCCTCATCGTCTTCGACCAGCAGGATTCGCATGGGAGGTTGGGCCTTCGCACATCAGGATGCGCACCGGATACGGACGGAACAAGCGTGGCGCAAGGGGGGGGCGGCAGGGGTTCAAGCTGAACGGAGTCTGAACGCGGGGTTCAGATGTTCTTAAGCTGCGAATTCTACGCTCGCGGCCATGTCAGAACGCCTGCTCGCCCGCCCCCCCTTTGCCGGCTCCTCCGGCACCGGCCAAGCCCCGGCCCCATCTTCTGCCCAGCCTGCCCAGGCGGCCCCCGCCAGCCTCCCGGCACGGCTGCGCACGGCCTGGAGCGCACCGCGCTCGCCCCAGGCCGTGGCCCTGGTGCTGGCGCTGTGGCTGCTGGCCACCGCCAACTGGGCGCTGTGGCGGCGCCTGCCCCACCTGGAAGGCTATGACGGCAGCCTGGCCGCCCTGGTGCTGCGGCTGCTGCCCCTGGGCCTGGGCGGCCTGCTGCTGCTGCTGTCGCTGACGGCCTGGCCGCGCGGCATGAAGCCGCTGTGGATTGCCCTGCCCTGGATTGCCGGCGCGGCCCAGTACTTCATGACCGCCTACGGCACGGTGATGGACGGCGGCATGATCAACAACATCCTGCAGACCGACCTGCGCGAGAGCAGCGACCTGTTCAACCCCCAGCTGCTGCTGCAGCTGCTGCTGGTGGCCGGACTGCCCACGGCCTGGCTGCTGCGGCTGCGCGTCATCCGCCCGCGCCGCGGCATGCAGACCGTGCTGCGCACGCTGGCGCTGCTGGCCGCCTCGGTGCTGCTGCTGGCGGCCTCGGTCTTTGTCTCGTACCGCGAGCTGGCGCCCGTGGTCCGCAACAACCTGTGGATGCGCCACATGCTCAATCCGGTCAGCCCGGTGCTGGCCTCGCTGGATGCGGTGCTCAAGCCCATCCTGCGGCCCAAGCGCCCGTTCGCCAGCATTGCGGCCGGCGCCACGCTGGGCGCCACCTATGCGGCCGAGCGCAAGCCGCCGCTGTTCGTCATCGTCGTGGGCGAGACGGCGCGCGCCGCCAACTGGGGCCTGAACGGCTATGCGCGCGACACCACGCCCGAGCTGGCCAGGCGCCAGGTGCTCAACTGGAGCAACGTGACCTCCTGCGGCACCAGCACGCGCGAATCCGTGCCCTGCATGTTCTCGCACCTGGGCCGCACCGGCTTCTACAAGAGCAAGGTGGACTACGACAACCTCGTGGACGTGCTGTACAGCGCCGGCCTGGCCGTGCTGTGGCTGGACAACCAGGCCGGCTGCAAGGGCGTGTGCGACCGCATTCCCAACGCCAGCACCGCCGACCGCCTGGACACGCCCGACGGCAAGGCCCTGTGTTCCAGCGATGGAGAATGCCTGGACGGCATCCTGCTCAGCGGCATCGACGAACGCATCGCCGCGCTGCCGCGCGAGCGCCGCGAGCGCGGCGTGGTGCTGGTCATGCACCAGATGGGCAGCCACGGGCCGGCCTACTACAAGCGCTCCACGCCGGAGACCAAGGTCTTCCAGCCCGAATGCCTGACCAATGCGCTGTCCAGCTGCACGCGCGAGCAGGTGGTCAATGTCTACGACAACTCCATCCGCTACAACGACCATTTCCTGTCGCAGACCATCGACTGGCTGACGCGCCAGCAATCGCGCTACCAGACCGGCATGGTCTACATGTCCGACCACGGCGAGTCGCTGGGCGAGATGGGCATCTACCTGCACGGCATGCCCTACGCCATGGCGCCCGACGAGCAAAAGCACATTCCCATGATTGCCTGGCTGGGCAACCTGGGCGAGCGCACCGGCGTGTCCGAACGCTGCGTGCGCGGCCAGCTGGACGCGCCGCTGTCGCACGACAACCTCTACCACACCACCCTGGGCCTGCTGGACGTGACCAGCCCCACCTACCAGAAGCCCCTGGACGCGCTGGCCGGCTGCCGCAGTTGAGCCGCCCGCGCAGGCGGCTCAGCCCTGTTGCCAGAAGCCCCGGTGCGGCGCCAGCATCTCCTCCTGCAGCGCAGGCACGGGCCCCACGACCTGCACGCTGCGCTGCCCGCGCGCGAAGACCTCGCGGCAGGGCAGGGACAGCGTGGGATTTTCGGGATGGTCGCCCGTCAGCGCCAGCAGCGCCGTTTCCTCGGCGCCGTAGAGCACGCGGCCTATGCCGGCCCAGTAGATGGTTCCGGCGCACATGGCGCAGGGCTCGAAGGTGGTGACCAGGGTGCACTGCGCCAGGTAGGCGCCCGGATAGTTGGCGGCGGCCGTGCGCGCCAGCGTGGACTCGGCATGGTTCACCGTGTCGATGTTGCCCTGCTCGGCCAGCACGGTCTCGCCATCGGGCGCCAGCAGCAGCGCGCCAAAGGGATGGCGGCCCATGGCCATGGCCCGCTCGGCCACGGCGCCTGCGCGGCGCAGCTGGCGGGCCGCCTGTTCGTCGGTCAGGGGCGTCATGGAAGGTGTCGTCGCGGGTGCGGGCGTCATGGCCGGATTCTCCCTCACTCGCCCTGCGAGCCGCGCCGGGCCCAGCCCGTGGTGCGCTTTTCGATGGCGCTGAACAACTCGTACATCACCATGGCCATGGCGCCCACCACGATCAGGCCGGCAAAGGCCAGGCCCATCTGCATGGACGAGCCGGCCGACACCAGCAGGTAGCCGATGCCTTCGTTGGCCGCCGTCATCTCGCTGACCGTGGTGCCCACGAAGGCCAGGGTGATCGCCACCTTCAGCGAGCCGTAGAAGTACGGCATGGAGCGCGGCAGGCCGACCTTGATGAGCACGTCCCAGCGCCGGGCGCCCAGCACGCGCAGCACATCCTCCAGCTCGGGCTCCAGCGTGGCCAGGCCGGTGGCGATGTTGACCATGATGGGAAAGAAGCTGATCAGGAAGGCCGTGAGGATGGCCGGCCCCGCGCCGATGCCGAACCAGACCACCAGGATGGGCACGAAGGCCGCCTTGGGCAGTGCGTTGAAGGCGGTCATCAGCGGATAGAACGCCGCATAGGCCAGGCGCGAGGAGCCGATCAGAAAGCCCAGCAGCACGCCCACCACGATGGCGATGCCAAAGCCCGCCATCGTCACCCAGTAGGTGCGCCAGGCGTGGGCGGCGATGATGCCGCTGAACTCGGCCAGCTGCCGGCCGATGGCCCAGGGGCTGGGGAAGATGAATTCCGAGACCTCGAAGGCCGAGCAGATGACCTGCCACAGCAGGATGACCGCCAGCAGCAGCACCCAGGGCGCCCAGCGTTCCGCGTATTTCTTGTGCATGTGAATCTCCCCCGTTCTATTGTTGGATGGCCGCGCCGGTCTTGCGCATGGCGCCGATGTGGCCGCGCAGCTCGTGCACGATGTCGGTGAATTCGCGCGTGTAGGTCAGCTCCAGCTCGCGCGGGCGCGGCAGCTCGATGTCGCGGCGCACCACGAAGCGGCCCGGGCTCTTGCTCATCACGTACACGGTGTCGGCCAGGAAGACGCTTTCGCGCAGGTCGTGCGTGACCAGGATGACGTTGAAGCGCTGCTCGGCCTGCAGGTCGCGCAGCACGCACCACAGCTCCTCGCGCGTGAAGGCGTCCAGCGCGCCGAAGGGTTCGTCCAGCAGCAGCATCTGGGGCTCGTGGATCAGCGCGCGGCAGATGCTGGCGCGCTGCTGCATGCCGCCCGACAGCTGCCAGGGGTACTTGTCCTCGTAGCCGCCCAGGCCCACCTTCTGCAGCAGGGCGCGCGCACGCGCCTCGTACTCCTTGCGCTTTTGGCGGAACTGCGAGCGGTGCGGCTCCACGATCTCCAGCGGCAGCAGCACGTTGTCCACCGTGGTGCGCCAGGGCAGCAGCGACGGCGCCTGGAAGGCCATGCCCGAGATCTTCAGCGGCCCGGTCACACGCTCGCCGTTGACCATGACGCGGCCCATGGAGGGCATCTTCAGCCCCGTGGTCAGCTTCATGAAGGTGGACTTGCCGCAGCCCGAGGGGCCGACGATGGCGATGAACTCGCCGCGCCGCACCTGCAGGTCGATGGCCTCGACCGCGAAGTGGTTGGCGCGCAGCAGCTCCTCGTTGTAGGCAAGCCAGACGTCGCGGAACTCGACGAAGAAGGCGTCGTCATCGCCGTGGGATGTGGAGGAATTCATGTCAGGCAGCAGGCAAGGGCCGTGCACGCCACCCGCTGGCGCACGCGCACGGTGTCAATCACTTTGTCGTCACTTCTTGGGCAGGATGTTCAGCTCGGCCGCAGACGG
Source organism: Delftia sp. CH05 (assembly GCF_009827015.1). NCBI lineage: Bacteria > Pseudomonadati > Pseudomonadota > Betaproteobacteria > Burkholderiales > Comamonadaceae > Delftia > Delftia sp. CH05. Next base: position 201,911 of record NZ_WUMG01000003.1, on the reverse strand, counting down.
CAGGAAGCTGCCGTTCCAGACCTCGGCCGGGTTCACGCGCGTCTTGGTGGCGTAGACATCGGAGACCTGCGACGCCATCAGCGACAGCCGTGTGGGCACGACCTGGCCAAAGCCCTCGGCACGCGCGTCGGCGCTGTTGACCACGGTGTCGATGGCCAGTTGCAGGCGGCGCGTCTCCAGCTGGGTGTTGACGATGCCGTCGCGCTCCTTCACGTAGGCAATGGCCGCGCCCGGGTTGGCGATGACTTCCTTGGCCCCCTTGGCGAAGGCCTGCAGGAAGGCCTTGATGGCGGCCGGGTTCTCCTTGATCAGCTTCTGGCTGGCGATGATGGCGTTGCCGTACAGCTTCACGCCGAAGTCCGCATAGGGCATGACCACCACGTCGGCGGCCTTGATGCCGCGCGCCTCCAGGTTCAGCAGCGAGGTGAAGGTGAAGCCCGTGATGGCATCCACGTCGCCGCGCACCAGCATGGTCTCGCGCAGCGGCGGGTCCATGGCCGTCCACTGCACGGTGCCGACCTGGTTGGCCTTGGCGAACAGCGGGAAGGCGCGGCGGCCCGCATCGAACACGGGCGCGCCCAGCTTCTTGCCGGTGAGGTCGGCCGTCCTGGCGATGCCGCTTTTCTTGAGCGCCATCACCGAGGCCGGCGTGTTGTTGTAGACCATCATCACGGCCACGGGCTTGTTGGGCATGTCCGGGTTGTTGGCCTGGAACTCCATCAGCGCCGCGATGTCGGCAAAGCCCAGGTCATAGGCGCCCGAGGCCACGCGCTGCACCACGCCGCCCGAGCCGCTGCCGGCATCGACCGTGACATCCAGGCCCGCGTCCTTGAAGTAGCCCTTGGCCACCGGCTGCAGGAAGAAGGCGGCCGGCCCCTCGAAGCGCCAGTCCAGCTGGAACTTCAGCGGCGTGGCCGCGTGGGCCTGTGTATGGGCCGTTGCCAGGCCCGCGCTGGCGGACAGGGCCAGGACGGTGTGCAGGAACAGTCGTTTTTGCATGGTGGGCTTCCTCTCTGGTGGTCAAAAGAAACGGTGGGGACGGAACGGGGCCGGGTCAGCTTTTCCAGGCGCCCTGGTGCGATGCGGCGGCCTCGCCGATCAGCGCCGGGCCTATGCATTCGATGGCGTGGGACGAGGCGGCGAACACATCGCGGCAGGACAGCTCGGCATCCTTCTGGTCCAGGCGCTCGCCGCGGAATTCGCGCAGGCGCACGGCGTCTATGCCGTAGACCACGCGGCCTATGGCCGACCAGAAGATGGCGCCCGCGCACATCACGCAGGGCTCGGCCGATGAATACAAGGTGGCTGCGGACAGCGCCTCGCGGTCATGCAGGGGGCTGGCCAGGCGGATGGCCGACAGCTCGGCATGGGCCGTGCAGTCGCCGCTCTCGCCGTTGGCGTTGGAGGCCTCGGCCAGCACGCGGCCATCGGCGGCCACGATGAGTGCGCCGAAAGGGCGGTTGCCGCGCTGGCGCGCGCGGTCGGCCATGGCGATGGCGCGGCGCAGGTACAGGCCGTCGCGCTCGTCGAGCGAGGCCTCAAGGGGCAGTGAAACGGTGGCGTGGTCCATGTGCACTCCCTCAGGCCTTGGCCATGCGCGCGGCCAGCGGCGGCAGCAGGCTGCGGTTGAACAGCGCATCGGCCGACACGGGTGCCTTCAGGCCGAAGGCCTGGCTGACCTGCTCGGCCTGTCGGGCCAGCAGCTGCGGGTCGATGTCGCCCAGGCCGTGGCGCTGCGTATCGGGCGCGGCCAGGTATTGCGAGGTGATGGCCCAGCGCGCCAGTTCCAGCTTTTCATCCAGGATGGGCTCGCGCTGGCGCACGGCGGCCACGGCCAGCGCAGGCTGGGCCAGGCATTCGATGAGGGCACGGTTGCTGGCACGCAGGAATCCCGCCACCAGCGCCGGCTGCTCGGCCACCAGAGCGCTGGAGGCCAGGATGGCATTGCCGTACAGCTGCACGCCCGCATCGGTGTAGCGCAGCACCGACAGCTCCTCGGGCTTGATGCGTGCGAACAGCGACACGGCCGAGTCATGGAAATAGGTGGCCGCATCCACATCGCCGCGCACCACCACGTTGTCGCGCGCCGAGAACTCCGTCGTGGTCCAGGCGAACAGGTCGGCCGGCAGGTTCTGGCGCTGCGCGACCAGGGGCCAGACGCGGCGCGTGGACTCCACGGCGGCGGCGGCCACCTTCTTGCCCTTGAGGCTGGCGAACTCGCCCGTGATGCCCCGGTCCTTGCGGCCGATGATGGCGAACGGCGCGCGGTTGTAGTACTGGTAGACGGCCTGCACGCGCGCGGCACCTGCGTTCTGCGCCTGGAACTCGATCAGCGAGCTGATGTCGCCCAGGCCCAGCTGGTAGGCGCCGCTGGCCACCCGCGTGATGGATGCCACCGAGCCCGAACCCACGTCGATGCTCACGTCCAGCCCCTCGTCGCGGTAGTAGCCCTTTTGCAGCGCCACGAAAAAGGGCGCGGTCTGCGAGGTCACGCGGAAGTCCAGCGTGAACTTCAGCGGTGTCAGCGCCTTGCCCTGGGCGAAGGCACCGGGCATCACGGCACTGGCAGCGGGAAGGGCGGCGGCGGCAAGGAAATGGCGGCGTTGCATGGTGGAACTCTCAGTCGCTATCAACATGGGGACCGGCCGCTGGCATGGGGCCGGGCGGCTGGCGTGACATGAGCAATTTCCGGGCAACGCGCACTGGGCGCGTGCTGAACGCTTCTACTCGTTCGTCCTTGTATGCAAAGTGCGTACCACCCCCTGAGTCGCTTCGCGCCTTCCCCCTCTCTCGCTGCGCGGGAGGGGGACGACACCCTCGGTGCGGTGCGGCCCTTCCTCGGCGTCACTGGGCTGGGCCGCGCCGGTTTTCGACGCGGCGGGCATGCATCAGATTGGTGCCAGACGGTTCCGATGCGGCGCGTGCACCAAGCTGCCCGGCCCTCTTGCACCACTATGGAACGCAGGCGGCCATGAACCGGCCTTCGCGGGCTGGCGCGCTGTTTGCTTGGGTGGTTGGCAAGAGTAGAAGCGTTCAGCTTGCCGGTCTGTGCCGGCGCGGGTCATTGCTCTTGAAGCGGGTGCGGGAGCGGCGTGGCTGCGACCTGTGCCCTGTCAGCCACTTCAAGAGCGACGGGCGGGATCGGTGTCTTTTTGCGCCGGCCGCCGCGTGCCTTGCCACTGCCTTTGCGGCAAAGGAAACAGACCATGAACATGCTTGCCAACTCCACCCTGCCTTCGGCACCGGCGTCAGATTACGCGCTGGGTGAACTCGCCAAGGAGGCCCGCATGGGCGGCCAGGGGCAGGAGACGCGCGCACGGGAGGTGCGGGTGATCGACATCTCCGACTTCGACCGCCGCAAGGCCGAGATCGCCGATGCGATCTGGCAGGCCTCGGTGGAGATCGGCTTCTTCCAGGTGTCGGGCCACGGTATTCCCCAGCCCGATATCGATGCGGCCTTCGGGCGTGCCGAGCAGTTGTTCGCCCTGCCGCGCGAGGTGAAGGCGCAGTGGCCGCTGTCGCGCAATGCGGGCTGGGAGCACAAGGCGCAGATCCGGCCTTCCACGCGCACGCCCGACCAGAAGGAGTCCTACCAGGTGACGCGCCCGCGCATGGCCGGCCTGTGGCCCACGCAGCAGGAGCTGCCGGGCTTTCAGCAGGCCACGCTGGACTTTGAGCGCCAGTGCTGGCAGGTGGGCATGCAGCTGCTGTCATGCTTTGCGCACAAGCTGGGCTTTGATGCGGACTTCTTCACGCGCGCCCACGACCCTTCGGTGCCCGCCTACCAGAGCACGCTGCGCATGCTGCACTACTTCGCGGTCGATCCCGCGCTCAAGGATGAGCTGGGCCTGTGGCGCGCAGGCGCCCACACCGACTTCGACTGCCTGACCCTGCTGTTCCAGCGCGCGGGCCAGGGCGGCCTGCAGGTGCTGCCGGGCAAGGAGATGGAGGGCCAGCAATGGACGCCCGTGGACCCCGTGGAGGGCGTGATCACCTGCAACATCGGCGACATGCTCACGCGCTGGAGCGACGACCAGCTGCCCAGCAACTTCCACCGCGTGCGCAATCCCCTGCCCCATGAATACCAGGGCGCGCGCTACAGCCTGGCCTTCTTCTGCCAGGCCAACGAGGACGCGGTGATCGAGGGCCCGCAAAAGAAGTACCCGCCCATCACGGGCGCGGAGTACCTGCGCCAGCGCATCAGCGCGAACTTTTCCAACAAGTACTGAGCCCGGCCGGGGCCGTGGCCGGAAACGACAAGGCCCCGGAGTCCGGGGCCTTGCCTGTGTCTGCGATCGGTGGTGGTGTTGATCAGCGCAGCGATTCGATCAGGTCGATGTACTGCTGCTTGGCGTCGTCGGCCGAGGTGTCCTTGAGCTTTTCCCAGGCGTCCCACTTGGCGCGGCCGACCATGTCGGTGAAGCTGGGCTTCTTGGCCTCGTTGTCGCCTTCGGTGGCCTGCTTGTACAGCGCGTAGAGCTTGAGCAGCGTGGCGTTGTCGGGGCGCTCGCTGATCGAGGTGGAGTTCTTGACGGCGGCCTCGAAGGCGGCGTTCAGATCGGACATGGCGGGTCTCCTGGTGGGCGGTTCGTGTAGCGGCACAGTGTAGCCAAAAATGCAGGAATTTAGAACGACCGTGCTTTTTTCATCGTCATCCGAACCGAGACCGGCTACGCCCCTCCTACGCTGCGCTGCACAGGTGCCCGGCCATGGGCCATCGGTCGGCCCCGCAAGGCGCGGGGGCCGGCGCCTGGCCCCGGGCGCTGCCCGGTTGAAGGATGCGGCCGTGCTCCATCACGACCACGCGGTCGGCGACGGCGAAGGCCTGCTGGCGGTCTTGCGTCGCATAGACGGCCGTACAACCCAGGCTGCGCAGCAGCTGGGGAATTTCCTCGCACAGGCGCTCGCGCAGGTTGCCGTCTAGGCCGGACAGGGGTTCGTCCAGCAGCACCAGGCGCGGGCGCTCCACCACGGCGCAGGCCAGCGCCGCACGCTGCTGCTGGCCGCCCGACAGGCTGCCGGGAAGGCGCTCGCCCATGCCCTGCAGCCCGACCAGGCCCAGGGTCTGCTGCACCCGCTCGTGGATCTGCGCGCGAGGCAGGCCGCGCATTTCCAGCGCGAAGGCCACGTTGGCCTGCAGGCTCATATGGGGCCAGAGCGCATGGTCCTGGAGCACCAGGCCCAGCTCGCGCCGCTCGGGCGGCAGGGACTGCGAGGCGCTGGCCGCGCACTGCCCGCCCATCCAGACTTCGCCGCGGCTGGGCTGCTCCAGCCCGGCCAGGATCTTGAGCAGGGTGGTCTTGCCGCAGCCCGAAGGCCCCAGCAGGGCCAGCACCTCGCCGGGGGCGATCTGCAGACTGATGTCCTGGAGCACGGCGCGCTCGCCGTGGATGCGCTTGAGCTGCCGGGCTTGGACGACCACGCCCTGCGCGGCGGCCGTGGAGGATTCGATGGAGGTCACAGGGACCGCATGCTAGGTGCGGTGTGTGACATGCCGGTGTCGGCCGGACCCTGCAAGGGCCTCAGCGCGTGGGCTCGCTCAGCCAGCGCTGGGCCAGCTTCACCCAGAACGTGGCGCCCTGCGGGATCAGCTGGTCGTTGAAGTCGTAGCTGGGGTTGTGCAGCGTGCAGGGACCGCCGCCGTGGCCGATGGCGCGGTGGTCGCCGTCGCCATTGGCGATGAAGCAGTAGGCGCCGGGCTTTTCCAGCAGCATGAAGGCGAAGTCCTCGGCGCCCATGGACGGCTCCTGGGGCAGCACGTTGGCCTCGCCCACGACCTCGGCCATGACGCGGCGTGCGAACTCGGCCTCGGGCGCGGAGTTGATGGTGGGCGGGTAGTTGCGCACGAACTCGAACTCGCAGCGCGTGTCATGCGCCGCGCAGATGCTCTCGGCCAGGGTCTTCATGCGCCGCTCGATCAGGTCCAGCACCTCCAGCGTGAAGGTGCGCACCGTGCCCTGCAGCTCCACGCTGTCGGGCACCACGTTCGTGGCCTCGCCCGCATGGACCATGGTGACCGAGACCACGCCCGCCTCGATGGGCTTGACGTTGCGGCTGACGATGGTCTGCAGGCCCAGGATGAGCTGGGCCGCCACGGGCAGCGGGTCGATCACCATGTGCGGCATGGCCGCGTGGCCGCCCTTGCCGCGCACGACGATGCGGAACTCGTTGCTCGACGCCATGGCCGGGCCCGGGCCCACGGCCATGGTGCCGGCCTTCATGCCCGGCCAGTTGTGCATGCCGAACACGGCCTGCATGGGGAACTGGGTGAACAGGCCGTCCTCGACCATCTCGCGCGCCCCGCCGCCGCCCTCTTCGGCCGGCTGGAAGATCAGGTGCACCGTGCCCTCGAAGCTGTCGCGGTGCACGGCCAGGTACTGCGCGGCGGCCAGCAGCATGGCGACATGGCCGTCATGTCCGCAGGCATGCATTTTTCCGGCGTGGCGGCTGGCGTGCTCGAAGGTGTTGAACTCCTGCATGGGCAGGGCGTCCATGTCGGCGCGCAGCCCGATGGCCCGGCCGCTGGCGCCGCCGTCACGGCCGTGGATGGTGCCCACCACGCCCGTGCGGCCCAGGCCGCGGTGCACGGCAATGCCCCAGCCTTCGAGCTGCCGGGCCACCAAGTCGGCGGTGCGCAGTTCCTCGAAGCACAGTTCGGGATGGGCATGTATGTCGCGGCGCAGCGCGGTGATCTCGGGTGCGCTGTCCAGCAGCTCCTGCAGCAAGGCCATGGGGTTCTCCTTCTAGAGCGTGTTATGCACTTTTAAGTACCCGCGTTGGTTCTGCGCGCTGGTGATCGCAAGGCGCAGTGCGCCGCCAAGGCTCATGCCTTGGCAAGCGCTGCAACGCCGCGAGCGCCTGCGCGCAGAGCCAACCCGAAGGGAAAGCCGGGAAAGGGGCCCGGCCCTTCTCCAATGCTGCAAGCCTACACCCGGACCTTGCCGTCGCCGGTCAGCATGGACAACTCCACGAAGCGCGGCTTGGCCGATTGCGGCTTGAAGGCCAGCGGGAAGCCGGCCACCTGCTGGCCGTGCATGGCGTCGAGCGCGGCCACCAGGCCGTCGCGCGTGGGCTTGCCCGAGGCCGAGGCCTGGCGCAGCGCATCGGCGAACACGCGTGCCGCCAGATAGCCTTCCATGCTGGAGTAGTTGGGCGTCAGCTTGCCGCCGCCCTTCTGGATGGCCGCCAGGAAATCGCGCGTGATCTGGCGCGAGGTCTGGAAGGGCGAGGGCACGACCTGGGTGACGACCACCCCTTCGGCATCCTTGCCCAGCGTCTGCGCCAGTGCCTGCGAGCCGACGAAGGAGACGTTGTAGAACTGCCCGCCAAAGCCCGCCTGGCGCGCCGCGCGCACAAAGGCCGCGCTGGCCGAGTAGGTGACGATCTGCACGATCACATCGGCGCCCAGCGGCACCAGCGTCTTGACGGCGGCGGCCACATTGTTCGAGTTGCGCTCCACCGTGGCCGCGCCCACGGGCTCCAGCCCCTTGGCGGCCAGCGCCGCCTTGACGCCAGCCAGGCCCGACTCGCCATAGGCATCGTTCTGGTGCAGCACGGCCACCTTCTTCAGGCCCAGGCCCGTGAGGTGCCGCACCATCAGCGCCGTCTCGTCGGCATAGGAGGCGCGCACGTTGAAGACCAGTTGGGCCAGCTGGGGCTGGCGCAGCGCGTCGGCGCCCGTCAGCGGCGCGAACAGGGGCACGCGCGCCTTTTGCAGCAGCGGCAGCGCGGCCATGCTGGTGGACGTGCCCACGTAGCCGAACAGCGCGAACACGTCGTCGGACAGGAAGCGCTGGGTATTGGCCGCGCAGCGCTCGGGCTCGTAGCCGTCGTCCATCACGCGCAGTTCGATGTTGCGCCGGGCAATGCCCCCCTGCGCGTTGAGCTGTTCGAAGTACAGCTTGGCGCCTTCATGGAAGGGCTGGCCGATCTGTGCCGCGGGGCCCGTCATCGGGCAGGACTGGCCCAGCACGATGGTGCCTCCCGCGTCCTGGGCGCGCACTGCGCCGGTCCAGGTGGCGGCAGCCGCCGTGCTGGCTGCGATGAACTGTCTGCGGCTGAACGCCGTCTTGGGTCGGAGCATGAACTTGCCTGTTTTTGTCACTGGAATCGGCGCCGTTGCTGCGTGCAGCCGGCTGCAAGGGTCCGCATAATAAAGACAAGCGGCGATTGCGGCATGCAAGACCGGCACCGCCCCTTGCCCGTGACGGCCTTTTCCTGTTTTTCCGGCTTTCACGGTTCTTTCGCAAAGTCCCCACCCTGTCCAAGACCGCTGCCACCATGTCCTCCGCCACGCCCCCACTCCAGGCCACCTCACAGGTCCTGGGCGCCTGCCCCCATGACTGCCCCGATACCTGCTCGCTGGTGACCACGGTCGAAGACGGCATCGCCAAAAGAGTCCAGGGCAACCCCGACCATCCGCACACGGGCGGCGTGCTCTGCGCCAAGGTCAGCAAATACACCGAGCGCAGCTACCACCCCGAGCGTGTGCTCACCCCGCTGCGCCGCGTGGGCCCCAAGGGCTCCGGGCAGTTCGAGCCCGTGGGCTGGGACGAGGCGCTGGCCGACATCGCCGCCCGGCTGCACGCGCTGGCGGCGCGCGATCCCGAAACCATCCTGCCCTACAGCTACGCAGGCACCATGGGCCTGGTGCAGGGCGAGAGCATGGACCGGCGCTTCTTCCACCAGCTCGGCGCCTCGCTGCTGGACCGCACCATCTGCTCCAGCGCCGGGGGCGAGGCCCTGAACCTGACCTATGGCGGCAAGCTGGGCATGCGCGTGGAGCATTTCACCGAAAGCCGGCTCATCCTCATCTGGGGCAGCAACAGCATCGGCAGCAGCCTGCATTTCTGGCGCTATGCGCTGGAGGCCAAGCGCAACGGCGCGCGCCTGGTGTGCATCGACCCGCGCAAGACCGAGACCGCCGACAAATGCCACGAGCACCTGCAGCTGCTGCCCGGCACCGATGCCGCCCTGGCGCTGGCCCTGATGCACGAGCTGATCACGCACGGCTGGCTGGACCACGACTACATCGCGCGCCACACGCTGGGCTGGGAGGAACTCAAGGCCCGCGCCCTGCAGTGGCCGCCCGAGCGCGCGGCCCAGGTCTGCGGCCTGCCCGTGGAGCAGATCCGCCAGCTGGCGCGCGACTACGGCACCACCACGCCTGCGGCCATCCGGCTGAACTACGGCGTGCAGCGCGCGCGCGGCGGCGGCAATGCCGTGCGCGCCATCGCCTGCCTGCCGGCCCTGGTGGGCGCCTGGCGCCACCGTGCCGGCGGCCTGCTGCTGTCCGCCTCCGGCGCCCTGCCCGCGCAGCGCGCCCGACTGCAGATGCCGCACCTGCTGGGCGAGCGCCTCCCGCGCACCATCAACATGAGCACCATCGGCGACGCCTTGCTGCACGAAGGCGGCAATGGCTTCGGCCCGCGCGTGGACGCCATCGTGGTCTACAACAGCAATCCCGTGGCCGTGGCGCCCGAGTCGGCCAAGGTCGTGGCAGGCTTTGCGCGCGAGAACCTGTTCACCGTGGTGCTGGAGCAGTTCATGACCGACACGGCCGACCTGGCCGACTACGTGCTGCCGGCCACCACGCAGATCGAGCACTGGGACATCCACGGCAGCTACGGGCATACCGACGTGCTGCTCAACCGCCCCGCCATCGCGCCGCTGGGCCAGGCGCGCAGCAACGGCCAGATCTTCCGCGACCTGGCCGCGCACATGGCGCGGCATGACGACGCCTTTGCCGCCGCCCATTTCCAGACGGGAGACGAGCAACTGTGCCGCGAAGCCTTCGAGGGCCGCGGCGTGGACTTCGACGAGCTGCTGGACAAGGGCTTTGCCACCCTGGCCCTGCCCGAGGCCCCCTTTGCCGAGGGCGGCTTCGCCACGCCCTCGGGCCGCTGCGAATTCACCAGCGCCGAGCTGGCGCGGCGCGGCATGGACCCGCTGCCCGACTACCTGCCCAACTACGAAACCGCCGAAACGGATGCGCGCTACCCGCTGGCCATGATCTCGCCGCCGGCACGCAACTTTCTCAACAGCAGCTTCGTCAACGTCAAGAGCCTGCGCACCATGGAAGGCCGCCCACTGGTGGAACTGCACCCCGACGACGCCGCCCCGCGCGGCGTGGCCGAGGGCGACCGCGTGCGCGTCTTCAACGACCGGGGCAGCTACGAATGCCACGCCACCCTCAACGGCCGCGCGCGCCGTGGCGTGGTCAACGGCCTGGGCATCTGGTGGCGCAAGCACGGCGACAACGGCACCAATGTCAACGAGCTCACCCACCAGCGCCTGACCGACCTGGGCCGCGCGCCCAGCTTCTACGACTGCGCGGTGCAGGTGCAGCGGCTGGCCTGAGCCCCGCCCCGGAGGCGGGCGATTCCTGCGCAATGGCGTCCGGCGCATCGGCACAATGGACCGCATTGCCACCACCGACAGGAGATGCCCATGCTGCAAACCGCCGTGGTCGCCGTGCGCGACCGTGCCCGGCTGCAGGAAATCGTCGGCGTGCTGCTGCGCTTCGGGCTGGCCGACCTGGTCGACACGCTGGGCCTGGCCCGCTTCGCGCCGCGCGGCAGCCAGCCCCATCCCGAGCATCCGCTGGATGCCAGCCGCCCCGAGCGCCTGCGCATGGCCCTCGAACACCTGGGCCCCAGCTTCGTCAAGCTGGGCCAGATCATGGCCACGCGCTCGGACCTGCTCGCGCCCGAATGGACGGCCGCCCTGCAGCAACTGCACAGCCACGCCGCCCCGCTGCCCTGGGAGACGGCCCAGCCGTTGATCGAGCAGTCGCTGGGCCTGCCCGTGGAGCAGGTGTTCACGCATTTCGATCCCGTGCCGCTGGCCTCGGCCTCCATGGCCCAGGTGTACCGCGCGCGGCTGCCTGCGGCCGAAGACCGGGATGACCGGGATGACCGGGAAGGCCGGGATGACCGGGAAGGCCGGGAGGAAGGCAGCGGCAGCGACAGCCCCCCTGCGGCCCGCGCTGCCGACATCGAAGTCGTGGTCAAGGTCCAGCGACCCGGCCTGCGCCCCCAGATCGAGGCCGACCTGCGCCTGCTAGAGCACCTGGCGCTGCTGGCCCAGGAACAATGGCCGCAGCTGGCACGCTACCGCCCGCGCGAGGTCACGCGCCAGCTGGGCCAGGCGCTGCGCGAGGAACTGGATTTCACCGTCGAAGCCCACAACGGCGACGCCGTGGCGCGGCACTTCGCGGCCCAGCCCGAGATCGTCGTGCCGGCCATCCACTGGGCATTGAGCGGGCCGCGCCTGCTGGTGCAGGACTTCGTGCCGGGCGTGCCGGCCTCGGCCGTGGGCGCGGACCCCGCGCTGGACGGCCCGCTGCTGGCGCGCCGTGGCGCCTGCGCGTTTTTGCAGATGGTGCTGCGCGATGGCCTGTTCCACGCCGACCCGCACCCCGGCAACCTGCTGGCCCTGCCCGGCAACCGCGTGGGCTTCATCGACTTCGGCATGGTCGGGCGGCTGTCGCCCCAGCGCCGCCGCCAGGTGCTGGGCCTGATGCGCGCCCTGGTCGAGGGCCAGGGCCGCAGCCTCTCGGGCGTGCTGCTGGACTGGGCCGCCGAAAGCGAAATGCCCGGCCGCGCCCCGCCCTCGGCCGCGCGCATCGAGGCTGCCGTGGATCGCTTCGTGACCCGCCATGGCCCCGGCGCCAGCAACGGCCGCCTGGTCATGTCCCGCGCCCTGCAGGACTTCATGGCCCTGGCCCGCGAAACCGGCGTGGCCCTGCCCGCCGACATGGCGCTGCTGCTCAAGGCCCTGATCACGGCCGACCAGGTGCTGCTGCAGCTGGACCCGCAATTCGACGTGGTGCAGACGGCCACGCCCCTGGTCAAGGCCCAGCTGCTGCAGCGCTACTCCCTGCGCAGCCTGGCGCGCCAGCGCCGCGCCGCCATGGCGCAATGGATGGACCTGGCCGACGACGCGCCGCACACCCTGCGGCTGGTGATGCAAAGACTGCGCTCGGGCCGGCTGCAGGCCGACCTGGACATACGCCACATCGACCGCCTCTCCCAGGCCCTGGAACGCGCCGCCACCCGCCTGGCCCTGGCCGTGGTCTCCGGCGCCTTCATCCTGGGCCTGGCCCCCGGCCTGCTGACCATGGGCCCGCGCCTGTGGGGCATCCCCCTCTTCGCCGCCCTGGGCGTGGCCGGCGCCGCCGCCAGCCTGGCCGTTCTTTTCACCACCATGCGCAGGCAGAAGGCGCTGGATTGATCGCTGGATTGGCGATGAGCAACGCCCAAAGGCACCGCCAGCACACCAGCGCCCAAACCCGCCACGGCCCAACCCAGAGACACCGAGGAAGGGCCTACGCCGGCCGCGCCGCCCCGCACCGAGGGTGTCGCCGGCTGCCCGTACGCCCCCTCCGCGAAGCGAGAAGGGGCGACGTGCAACGGGCGACGTGCAACGGGAAGCGGCGCAGCCGCTCAGGGGGTCAGTCCAATTTGACGCCCGCGCTCTTGATGATGGCCCCCCAGCGCTTGGACTCCGCGCGCGACATGGCCAGGAACTGCTCGGGCGTGCCGGGCAGCGCCTCCATGCCGAAGTCCTGCATGCGCTTGACCACGGCGGGGTTGGCCAGGGCCTTGTTGAGCTCGGCGTTCAGGCGCTGCACCACGGCCGGGGGCATCTTGGCCGGGCCCAGGATGCCCTGGAAGGCATAGACCTCGGTATCGGGCACGCCGACCTCGGCCAGCGTGGGCAGCTCGGGCAGGCTGGGCACGCGCTTGCCCGTGCCGATGGCCAGGGCGCGCACCTTGCCCGACTGGATCACGGGCAGGCCCGAGGCCAGGTCCAGGAACATGCAGGGCACCTGGCCGCCCATCACGTCGGCCAGCGCGGGTGCCGCGCCACGGTAGGGGATGTGCGTCAGGAAGGTGCCCGTGCGGTTCTTGAACATCTCCATGGCCAGGTGGTGGGGCGAGCCGTTGCCTGGAGAGGCGTAGTTGACCTGGCCCGGATGCGCCTTCACGTAGGCCAGGAATTCCTTGAAGGTCTTGGCCTCGAAGTTCGGGTTCACCACCAGCGCCATCGGGAAGCGGCTGATGCCGCCGATGTAGGTGAAGTCCTTTTCGGGGTTGAAGGACAGCTTGCTGAACAGGTGCTCGTTGTAGGCCAGCACGGCGTTGTCGGCCGACATGATGGTGTAGCCGTCGGGCTTGGCCGTGGCCACGATCTGGGCGCCGATGTTGGTGGAGGCGCCGGGGCGGTTGTCCACCACGATGGTCTGGTTCAGCGTCTGGCGCATGGCCTCGGCCACGGTGCGCGCCAGCACGTCGGTGCCGCCGCCGGGCGGATAGGGCACGACCCAGCGGATGTTGCTGGCGGGCCAGTCCTGCGCCTGTGCAAAAGGCGCGGCCATGCCGGCCGATGAGGCCGCCACGGCGGCCAGGAATTGTCTACGGTCCATTGTTGTCTCCTGTGGGATGGGTGTGGATGGGTCCTGGCCGCGCCCTGTTGCTTTTGTTCATGGAGGCGGCGGCCGTATGTTTCAGGGCGGGCTGGCAGCGGGGAACTCCACGCGCTGCACCTTGAAGCCCTGGGCCGCCAGCAGCGCCGGCAGGCCGCGCGTGCCCACCATGTGCAGGGCGCCCACGGCGGCGAACACGCTGCGGCCGGAACGGATCTGCCGCGCCACTTCGCGCGCCAGGCCGGGGTTGCGGCCATAGACCATGCGGTCGTAGTCGGCACGCTCGGCGGCATTGGCCATGCAGTCGCACCAGTCGGGCAGGCTCTCCAGCAGGTGGATGCGGCCATCGGCCCAGACGCCTGCGATCAGCCCCAGCTTCTGGGACGCGGTGCCGCTTTCCAGCTGGCGCAGGCCGGACTCCACCGTCTCGGCCACGCGCGCGGGGTCGTCCGAGACCAGCTCGCGCAGTTGCAGCTCGGGCGTCTCCAGGGACAGCACGGGCTTGTCCAGCGCGCGTGCCATCCCGGCCAGAGAGAAGTCGATGCCGTAGGCCGCGTCCAGTCCCTCGCTGCGGCCGGCCAGCGACAACAGGGAGATCACCTGGGCGTCGGGGCGCAGCAGGGCCAGTTCGGGGCCGGCGCAGGCCAGGCGCCTTTGCTCCTCAAGCCGGCGCTGGAGATCGCCGCGCAGCGGCGGCGCATCGGGCCGCGCCTGCATGCCTGCGAACAAGACCTTCATGACATCGGGATCGAGGATGTTCAGCTCCAGCGCCAGGCTGTCGGAGGCGCGCAGCGCGTCCGCCACCGTGGGGCCGGGCACGCTCCAGCCGAGCTTGGCCGCGTGCATGGTTCCGTACAGCCAGCTGGTGCGGCCCCGGTGCTCGATGCGCCACAGCAGCCCACGGTCCTGCGCCTTGCGCTGCATGGCGCGGATCTCGTCCGGGCCGGGCATGCGCGCCTCGGGCGGGCAGGTGACGGGGGCTGCGGCCGGGGGCGCCGCGAATGCCGCGGCCAGCGGCGACAGCGCCAGCGCGGCCAGACCGGCGCGCAGCGACCTGCCCGCCAGGCGCCACCAGGGTGCGCAGACGCGGCTCATTCGGCAGGCTCGACGATGTTCTGGTCGATGGCGCCGAAGATGCTCTGGCCGTCCTTGCCCTTCATCTCGATGCGGATGGTGTCGCCGAAGCGCATGAACTCGGTCTTGGGCGCGCCGTCCTGGATGGTCTCTATGCAGCGCTTCTCCGCAATGCAGCTGTAGCCCTTGGGCCACTCCATGCGCCGGTTCTTGCCCTTGCCGCTTTCCACGCCCTTGTTGCTCACGGTGCCGCTGCCCACGATGGAGCCGGCGCGCACATTGCGCGTCTTGCAGATATGGGCGATGAGCTGGCCGAAGTGAAAGCTCATGTCCTCGCCCGCATCGCACATGCCGACCTTGCGGCCGTTCCAGGTGGACTGCAGCGTCAGGTGCAGGCGGCCGCCCTTCCAGGCGTCGCCCAGCTCGTCCAGCGTCACGGCCACGGGGCTGAAGGAGGTGGCGGGCTTGGACTGGAAGAAGCCGAAGCCCTTGGACAGCTCATTGGGGATCAGGTTGCGCAGGCTCACGTCGTTGGCCAGCATGACCAGGCGCACGCCGCCCAGCGCACGCTCGGGCGTGGCGCCCATGGGCACGTCGGCGGTAATGACGGCGATCTCGGCCTCGAAGTCGATGCCCATGGACTCGCTGGGCACCACCACATCGTCGCAGGGGCCCAGGAAATCGTCGCTGCCGCCCTGGTACATCAGCGGGTCGGTGTAGAAATTGGCGGGCACCTCGGCGCCGCGCGCCTGGCGCACCAGCTCCACATGGTTGATGTAGGCCGAGCCGTCGGCCCACTGGTAGGCGCGCGGCAGCGGCGCCATGCACTGGCGCGGATCGAAGGCAAAGGCATGGACCGCCTTGCCGCTGTTGAGCAGGTGGTACAGGTCCTGCAGCTGGGGCGCCATGTAGCTCCAGTCGTCGAGCACCTGCTGCATGCGGCTCGCTATGCCGGTCGCATAATGGGCCTGGCTCAGGTCGCGTGACACCACGACCAGTTGCCCGTCCCGCGATCCGTCCTTGTATGTGGCAAGTTTCATGCTGCTCCCCCGTGCCGCCGCCGCGCGCCACGGCATCCGGGCAGCGGCCTGGATACCCATGGCGACGCAGCCACGAATTACGATAAGTTAAATTGATTTAACTAAACAAAACCAAATTCTATTGCAATGGACAAGGAACGCGCAGGGATTCAATCGGTCGAGGTCGGTTTTACATTGCTGGAGGCGCTGACGCGCGCCCGGGGCCCGCAGATGCTCAAGGACCTGGCGTCCGACGCCGGCATGAGCGCCGCCAAGGCGCACCGCTACCTCGTGAGCTTCCAGCGCATCGGCCTGGTTACTCAGGACGCGCGCACCTCCCGCTACGACCTGGGCCCGGCCTCGCTCAAGCTGGGCCTGGCATCGCTGGCGCGGCTGGATCCCGTGCGGCTGGCGCGCGAACGCATGCCCGCGCTCATGGAGCGCATCCACCACACGGCGGCCATCGCCGTCTGGGGCAACCACGGGCCGACCATCGTGCACTGGGAGGAAAGCGCGCAGTCGGTCACCGCCAATCTGCGCCTGGGCGACGTCATGCCCATGCTGGCCTCGGCCACCGGGCGCTGCTTCGCGGCCTGGCTGCCGCGCGAGGTCACGGCCCCGCTGCTGGAGCCAGAAGTGGACAAGGCCCGCCGCATCCAGCGCAAGGACCTGCCGCTCACCCCCGAGGCCATAGACGCCATGCTGGCCGAGGTGCGCGAGCGCGGCACCGCCCGCGTGGTCGATACCGTGCTGCCCGGCATCGTGGCGTTTTGCACGCCGGTCTTCGACTCCTCGGGCCATATCGTGCTGGGCCTGACCACGCTGGGCTCGATTGCCACCTTCGACCCCGAATACGGCGGCGCCATCGATGCGCCCCTGCGCGAGGCCTGCGTGCAGCTGTCCCAGGACCTGGGCTGGAATGCCTGAGATGAAGCTACACCCCCTGAGTCGCTTCGCGCCTTCCCCCTGGAAGGGGGACGACAGCCTCGCTGCGGGGCGGCGCGGCCGGCGTAGGCCCTTGCTCGCTGTCCCTGGCCTTGGGCCGCGCCGGTTTCATGGGCTGTGGGTGGCGCGCAGCACTATGGATAACTGACATGAGCCTGCGCCAGCGCGCCCTGCCCGCCCTCACCGCCGTGGTGCTGGGCGGCCATGCGCTGGCCCTGCTGGGCCTGCCGCTGTGGAACCAGGTATCGGCACCGCGCACCGAGGTGGCGGCCATGCAGACACGGGCGCTGTCCCTGCCCGAGCCACCCGCTCCCCCGCCTGCCGCCGCGCCCGAGACACCTGCGCCCGTACCCAAGCCGCAACCCCGCCCTCGCCCCAAGGTCCAGCGCCCGACACCCGCCGCGCCCACCGCACCCGTGGCCGAGCCGCTGGACACGCCCATCCGCGAAACCGTGGAGCCCTTGCCGATGGCCGCAGCGCAGGAGCCTGCTGCATCGGACGCCTCGGAAACCGCCCGTGCTGCTGCCGATACGGGTGCCGGCAGCGAGCCAACTCCGGCCACACCGCCGGCGCCGCCCGCTCCCAAGCCCGAACCCGAAACACCGCCCACGCCCTCGGCCGGACCGGCCCAGGGCATGGCCATCACCTCGCCCGACGGCACGCCGCTGGCCTCCGACGCCCCCGTTCCCGTGCAACTGCCCGATCCCGCGCGGCTGTCGTTCGCCGTCACCGGCCAGGCCAAGCGCTTCAACTATTCGGCCAATGCCGAGCTGGTCTGGCGCCATGCCAACGGCCAGTACCAGGCCAGCCAGGAAGTCAGCCTGTTCCTGCTGGGCTCGCGCTCGCAGACCAGCGAGGGCCGCATCACCGACAGGGGCCTGGAGCCCAGCCGCTTCAACGACAAGGCGCGCAAGGAGCAATCGGCGCAGCTGGCGTTCGACCAGAACCTGGCGCGCTTCAGCACGGGTGCGCCCGACGCGCCCATCGCGCCCGGCGCCCAGGACCGGCTCAGCGTGTTCCTGCAGCTGTCCGCCCTGCTGGCGGCGGCGCCGCAGCGCTACCCGGCGGGCACGCAGATCAGCTTCATCACCGTCAGCGCGCGGCGCGCCGACCGCTGGACCTTCCGCGTGGGCGAGACCGAGACGCTGGAGCTGCCCTCGGGCAGCACGCAGGCGCTGCGCCTGGACAAGATCGCGGCGGCCGGCGATGACCAGCAGGCCTCGCTGTGGCTGGCGCCGTCCATGCAATACCTGCCCGTGCGCATCCGGCTGGCGCAGGACAACGGCGACTTCGCCGATCTGCAGCTCAAGAGCCGCCAGGCGCCATGACACACGGGCCACCGGTGGGACACCGGTGATTTCCCGGTAGTCCTGCACTTGCAGCCAACGCCACCGCCCGCCTACCACAGCGCGGCCTGCGGCACACGCCGCAGCGCATGCCAATCCGTGGAATACTGCATGCAAGTGCCTGCGATAGATCGGGACCCCCACGGTCCTTGAAATCCGGCGCTTCGCAGCCATGTAGGCTGTGCGACGCCCGGCAACGGGCCAGAAAGGGAACACCATGCAAATGCTTTACGACTCCGAATCTTTTGTGGTGCTCCATCTGCGTCCCGACATGGATCCGGATGCAGCGGCCGGCGAAGCTGCGGTCGATGCCGCCCGCCAACTGCCACGCCACGGCTTCGAAATCGTGGACAAGCGCTCGGGCAAGGAGGTCTACCTGGATGGCTCCTGGGCCGAGATGTTCCAGAAGCAGATCATCGCCTGGCAGCAGGACGCCCCCACCGAGGAAGAGGTCGAGGACGCCCTGGAGCGCTACGCCGGCCTGGCCCAGCAGCCTGTCGTGGTCCACTGACAGCACACAGCGCACGGTCCCGTGAAGGGACTTCGCGCCAGGCCCGCCGCAGGTTCTCTGCGGCGGGCCTTTTCTTTGGGCGCGGCCATTGCGCGCACCCTGGTGCTTTCACCGATCCGCAGGCTGCGCCTGCTGCCTAGAATCGCCGCACAGGTTCAAGATTTGAAGACCATCTGTGAGATGGTCTTGTCGCGCCTGTACGGTTTGCCGGCCTCTTGCAGAAACACAGGAGGCCAGCATGCAGACCAGCATCCACAGGGTTCGCGGCGTTCAGGATGTCATCGCCTACATCGACGCACGCCAGGGCATTTCAGGCCGCGCCGGCACCATCTGGTGGCTGGCCCTCGGCGGACTTTTCCTCGACGCATTCTCCAACTCCGCACTCAGCGTGGGCCTGGGCCCCATGACGCGCGACCAGCAGCTCACGCCGGCCGAAGTGGCCTGGATGACGTCGCTGGCCTCCTGGGTGTCCATCGCCTTCAATCCCATCGGCGGCTGGATGGCCGACCGCTGGGGCCGCATGCGCCCGCTGGTCATCGCCAAGGTGCTGGCCGTGGCCGGCGCGCTGCTGGTCAGCATGGCGCCCGACTACGCCACCATCCTCTTCGGACGCTTCTTCGTGGGCGCGGCCTATGGCATCGACTTCGCCATCGCCATGGCGGTGCTGGCCGAATTCACGCCCGCCCGCCTCAAGAGCCGGCTCAATGTCTGGCAGGGCATGTGGTACATGGCCGTGTGCAGCAACCTGGTGCTGGCGCTGTGGTTCCATTCCTGGGATGTGGGCGATTCGCTGTGGCGCTATTCGGTGGCCGCCACGGCGGTGTTCGGCCTGTTCATCCTGGGCATGCAGGCCGCGCTGCTGGTGGAAAGCCCGACCTGGCTGGCACGCAAGGAGCGGCTGGATGACGCCGCCCGCGCCATGACGCGCATCTACGGCGCACACGGCCAGCGCTTCGAGGCCGCGCCGCCCGCCGAACGCCTTCCCGTGCTCAACCCGGCGCGGCGAGGGCTGGCCAATGTGCTGCTGATCTTTCGCGGCATCTACCTGCCGCGCACGCTGCTGGCGGCCACGGTGCAGATAGGCCAGTCCATCCAGTACTTTGCCGTGGGCTGGTACCTGCCGCTGATCAGCGCCTCGCTGTTCGGCAAGGACTTCCGCGAGGCCACGCTGGGCGCGCTGGTGTTCAACGTGTTCGGCATCGTCGGCGGCTTCCTGTCGCCCGTCATCGGGCGCAGGCTGGGCCTGCGGCGGGCCTCGGCCTTCGGCTTTGCGCTGGTGTTCCTGATGCTGCTGGTGCTGGGCCTGTTCAACGGCCGCATGCCGATCTGGCTGGCCGTGGCCGTGCCCTCGCTGTTCATCCTCTTTCATTCGGGCGGGCCCGGCGCCAACGGCAAGAGCCTGTCCACGCTGTCGTTCCGCAGCGAGCTGCGCGCGGGCGCCAACGGCGTGATCGGCGCCCTGGGCGCCATGGGCGCGGCGCTGGGGCTGCTGGTGTTCCCGCTGTTCCGCCAGCAGTACGGGCTGGAGAACACCTTCCTCATCCTGTCCGTGGTGCCGCTGCTGGCCAGCATCGTCTGCTTTTCCATCCGCTGGGACCCCACGCGCACCACGGTGAACCCCGACGACGAGCCCGGCGCGCCCCAGTTCGCGGACGACGCCGCCCCGCCCGCCAAGATCGCTCAAACCACCGCCTGAAAGAGACCACCCCATGCACCATGAAGCCGTGATCCTTTGCATCGACGAAGGCACCTCGGGCACGCGCGCCGCCGTCGTGGGGCGCGACGGGCAGGTGTCCGCCCAGGACTATCTGCCGCTGGAAATCCACTGCCCGCGCCCCGGCGTGGTCGAGCAGGACGCCGACCTGCTGCTGGAGCGCACGCTGGACGTGTGCCGCCGCGCCATCGCCCGCGCCCAGGGCAGCGGCCAGCAGATCGTGGCCCTGGCCATTGCCAACCAGCGCTGCTCGGCCGTGCTCTGGGACACGGCCACGGGCCGTTCGCTGGCGCCCATCATGGTCTGGCAGGACTCGCGCCACCGCGACGAACTGGCCCTGCTGGCCGGCGACTGGGATGCCCGGCTGATCCGCCACGCGGGCCGGCCCGTGGGCGTGCGTTCGCCCTACCTGTGGGCCGCGCGCAAGCTGCGCGAATGCCCGGCCGTGGCCCAGGCCTGGCAGCAGCGCCGCCTGGCCTTCGGCACCATCGACTCCTGGCTGCTGTGGCATCTGTCGGATGCGCGCGCCGTGGTCACCACGCCCACCAATGTGACCTCGGGCAACGCCTATGCGCTGGGCGATCACCGCTACCTGCAGGACTGGCTGGACGCGCTGGAGTTTCCCGCCGAGCTGCTGCCCCGCCTGTGCGAGGACGTGCAGGACTTCGGCCGCACGCGCACCGAGCTGCTGGGCCTGGCCGTGCCCATCCTGGCCTGTGCGGGCGACCAGCATGCGGCCGCCGTGGGCCTGGGCTGCCTGGAGCGGGGCCAGGCGCTGTGCGTGCATGGCACGGGCAGCTTCGTCGATGTGCTCACGGGAACAAAGCTGCCCGCGCATGACGCGGCCCATGAAAGCTCGCTGACCATGACGGCGCGGCGCATGGACGGTGTCTCGCGCTATGCCATCGAGACCTATGTGCCCACCACGGGATCGGCGCTCAACTGGATCTGCGAGAAGCTGCAGTGGTTCGACAACCCGCAGCAGATCAGCACCCTGGCCCGCGAGGCCGAGACGCCGACCGACCTGGTCTTCATCCCCGCGCTCACCGGCCTGCGCCTGCCGGCCATGGAGCCGGGCGCGCGGGCCTCGATCTCGGGCGTGTCCATGGCCACCTCGCGGCCGCAGCTGGCGCGCTCCATCCTCGAAGGCATTGCGCATTCCGTGGCCTCCTGCGTGCAGGCGGACGAGGCGGCCGCAGGCACCGAGGTGGGCGAGCTGCTGGTGGGCGGAGGACTGTCGGGCAGCGATGCGCTGCTGCAGATCCAGGCCGACCTGGGCGGCCTGCCCGTGCGACGCCTGGCCGATACCGACAAGGCCAGCCTGCGCGGCATCGCCTTCATGGCCGGCAGCGCGGGCCTGCTGTGGGACGGGCTGGAGCAGGCCTGCGCCACGCTGCGCACCGAAGCGGTCTTCACCCCGCGCATGGCCGCCGACGAGCGCGGCGAGCGCCGCCGCATCTGGCGCGCCCGCGTGGGCGACGAACTGGCCCGCGCCCGGGCCCCCGGGCGCAGCGCCGCCCTGGAGGGCTGCGCATGATGCAATGGCCCTTTGGCAAGGAGCGCAGGGACAGCGCCATGCTGACCCAGACCGCGCCGCTGCAGCTGCAGCGCGCGGACCAGCTGGCTCGGCTGGGTGACGAGGCATTCGACCTGCTGGTCATCGGCGGCGGCATCACCGGCGCCTATGCGGCGCTGGACGCCAGCCTGCGCGGCCTGCGCGTGGCGCTGGTGGAGAAGGACGACTTCGCCTCGGGCACCTCGTCCAAGTCCTCCAAGATGGTGCACGGCGGCCTGCGCTACATCGAGCAGGGCAACCTGGGACTGGTGCGGCACTCGCTGCTGGAGCGCCAGCGCCTGCGCCGCAATGCGCGGCACCTGGTGCAGCGCCTGCCCTTCCTGTTTCCCGTGATGGAGCGCGACGGCGTCTTCGACGCCCGCCTGGCCAAGGCCTTCGGCAGCCTGCTGTGGACCTATGACCTGGCCGGCGGCTGGCGCGAAGGCATCCTGCACCGCAAGCTCGGCAAGGCCGAGGTGCTGTCGCACTGCCCGACCTTCCGCGAAGAGCAGCTCCTGGGCGGCTACATGTACTTCGATGCGCGCGTGGACGATGCGCGGCTCACGCTGGCCGTGGCGCGCACGGCGGCCTTCCATGGCGCGGCCGTGCTCAACCATGCCCGGGCCACCGCCATCACGCGCAACGCCCACGGCGGCGTGGACGGCGCCATCGTCCAGGCCGATGGCCGCGAGATCACGGTGCGCGCGCGCAGCGTGGTCATGGCCACGGGCGTCTGGCTGCGCGACTGGGATGGCCGCAGGTCCGACCAGCAGGCGCAGCTGCACGTGCGCCCCGCCAAGGGCGTGCACGTGGCCATTCCCTGGCTGCGCATACGCAACGACTGCACCGTCACCATCCCCGTGCCGGGCCGCAGCCGGCGCGCCACCATCACGCGCTGGGGCGATGTCTCCTACCTGGGCACCACCGACGAGGACTATGCGGGCAGCCTGGACGACGTGCACTGCACGCGCGCCGAGCTGGACTTCCTGCTCGAAGGCGCCCGATCGGCGCTCAAGGTGGACTTGTCGCCCGAGGACGTGGTCGGCTCCATCGCCGGCTGCCGCCCCCTGGTCGGCCCGCCCGGCGGCAAGACCGTGGAGATGAAGCGCAACCACGAGATCCATGTGGCAGCCGACGGCCTGGTCACCATCGTCGGCGGCAAGCTCACCACCTCGCGCCACATGGCCGAGCAGACCGTGGACGCCGTGGAAAAGCTGCTGGGCCGGCGCACGCGCTGCACCACCGCCTCGGCCTTCCTGCTGGGCGCGGCCGGCTACGACGCCCAGGCCATCACGGCCACGGGCGGACTGTCGGCCCACCTGGGCGAGCGCTACGGCACGGAGGCACGCTTCGTCAGCGACATCCTCGACGCGCATCCCGCGCTGGCCCGGCCCATCGTCGAGGGACTGCCCCACACCGAGGCCGAAGTCCTCTACGCCGCGCGCCACGAAATGGCGCGCACGGTGGAAGACGTGCTCTCGCGCCGCATGCGCGCACGCCTCATGGCGCGCGATGCATCGGCCCGCGCCGCAGCGCGCGTGGGCGACATCCTGGCCCAGGAACTGGGGCTGGCACCTGCGCAGATAGCGCAGCAGATCCACGACTACCGCCGCGCCATGGAGCGCGAGAAACAGATTTTGATGGGAGACATCCAATGCTGAGCAAAGACGCAATCGCCCGCGGCTACAACCGCCGCAACTACGTGGTGGGCGCCCCCACGACCCCGGGCTGGGCGGCGCAGGCCGCACCCGCAGCCGACCGCCCTGCCTCTGAAGGTCCTGCCTGCGGCCTGCAGCACGAGCCCGTGGCCGTGCCCGAGGCCGCGCTCGCCGCGCTGCGCGCCGCCTGCGACCGCGTGCAGACCGAGCGCGCCGACATCGTTGCCGGCACGCGCGACTGGTGGGCGCGCACCATGGTGGCCGAGACCTCGGGCCACCCGGCCACGCCGCAGGCCGTCATCGCCCATGCATCCACCGTGGAGCAGGTGCAGGCCGTGATGCGCATTGCCGACGCGCACGCCATTCCCGTCACCGTCTCGGCCGGGCGCAGCAACGTCACGGGCGCGGCCCTGCCCCTGCGCGGCGGCATCGTGCTGGACCTGTGCGAACTCAATCGCTTCATCGCCATGGACGAGCAAAGCCAGATCGTCGAGGTCGAGGCCGGCATGTTCGGCGACGTGTTCGAGGAAACCATCCAGCGCCGCCACGGCATGACCATGGGCCACTGGCCCTCGTCCTTCGGCATCAGCACCGTGGGCGGCTGGGTGGCCTGCCGGGGCGCGGGCCAGCTGTCCACGCGCTACGGAAAGATCGAGGACATGGTCCACGGCATGGACGTGGTGCTGGCCGATGGCCGCCTCGTCACCGTGGGCGGCTATGCGCGCGCGGCCATCGGGCCGGACCTGCAGCAGCTGTTCATCGGCTCGGAAGGCACGCTGGGCGTGATCGTGCGCATCCGCTTCAAGCTGCACCGCCTTCCCGACCACGGCCGCGCCATCGCCTATGGCTTTGCCAGCTTTGCCCAGGGCCTGGAAGCCTGCCGCCAGATCCTGCAGCAAGGCGCCAACCCCGCCGCGCTGCGGCTGTACGACGCGCTGGAAAGCGGCGTGCAATTCGGCCGCAGCGACCTCAACGTGCTGCTGATCGCCGACGAAGGCGCGCCCGAGATCGTCGATGCCGTCATGGCCATCTGCGAGCGTGTGTGTGCACCCTTGGGTGAACGGCTGGACGGCGCCGCCACCCTGGAGCGCTGGCTGGACACGCGCTACCTGACCGGCAAGAGCGCCGAGGGCTTCAAGAAAGGCCCGGGCTTCGTCGCCGACACGCTGGAGATGTGCGGCCCCTGGAAAGACCTGCCGGCCATCTACGAGGAAGTGGTCGCCGCCCTGCAGGCCATCCCCGGCACCCTGGCCGGCTCGGCCCACCAGTCGCATGCCTATGTGGATGGCGCCTGCCTGTACTTTTCGCTGCGCGGCGAGGTGGCCGTGGACCAGCGCGCCCAGTGGTACCGCGCGGCCTGGGACGCGGCCAACGCCGTGCTGCTGCGCCACGGCGCCACGCTCAGCCACCACCACGGCGTGGGCCTGCTGCGCGCGCCCTACATGCGGCAGTCGCTGGGCCCGGCCTTTGCGCTGCTGGAGGCCACCAAGCGCATGCTGGACCCCAAGAACCTGCTCAACCCCGGCAAGCTGGGGCTGGACCTCTGACATGGGCCGCCCGGACAACTCCCTGGGCGCGCGGCTGGCGCGCCGCCCCGTCATCGCCACCTTGTACGGGGCCGAGCAAATGGACGCGCTGCTGGCCAGCCAGGCCGAGGTCGCCATCGTCGCCAACATCGAACTGCGCCGGCTGCGCTCGGTGATCTCCACCATCACCGGGGCGGGCAAGATCGCCATCGTCAACATCGACAGCTGCGACGGCATCTCGCCCGACAAGGGCGGCGTGGACTACCTTGTGGACCTGGGCGCCAGCAGCCTGCTGTCCACGCGCGTGGCCACCATCCAGCGCGCCAACAAGGCCGGGCTGCTGACCATGCAAAAAGTCTTCGTCACCGACCGCTCCACCTGGCCGCGCAGCATCAAGGCCGTGGAGCAGAGCGACCCCAACCTCGTGCAGATCATGCCCGCCCCCATGCTGGCCCACATCACCGAGGCCGAGCGCCGCATCCTGCCGCCCCTGGTGGCCTCGGGCTTCGTCTGCAGCCAGGAGCAGGTCCAGCAGGCGTTGGCCGGTGGGGCGATTGCGGTATCGACCAGCGACAGTGGACTGTGGTGAGGCGGGCCCTAGGCCGTGCGCGACGCGGCCGGCCCGCGCGCCTCCACCCAGCGGAACAGCGGCGCCACCAGCAGCAGCACGGCGATCAGCCGGCAGACCTGGAAGGCCGTGACCACGGGCACGCCCAGCTGCAGCACCTTGGCGGTGATGGCCATCTCGGTGATGCCGCCCGGCGAGGTGCCCAGCAGCAGGGTGACCCAGGGCAGGTCCACGGCCAGGTGCAGCAGCCAGGCGAAGCCCGCGCAGATCGCCATGAGCCCCACGGTGCCCACGGCCACCGAGCCCAGCCAGCGCGGCGCGGTGTGCAGGAATTCGCGCTTGAAGCGCACGCCCAGGCTGATGCCGATCACCAGCTGCGCCGCATTGACCAGGGCCTGGGGCACGGCCGACAGTTCCTGGCCGCACATGGTCAGCAGCATGGACACCAGCAGCGCGCCCAGGAACCAGGGGTTGGCGCGCCTGAGCCGGTCCATGGCCCAGGCGCCCAGGCCCGTGAGCACGGCCAGCAGCGCCAGCCCCGGCCATTCGACGATGCGGATGCTGGGCGGCGTCAGCCCCTCCAGCCCGTGCAGACCGCTCCACTGCAGCGCGAACGGAATGCTCACGGTGACGATGACCAGGCGCAGGCTGTGGCTGGCCGCCACCAGGTCGGTGCGCGCGTTCTCGCGCTCGGCCAGCAGCGTCATCTCCGACGCCGCGCCAATGGCGCCAGCGAAATAGGTGGTGGCGCGCATCTCGCCCGCCGGTATCTGCGGCATGCGCGGCGCATGCACGCGGTACAGCCAGGCGCCGAAGCCCCAGCCCAGCAGCAGCGCCCAGACAATGGCCACGGCAATCGCCCACCACAGCCCCGCGATCAACTGCACCACGGCCGGCGTGAAGTACAGGCCCAGCGAGGCGCCGATGATCCACTGCCCGCCGTTGCGCAGCCGGCCCGAACTGGCCGTGGGCGCGCCCAGGATGGAGGCCAGCGAGGTGGCGATCAGCGGCCCCAGCATCCAGGGCAGCGGCGTGCGCAGCCACAGGCACAGCTGGGCGGCGGCAAGGGCGCCCAGCAGGGTCAGTGCGATGCGAAGCAGGAAAATGGGGCGGCGCTCGGGCATGGCAGGCGAGGCGGGGGCAGGTCCAAAGCCTGCGAGTATCGCCGCGCCGGCTCCCGCGCGCTGCCGGCGGCGCTATCTCCGTGACAGGTCCGCGCCCCGCCGCACCGCCATCTCGCGGCCCATGTCCGCCTGCGCTGCCTCTGGCAGCAGGCCGCGCGCCTGCGGGTAGGCCAGCCGCTCTTCATTCTCGACATGGCTGGCATAGCAGGCCGCGAAGCGTTCGAACACCGCCTCGTCAGCCGCGCCAAAGCCCTGGGACTGCCCCTCGGCCATGTCCAGCAGCGGCTGGCGCGCCAGCGCCCAGTCGGCGCTCATCAGGCCGTGCTCGCGCTGCAGGCGCTGCACCAGGGCCACGGTCTGCGCATCGCCCTGCTCCAGCAGCGGCGGGAAGACATGCAGCTCCTCGTCCTCATGGTGCAGCGGCGCCGCCTGGTCGAAGTAGCGCAGGATGTCGCGCGCCGCCTGGCGTGCGCTGTCGTCGCAACCTTTGGTCTGGAGATGCACACGCAGCCGGTCCAGCAGCGCCAGCATGCGCAGCACGCGCTCGTGGCAGGCTTCGAGCATTTCGAAGGGCTGGTCGAAGCCCACGGCCGGTGAGCGCCAGCCTGGAAGCGTGGAGATTCGCTGTGCAGGATCGTGGTTCATTTTTTGTCCAGCAAGACTCTCGACAAAGACAGGGTAGCGCAACGCCTGCGCTTCACCCCTGCCCGGCAGTCAGCCGCCGCAAGCCATCGCGGAATTTGCCAAAGCTTGGCGATTCATTGCGCTCCACATCCAGGTGCGGACCTATGTTCCTGGCCCACTCATGCTTGATCTGTCCCGGCAACGGCCAGCCAGCATGTTTGATGGCGGCGTGGCCGCCCGGATGGATTGCGTCGGCCAGCAGTTCCCAGGTGCCGCAAACGCTGTCTTGCCGGTAGCGGGCCAGCACATCCTTTTTTGCTTTGGGGTAGGCGGCAATCAGCGCCTGGCGATCGCCGAGGTACCAAGCCTCCATCTCCTCGATGGCGAGGCGAAACAGGGTTTGGGGCGCAGGGTCACATTGCTGGAGTATCGCGTCCAGTTCGCCAAGAAATTTCCTGCAGTCGCGTGTGTCGCTGTCAAGAACCACCACGACGGCATCAATGCCGTGCGTCTTGCCATGCGCTCGCAGAATCCCCGGCAGCCTGTCAAGCAAGGTCATCTTGACGGGATCGCTTTTCTTGCCGAGTTCTTTGGGGATGCGGCCGATCCCCTTGAAATCGTGGATTCGCCAGGTGTGCGGCTGGCCTTGTTGGCCAATGATCTGCGGCAGCAACGCTTCGACCAGCCGTGCGCCTGAACCATCCTCTACCAGCACCTCGATATGCATGCTCACCTCGCGTCCAGGTAGTCGCTGTACCAGAGCCCCCCCAGAGGCAGGCCCTCTTCCACGAGGTTGCGAACCAGTTCAATGTCGGAGGCGCGGCGGATGGCCGAGAAGCCGTCCTCACCCTTCTCCAGAATCCAGACCTCCTTGGGCGAGAGCGCATCCACAAAGTAAGGCTGGTGCGTGGTGACAAAGACCTGCGGAGCCCCTTTCTTGCCGGTGGCGTGGCTGCGCAGTTCGTTGGCCAAGGCTTCCAGCAAGCGGTGATACAGGCCGTTCTCCGGTTCTTCTATGCAGATGAACGGTGGCGGCTCGGGGTCTTCCATCAACAGCAGGTAGGCGAAGATTTTCAGGGTGCCATCGGACATCTGGGATGCATAGAACGGATCGGCAAACGCACCGTCGTTGAATCTCAGCAGCACGCGCTTGTCGTCCGTGACCTTGGTGTCGATGCTCGTCACCCCGGGAATCTTGGTGGCGATGCGGTCCAGGATGACCTGGAAGCGCGCCTTGTGCTCGCGCTCCATGTACTGGACCACGTTACCGATGTTGTCGCCATGCACATTGAGGTGGCGCTGCACTCCCGCCGGCTGGATGGTCCGCGCGGCATCGGGGTGGAAATAGGACAGGTACCAGCCCTTGAGGAAGTCCCGAAAGCGCTTGATGCGCGGGTGCTCTTTCAGGGTTCCCAGCGTGGCAATGCCGAGTTGGCGCAGATCTGTCAGCTCAACGTCTTCCTGGGCACGGTCTTCTTCGTCGCTCTCTGCCTCGACTGCCTCTTCCCCGGCCCAGACCTTGCCAATCCCATGATTCAAGCGCAGAAACGGATAAGGCCTGCCGTGCTTCTGGCCTTTGCGGCGCTGTTTCAGGACTTCGGATTCCACAAACGGCCGGCCGCTCGCATCCATGTTGATGGCCAGCTCATAGGTGATGGGGCGCTCGCCCGGCCCCTCGCGGTAGTAGATGTCGAACTGAATCGCTTCATTGACGCCAAGAGCGCGCATGCGCTCGAAGCCACCGCGCAGCTTGTCGTCACAGGCTGTCTCCACATCCGTGTTCAGGCAGTCAGCCACAAAGCCAAAGGCATCGAACAGCGTGCTTTTGCCCACCCCGTTCTTGCCGATGACCACCGTGAAAGGGGTCAGCGGATCACCTTTTTGATCGGTCGAAAGCTTGCCCAGCGTGATGTCACGCAGCGCCTTGTAATTGCGGACCCTGAAACCTTCGATCTGTGCCATCTCAACAACCTCTCCCGCGAATGCGACATCACCGCCACGGCGACCTGTGCAAGCCATTCCACAAAGGACTGCAGATTATGGTGCACGGGCCGCATGGCGATCACCCGCAACTCCCCAGATGGCCGCAGGCCGTGCAGTACTCGCAGCCGTCCTTGCGGATCACGGCATGGGCGCCGCATTCCTCGCATTTGCGGCCGGCCATGACCATGGGGTCGGTGGCCAGGGCCTCGGGCTCGGGCAGCGGCGATGGGGCGGGCGGCGCGCCGCTGCCGCGCCGGGCCAGGATGTTCTGCACCGCATAGGCGATGGCGGCCACCTCGGAGTCGTGCCACATGGGCACGCGTGTGCCGTCGTCGCGCTGGTGGGTGCCCAGGCGCACGGGGCCCCGGTCCCAGGCCACCTTGCGCATGTCGCTGAGGGCGCGCTCCAGGAAGCCGCCGCGCGCGGCCAGTGACAGCAGGCGCATGCTGGAGGTCACCCACTGCTGGGATTCGCCGCTCTGGCCCACGGGCATGAAGAATTCGATGGCGCGGTCCACCGTGCGGCCATCGGGCAGGACCACGGGCAGGAAGGAGACGACCAGGTACAGGCGCTTGGGGCCTTGCTGGGTCCAGTACTCGATCTTCTCGGCCACGGCGTCCAGCGCGCCCTGCGGGCGGCTTTCTATCACGGTGCGCAGCGGGTCGGGTGCGGAAGCCGCCGCTCCCGCCGGCG
Source organism: Delftia sp. CH05 (assembly GCF_009827015.1). NCBI lineage: Bacteria > Pseudomonadati > Pseudomonadota > Betaproteobacteria > Burkholderiales > Comamonadaceae > Delftia > Delftia sp. CH05. Next base: position 172,142 of record NZ_WUMG01000003.1, on the reverse strand, counting down.
CGGGGGAGGCCGGCTTTTCAGCAGATTCGGGCGCATGGGTTTCGAGCACGGCACCCAGGATGGTGTTGGGCCGGTAGGTGGCCAGGCCCTTGAGACCGGCCTTCCAGGCCTGGCGGTACAGGTCCTTGAAGTCCTCGTAGGGATAGTCGGCGGCCACGTTGACGGTCTTGGAGATCGCCGTGTCCACGAAGGGCTGCACGGCCTGCATCATGGCGATGTGGCCGGCCGCAGGCATCTGCAGCGCGCTGACGAAGTACTCGGGCAACTGCTGCACGTCGCCCCCCAGCGAGCGGTACAGGCGCCAGGCATGGTCCTCGACCGCGTACTCGGCGCTGCCGCCATCGGCCGTGCGTTTCTTGCGCTTGTAGGTCCAGGAGAACGGCGGCTCTATGCCGTTGGAGGCGTTGTCGGCAAAGGCCAGGCTGACCGTGCCCGTGGGCGCGATGGACAGCAGGTGGCTGTTGCGTATGCCGTGCGTGCGTATGCGCTGGCGCAGCGCATCGGGCAGGCGGCTGGCGAATGTGCCTTCGGCCAGGTAGCCATCGGCGTCGAACTTGGGGAAGGCCCCCTTCTCGCGCGCCAGCTCCACCGAGGCGCCATAGGCCGCATCGCGCATGCGCTCGGCAATGCGCGCGGCCATGGCACGGCCCTCGGGCGCGTCGTAGCGCAGGCGCAGCATGGCCAGCGCATTGCCCATGCCGGTGAAGCCCACGCCGATGCGCCGCTTGGCCTCGCTTTCCTCGCGCTGCTGCGGCAGCGGCCACCAGGTCAGCTCCAGCACGTTGTCCAGCGCACGCACCTGCACGCCCACGGCGCGCTCGAAGGCCTCGAAGTCGAACACAGGCTCGCCCGCGAAACCGAACGGATGGCGCACGAAGCGCGTGAGGATGACGGGGCCGAGGTCGCAGCAGCCGTAGGAGGGAAGCGGCTGTTCGCCGCAAGGATTCGTCGCCGCGATCTCCTCGCAGTAGCGCAGGTTGTTGTCGTCGTTGATGTGGTCCAGGAAGAGGATGCCGGGCTCGGCGAAGTCGTAGGCCGAGCTCATGATGGTGTCCCACAGCGTGCGGGCGGGCAGGGTCTGGTAGACCCACTGGCCGTCGGCGCGCTGGTGGGCACCCTGATCCAGCAGGGCGGTGCCGGGGCGGGCGCGGTGCACCAGGTGCCAGGGCTGGTCTTCGGCCACGGCCTGCATGAAGGCGTCGCTGACGCCAACCGAGACGTTGAAGTTGTTCCAGCGGCCCGGCGTGCGCTTGGCGGTGATGAATTCGAGCACGTCGGGGTGGTCGATGCGCAGCACGCCCATCTGGGCGCCGCGCCGCGCGCCCGCGCTTTCCACGGTGGCGCAGGACTGATCGAAGACGTTGATGTAGCTGCACGGGCCCGAGGCCAGCGAGGCGGTGGCGCGCACCTCGGCGCCACGGGGGCGGATGCGCGAGAAGTCGTAGCCCACGCCGCCGCCGCGGCGCATGGTTTCGGCGGCTTCGCGCAGGGCTTCGTAGATGCCGGGGTAGCCGCCGTCGTCCACGCCCTGGATGCAGTCGCCCACGGGCTGCACGAAGCAGTTGATCAGCGTGGCCTGCAGGTCGGTGCCGGCCGCGCTCATGATGCGCCCCGCGCCTATGGCGCCGGCCTGCAGGTTGGCCAGGAACAGGGCCTCGCATTCGGCGCGGCGCGCCTCGGGCTCGACCGAGGCCAGGGCGCGGGCCACGCGGGCGTAGAGCTCGCCCACGCCGGTCTCGCCGTCCTTGAGGTATTTCTCGCGCAGCACATCGAGGCTGATGGGCTGCAGATCCGCCGCGTCCTGCGCGCGGCCCAGGTTTTCGCGATGCATTGGCATGGCTCCCGTGTTGACTTGCCTGCCGCCGTCCCTGGCACTTGCTCGGGCCTCAGTCGACAAGCACTTGTCCATCATGCTCCACGTAGGGCGGGTACGGCCCGGTGCCGCTGTGCGGAGCTTGAGATGCCGCAACAAAGCGGCCGGTCTGGACATCGAAGACATGGACTTCGCCGTCTTCGATGACATAGTGCCATCCGTGCAGGCTGAGCTGCCCGGCCTCTACCCGCGATCGCACCATGGGATAGTCCATCAGCCGTTCGAGCTGCAGCACGACGGCGCGCTGCTCGGTGCGGCGCAGCGCCTCGGGGCCGGCCTGCACGGGCAGCACGGCCTCGCGGCCCAGGTCCAGCCAGCGCTGCAGGTTGCGTGCCTCGGGCGAGACTTCTCCATACAGGGCCTTGATGGCCCCGCAGTGGCTGTGGCCGCAGACCACGATGCGGCTGACCTGCAGGTTGAGCACGGCGAATTCGATGGCCGCCGCCGTGCCGTGGTGGCCGTGCGATCCGTCGTACGGCGGCACGAAGGCGCCCACGTTGCGCACCAGGAACAGCTCGCCCGGCGGCGCCCCCGTGAGCAGGTAGGGCACGAGGCGCGAGTCCGAGCAGCCGATGAACAGCGTAGTGGGGTGCTGGCCCTCTTCGACCAGGGTGCGGAACTGCGCGCGGTACTGCGGGAAGGCGTGCTCGTGGAAGCGCCGCAGGCGCTGCAGCAGTTCGTCGTCGGGCATGGGCACGTCCCCCGCTATTGCACCAGCGGCGAGTCGGCCGCAGCGATGCGCACGCCCACCACCTCGGACTGGCCGGCCAACAGTTGCAGGTACTGGTGGAGCGCGCTCACCCAGGTCTGCTGGTGCAGGGCCTGGGCGACGGCCGGGCGCGCCTGCTGCCAGTCGGGCAGAACGCCCGTCTCGCGCGCGCAGACCTCGACCACGTGCAGGCCGAAGCGGCTGTGCACCAGGCGCGGCAGCACGCCGATTTCCTGGGAGGCAAAGACATCGCGCGCGAATTCGGGCGCGCAATCGCTGCGGCCCAGCCAGCCCAGTTCGCCGCCATACTGGCCGCTGGGGCAGTTGGACCATTGGCGCGCGGCCTCGGCAAAGCGCAGGCCGGCGTCGTCGGCACAGCGCAGCTCGATCAGCAGGGCCTCGGCCCGCTGGGTGAGGGCACGCACGTCCACGCCGGGCGTGACGGCAAACAGCACGTGGCGCAGGCGCACGCGCTCGCCCTGGGCGAAGCGCGCGGGGTTGGCATCGAAGTGGCGGCGGCAGGCGTCCTCGCCGGGTTCGGGCAGGTGCAGCGATTGCTCCAGCAGCTGCTCTATGGCCTGGGAGGCGCGCTCGCTGATGACGCCGTCGTCGCCGGCCGCATCATCGGCGCCCAGCAGGCCTTCGCGCTGGGCCGCCTGGCGCAGCAGCTCGGTGCAGGCGCGCTGGCGCAGTTCGCGCTCGGGCGGGCGCTGTCCGGGTGCGTGCAGCGGCGTGTTGTTGATGCGGGCCACCTCGGCACCGGCCTCGCCCACGGGCGGGAAGGCCGGCACTTCGGGAATCGCCGGGAGATCCCCCATCGGGGCAGAAGAAGAAGAAGAAGAAGAAGAAGAAGAAGGGGTTGGAGACGCGCAGCCGCAGTGGCCGCCGCCCGATCCGTTGCATCCATGTTCCATGTCGATCTCCTCAATGGCCGGGCTTGGCGTCACGGCGTGCCGACGATGCGGGCAGGCCCAGGCGGCGCGAGCGCACCAGCTGGTAGGGGCGCAGCAGGTAGACCAGGGTGCCGAAGCCGCTCCAGACGTGGACCAGGCGCGTGAAGGGGAAGACCAGGAAGATGCTCATGCCCAGGAACATGTGGGCCTTGAACACCCAGCCGGCCTCGGCCAGCAGTTCGGCCGCGCCGCCACGGAAGGTGACGATGCGCTGCGCCCATTCGGCCAGGGCCATCATCATGGAGCCGTCCATGTGCTTTGCCGACAGCGGAATGGTGGCCAGGCCCAGCAGCAGCTGCAGCCACAGCAGCCAGAGGATGGCGATGTCGCTGAACCTGGAGTGGGCGCGGATGCGCACGTCCGACAGCCGGCGGTGCAGCAAGATGGTGAGGCCGATGAAGCCCAGCGTGCCCGCGATGCCGCCGCTGACCATGGCCAGCAGCTGCTTGGCGCCTGCGGCCATGAAGGGCTCGTAGACGAAGTGCGGCGTGAGCATGCCCACGGTGTGGCCGAAGAACAGGAACAGCACGCCGATGTGGAACAGGTTGCTGCCCCAGCGCAGGCTGCCGCTGCGCAGCAGCTGCGATGAATCGCTCTTCCAGGTGTACTGGTCGCGGTCGAAGCGCAGCCAGCTGCCGATGAAGAACACGGCCAGGCAGATGTAGGGGTAGAGGCCGAAGAGCAGGTGGTCTATCCAGGAGGGGGTCATGTCAGGCTCCTTTGGCGGGGTCCTTGGGCTTGGGGCGCCGCCGTGCGGCGCACGAAATGCACGGGCTGCTCGGCGCCGGGGCGCGATTGGCCCTGGCTGCTGCAGCCGTCGAAGGCGGCGGGTTCAGCCCAGGTCTCGTCCATGGCGGGCTCGGGGCGGATTTCCACGCGTTCGGCCCGGTGGCCGGTGATCTCCAGCACGGCCGCGATCACGCTGGCGTAGGGGCTGTCGCGCCGCGCCAGCGCCGTGAACAGGGCGTTGAGGATGTGGGCCATCTCGCCCAGGAATTCACGGGCGATGGCCGGCGGCTGGGTGGAGGCGAACTCCAGCACCACGGCCAGGTGGTCGGGCAGTTCGTCGGCCTCGAAGGCCAGGCCCGCGCGCTCGTAGGTCTGCTGCAGGTCGATCAGCGCCGGGCCCCGGTCGGCCGAGTCGCCGTGCACATGCTCGAACAGGTGCAGTGAGGTCTGGTGGCCCCGGTCGAAGGTGTCCACGTAGCGGGCCTCGGCCTCGAAGGGGTCCATGGCCTGCAGCTGCTCGGCCAGCTGCTGCAACTCGCGCAGCCGCGCGGGCGCCACGGATTGCTCCAGGCGCAGGGCGTCGATCAGGCCCGGCAGCAGGGCGCGCAGCTCGGCGCCGGGGTAGCCGATGAGGCAGGCCAGCGCGCGCAGCGTCAGGCGCACGGGGGTGGAGGTGTTGTGATTGAACATGGCGGCAGTCCTCACATTTGCGCGCGGATGGGGATGGTGCGCGGCTTCTTGCCGCCGAACAGGCTGGCGTCGGTGCTGCCGTCGGAGCAGCCGTTGCCGAACGAGAAGCCGCAGCCGCCGCGCAAATCGAACGCGCTTTCGGCGTATTCGCGGTGGGCCGAGGGGATGACGAAGCGGTCCTCGTAGTTGGCGATCGCCATGGTCTGGTACATGTCCTCGACCTCGTCCACCGTCAGTCCCGCGTACTGGAGCACGGCCAGGTTCTGCTCCTGGTCCACGTGCTTGCTGCGCTGGTACGCGCGCATGGCCAGCATGCGTTCCAGCGCGCGCACCACGGGCGTGGTGTCGCCGGCGGTGAGCAGGTTGGCCAGGTACTGCACGGGGATGCGCAGCTGCGAGACATCGGGCAGGTCGCCATTGATGGGGCTGCGGCCGACACTGTCGAGATGCCCGGCGTTCGCCGCCGAGGTGATGGGCGACAGCGGCGGCACATACCAGACCATGGGCAGGGTGCGGTACTCGGGGTGCAGCGGCAGGGCCACCTTCCAGTCCACGGCCATCTTGTAGACGGGGCTGGACTGGGCGGCCTCGATCCAGGCGTCGGGGATGCCGTCGATGCGGGCCTGGCGAATGACCTCGGGATCATTGGGGTCCAGGAAGATGTCCAGCTGCGCCTGGTAGAGGTCGCGGTCGCGCTCCACGCTGGCCGCTTCCTCGATGCGGTCGGCGTCGTACAGCAGCACGCCCAGGTAGCGGATGCGGCCCACGCAGGTTTCGGAGCAGACGGTGGGCTGGCCGGCCTCGATGCGCGGGTAGCAGAAGATGCATTTTTCGGCCTTGCCGCTTTGCCAGTTGTAGTAGATCTTCTTGTAGGGGCAGCCGGAGACGCACATGCGCCAGCCGCGGCACTTGTCCTGGTCGATGAGGACGATGCCGTCCTCCTCGCGCTTGTAGATCGAGCCCGAGGGGCAGGACGCCACGCAGGCCGGGTTCAGGCAGTGCTCGCACAGGCGCGGCAGGTACATCATGAAGGTGTTCTCGAACTGGCCGTAGATGTCCTTCTGGATCTGCTCGAAGTTCACGTCATGGCTGCGCTTGCTGAATTCGCCGCCCAGGATTTCCTCCCAGTTCGGACCCCATTCGATCTTCTCCATGCGCTGGCCCGAGATCAGGCTGCGCGCGCGCGCCGTGGGTGCGGCCTTGCTTTCCCTGGCCGACTGCAGGTGCTCGTAGTCGTAGGTGAAGGGTTCGTAGTAGTCGTCGATCTGGGGCAGGTTGGGGTTGGCGAAGATGCGCATCAACAGGCTCCACTTGCCGCCCTGGCGGGGCGCGATGGAGCCGTCCGTGCGGCGCATCCAGCCGCCGTTCCACTTGGCCTGGTTTTCCCACTCGCGCGGGTAGCCGATGCCGGGCTTGGTCTCGACGTTGTTGAACCAGGCGTATTCGACACCGGGGCGGCTGGTCCAGACGTTCTTGCAGGTGACGGAGCAGGTGTGGCAGCCGATGCACTTGTCCAGGTTCAGCACCATGCCGATCTGTGCGCGGATTTTCATCGTGTTTCTCCTTGTTGTTCAGGCATGGGCGGCTGCGCCGGCCGGAGCTTCGTCATCCAGCCAGTCGATGCGGCGCATCTTTCGGACCAGCACGAACTCGTCGCGGTTGGTGCCGATGGTTCCGTAGTAGTTGAAGCCGTAGCTGTACTGCGCGTAGCCGCCGATCATGTGGGTGGGCTTGAGCACGATGCGCGTGACCGAGTTGTGGATGCCGCCGCGCGTGCCGGTGATCTCCGAGCCCGGCGTATTGATGGTCTTCTCCTGCGCGTGGTACATCATCACCATGCCCGGCTTGACGCGCTGGCTGACCACGGCCCGCGCCGCGATGGCGCCGTTGGCGTTGTACAGCTCCACCCAGTCGTTGTCGGCGATGCCGGCGCTCTTGGCGTCGTCCTCGCTGAGCCAGACGATGGGGCCGCCACGCGCCAGCGTGAGCATCATCAGGTTGTCGCCATAGGTGGAGTGGATGCCCCACTTCTGGTGCGGCGTGATGAAGTTCAGCGCGATCTCGGGATGGCCGTTGGGCTTTTGGCCCTGCACTTCCTGCAGCGCCTTCATGTGCACGGGCGGGCGGTAGCTGACGAAGCCTTCGCCGAAGTCGCGCATCCACGGATGGTCCTGGTAGAACTGCTGGCGGCCGGTGAGGGTGCGCCATGGGATCAGCTCATGCACGTTGGTGTAGCAGGCGTTGTAGCTGACCTTCTCGCTTTCCAGGCCCGACCAGGTGGGCGAGCTGATGATCTTGCGCGGCTGGGCCTGGATGTCGCGAAAGCGGATCTTCTCGTCCTCGCGGTGCAGGGCCAGGTGGGCGTGCTCGCGCCCCGTCTGCTTCGACAGCGCCTCCCAGGCCTTGACGGCCACGTGGCCGTTGGTCTCGGGCGCCAGCATCATCACCACCTCGGTGGCGTCGATGTCGGTGACGATGCGCGGGCGGCCCTGGCTCACGCCTTCCTCGCGCACCAGGCCGTTGAGCTCGCCCAGCTGCTCCACCTCGGTCTCGGTGTTCCAGCCGATGCCCTTGCCGCCGTTGCCCAGCCTGTCCATCAGCGGGCCCAGGGCCGTGAAGCGCTTGTAGAGGTTGGGATAGTCGCGCTCGACCACGGCAATCTGCGGCGCGGTCTTGCCGGGGATCAGGGCGCACTCGCCCTTCTTCCAGTCGCGCACGCCATCGGGCTGGGCCAGCTCGGCGGGGGTGTCGTGCATCAGCGGCGTCAGCACCACGTCCTTTTCAACACCCAGGTGGCCCACGCAGACCTCGCTGAAGGACTTGGCGAAGCCCTTGTAGATCTCCCAGTCGCTCCTGGCCTGCCAGGCCGGGTCCACGGCCGCCGACAGCGGATGGATGAAGGGGTGCATGTCGCTGGTGTTGAGGTCGTTCTTCTCATACCAGGTGGCAGTGGGCAGGACGATGTCCGAGTACAGGCAGGTGGTGCTCATGCGGAAGTCCAGCGTGACCAGCAGGTCCAGCTTGCCTTCGGGCGCCTTGTCGTGCCAGCGCACTTCCTGCGGCTTGGCCGAATGGCCGGCGCCGGGCCGCCCCAAGCCGGCCGCCCCCTGGGGGGAGGCGCGCAGCGCATCGGGGGGGTCTTGTTCTCCCAGGTCTTTTCCTTGCACGCCGTGCGTGGTGCCCAGCAGGTGCTTGAGGAAGTACTCATGGCCCTTGCCCGAGCTGCCCAGGATGTTGGAGCGCCACACGAACATGTTGCGCGGCCAGTTGGCCGGGTGGTCGGGGTCCTCGCAGCTCATGGACAGCGAGCCGTCCTGCAGGGACTGCACCACGTGGTCCTTCACGTCCAGGCCCTGGGCCTGGGCGTCGCGCACCAGCTGCAGCGGGTTGGCCTGCAGCTGCGGCGCGCTGGGCAGCCAGCCCATGCGCTCGGCGCGCACGTTGTAGTCGATCATGGCGCCGCCGTACTGGCTGCGGTCGGCCAGCGGGGACAGCACCTCTTCCACGCCCAGCTTCTCGTAGCGCCACTGGTCGGTGTGGGCGTAGAAGAAGCTGGTGGAGTTCATCTGGCGCGGCGGGCGCAGCCAGTCCAGCGCAAAGGCCAGCGCGGTCCAGCCGGTCTGCGGGCGCAGCTTTTCCTGGCCCACGTAGTGCGCCCAGCCGCCGCCGCTCTGGCCTATGCAGCCGCACAGCATCAGCATGTTGATGATGCCGCGGTAGTTCATGTCGCAGTGGTACCAGTGGTTCATGGCCGCGCCGATGATGACCATGGACTTGCCGCGCGTCTTCTCGGCGTTGTCGGCGAACTGGCGCGCAATGGCGATCACCTGGTCACGCGGCACGCCGGTGATCTTTTCCTGCCAGGCCGGGGTGTAGGGCGCATCGGCGTCATAGCCGCCATCGGCGCCCTCGCCCTCCAGACCGCGGTGGATGCCGTAGTTGCCCGCCAGCAGGTCGAACACGGTGGCCACGATGGCCTCCTCGCCGTCCAGCACCATGCGCGAGACAGGCACGCGGCGCAGCAGCACATCCGTGCCCTGCTCGTTGGCGTCGAAGCCCGGCGACTGCAGGCCGCCGAAGTAGGGGAAGGCCACGTCGGCCACTTCACTGTCCACGCCCTGGCCGTCCAGCACCGAGAGCTTGAGCTGCACGTCGTTGCCCGTGCGCGCCTCCTTGGATTCGAGGTTCCACAGGCCCTCGTCGGCGCGGCCGGCCTCGCCCCAGCGAAAGCCGATGGAGCCGTTGGGCAGGGCCACGCCGCCGTCCTCGCCGTAGGCCACGGTCTTCCATTCGGGGTTGCTGTCCTGGCCCAGGTGGCCGTCGAAGTCGCTGGCGCGCACATAGCGCTCGGGCACCAGGGCCGTGCGGCCATCGGGCAGTTGCTGGCGCTTGAGGCGGATCAGCAGCGGCAGGTCGGTGTAGCGGCGCGCATAGTCCTCGAAATAGGCCGGGCGGCCGCGCTCGCCGAAGTAGAACTCCTTGAGGATGACGTGGCCCATGGCCATGGCCACGGCCGCGTCCGTACCCTGCTTGGGGTGCATCCACAGGTCTGCCAGCTTGGCGACCTCGGAGTAGTCGGGCGTGACGGCCACGACCTTGGCGCCCTTGTAGCGGACCTCGGTGAAGAAGTGGGCGTCGGGGGTGCGCGTCTGGGGCACGTTGGAGCCCCAGGCGATGATGAAGTTGGAGTTGTACCAGTCGGCGCTCTCTGGCACGTCGGTCTGCTCGCCCCAGGTCTGGGGGCTGGCCGGCGGCAGGTCGCAGTACCAGTCGTAGAAGCTCATGCACACGCCGCCGATCAGGCTCAGGTAGCGGCTGCCTGCGGCATACGAGATCATGGACATGGCCGGAATCGGCGAGAAGCCGATGATGCGATCCGGCCCGTGCTTCTTGATGGTGTAGACGTTGGCCGCCGCGATCATGCGGTTGACCTCGTCCCAGCTGCTGCGCACGAAGCCGCCCAGGCCGCGCTGCTTTTGCCACTCGCTGCGCGCATCCTCGTTCTCGACGATGGCGGCCCAGGCATCGACCGGGCTCCTGGCCACGGCCAGGGCGGCACGCCAGTGCTTGAGCAGCCGGCCGCGCACCATGGGGTATTTGACGCGGTTGGCGCTGTACAGGTACCAGCTGTAGCTGGCGCCGCGCGCGCAGCCGCGCGGCTCGTGGTTGGGCAGGTCGGCGCGCGTGCGCGGGTAGTCGGTCTGCTGGGTCTCCCAGGTCACGATGCCGCCCTTGACGTAGATCTTCCACGAGCACGAGCCCGTGCAGTTCACGCCGTGCGTGGAGCGCACCACCTTGTCATGCGCCCAGCGGTCGCGGTAGGTGTCTTCCCAGGTGCGGTCCTCGCCCGTCACCTGGCCATGGCCGTTGGAGAATTCCTGCCGGGGCAGGGAGAAGTAGGAAAGCTTGTCCAGAAAATGGCTCATCGCGGGACTCCTTGTTGTTCGTTACGGTGCGTTGCTGTTCGGTGCAGTGGTGCCTGCGGCCCGGGGCTCAGCAGGGCATCTCGGCGTTCCTGCGCGCGTAGTACCACCAGGTCACGCCCACGCACAGCACATAGAAGGCGGCAAACACCCACAGCGCCAGCTCGGGCCCGCCCGTGGCGGCGATGGAGCTGCCGTAGCTCTTGGGGATGAAGAAGCCGCCGTAGGCTCCCAGCGCGCCCGCAAAGCCCAGGGCGGCCGCGCCTTCGGTATTGCCCTCCTTGAGGGCATGGGCCTGCGCTTGCTCGCTGGGATGGGCTCCGAGCTCGCGCTGCTTGAGGGCCAGGAAAATCGCCGGGATCATGCTGAAGGTCGATCCGTTGCCGATGCCCGTGGTCAGGAACAGCACCAGGAACATCAGGAAGAAGCCCATGAAGCTGCCCTCGGCAGAGCCGAAGCCCAGCGCGTAGCCGCCGCTGCCCTTGGGCAGGAAATACAGCACGCCCACCACGCCCACGGCCATGACGAGGAAGTTCCAGAACGTCACGCGCGCGCCGCCCGCCTTGTCGGCCAGCCAGCCGCCAAAGGGCCGCGACAGCGCGCCCAGCAGCGGGCCCAGCCAGGCATAGGCCAGCGGATTGACCGCCGGGAACTGGCTCTTGATCAGCAGCGGAAAGCCGGCGGCAAAGCCGATGAACGAGCCGAAGGTGCCCAGGTACAGCAGGCACATCACCCAGTTGTGCTTGCGCCGGAAGATGGCGGCCTGGGCGGCGAAGCTGGCCTTGGCGTCGGCGATGTCGTTCATGCCGAACCAGGCGGCCAGCGAGGCGATGGCGATCCACGGCACCCAGATGAAGGCCGCGTTCTGCGCCCAGACCCGGGTGGTCTCGCCGGCCTTGGTGATGGTCTGCGCATCGCCGCCGAAGACGCCGAAGATGCCGGCCGTGATCACCAGCGGGCTCAGGAACTGCACCACCGACACGCCCAGGTTGCCCAGGCCCGCGTTCACGCCCAGGGCCGAGCCCTTGCGCTCCTTGGGAAAGAAGAAGCTGATGTTGGCCATGCTGGAGCTGAAGTTGCCCCCGCCCAGCCCACACAGCAGGGCCAGGATCAGCATGGTCGGATAGCCGGTGCTGGCATCCTGCACCGCGTAGCCGATGCCGATGGCCGGGATCAGCAGCGAGGCCGTGGACAGCGCCGTCCAGCGGCGCCCGCCCATCAGCGGCACCATGAAGGAATAGAAGATGCGCAGCGTGGCGCCCGACAGCGCGGGCGCCGCCGCCAGCCAGAACAGCTGGTTGGTGGAGTAGGTGAAGCCCAGCGCGGGCAGGTTCACGGCCACCACGCTCCAGACCTGCCAGATGGCAAAGGCCAGGAACAGGGCGGGCACCGAGATCCAGAGGTTGATCCTGGCGATGGCCTCGCCCTCGCGCTCCCAGAACTGTTTGTCCTCGGGGCGCCAGAGGGTCAGCACGCTGCCGGGGCGGCTGCGCGCGGATGCCTTTGCGGCGGTCTTGGTGTTCGCATGCATGTGCAACTCCTGCGGTTCAGCGCGCGGCCGGCTGCACATCGCTGTGGCCGCCGTGGCTGTTGAGCACGTCGGTGCGGCGCACCTCGGTGAAATACATCCAGATCAGCGACACCCAGACCACGCCGTACAGCAGCATGAAGGCGCTGGAGCGGATGCCCGTCCAGTCCAGCAGCACGCCGAACAGGATGGGCAGGATGAAGCCGCCCAGGCCGCCGGCCAGGCCCACGATGCCGCTGATGGCGCCGATGTTTCCGGGGTAGTCGTCGCTGATGTACTTGAAGACGCTGGCCTTGCCGAAGGCCATGGCAATGCCCAGCACGAACATCAGCGCGGTGAAGGCATAGACGTTCAGGCCCAGGTGAAAGCGGGTGCTGCCCTCGGTGGTGAGTACCGTGAAATCCGTCTGCGGATAGGACAGCAGGAACAGGCAGATCCAGCACACCCACAGCACCCACCAGGTCACGCTGTGTGCGCCGTACTTGTCCGACAGCCAGCCGCCGATGGCGCGCAGCACGCCGCCCGGCAGCGAAAAGCAGGCCGCCAGCAGGGCCGCCACGCGGATGTCCAGGCCGTACTCGCCCACGTAGTACTGCACCATCCACAGGCTCAGCGCCACATAGCCGCCGAAGACGATGCTGTAGTACTGGCAGTACTTGAGCACGCGCGGGTCCTTGAGCGCCTTCAACTGGTCGCTGAAGCGCACGTTGCTGGGCACCAGGTGGGCCGGGTCGCTGTGGCTGAACAGCCAGAACAGCACCAGCGCGCCCAGCATGATGGCCGCATAGGCATGCGGCACGGCGGCCCAGCCGAAGGCCACCAGGATCACCGGCGCCACGAACTTGTTGACCGCCGCGCCCGAGTTGCCCGCGCCGTAGATGCCCATGGCCATGCCCTGGCGCTCCTTGGGAAACCAGCGCGCCACATAGGGCGTGCCCACCGAGAACGAGCCGCCCGCCAGGCCCACGAACAGGCCGATGGTCAGGAAGTGCCAGTACTCGGTGGCATAGCCCATCACCCAGATCGCGGGCACGGTGACGGCCATCAGCACCGCCATCACGATGCGCCCGCCGAAGCGGTCGGTCCAGATGCCCAGCGGCACGCGCACCAGCGAGCCCGTGAGCACGGGCATGGCCGTGAGCAGGCCGAACTGCGTGGCGTTCAGATCCAGCATCTTCTTGATGGGGATGCCGATGATGCCGAACATCATCCAGACCATGAAGCAGACCGTGAAGGCCAGGGTGCTGACGGCCAGGACCGACCAGGCCTGGCGGTCGTGGCGTGTGCCTGTGCTGGTGCTCTTTCGGGGGTCGCCCTGTGCGGTGGGCGCTGTGTTTGCCATTTTGTTTTCCTCGTGGGGGCTATGGCTTGCATGGTCCCGCGCGAGGGCCGCGCCGCACATCCGCCAGCCGTACGCTCGGACAAGGCGGAAGAACTAGGAGCGCGCAGGCGGGCCTAGTTCCAAAGAACTATCGAGGATAAAAAGGCTTGACGCAGATCAGGAGCGCCGGCCGAAGACCGATTTCGGGCTGCGCCCGTAGAACCGCGTGAACGCGGCACTGAAGTTCGACGGATGGGCATAGCCCACCTGCCAGCCGGTCTGGGCGACCTGGCAGCCGGTCTCCAGCAACGCCCAGGCACGGCGCATGCGCAGCTCCAGCAGCAGGGCCTGGGGCGTGGTGCCGAAGACGGCGCGAAAGCCCTGCTTGAGGCGGTGCTCGCCCAGGCCCACGGCGGCGCTCAGGTAGGCCAGGGTCAGCGCGCGGTCCATCTGGGTGGACAGCAGTTCGCGCGCCTGCTCCAGCCGGGCCAGTTCGTCGGCCGACCAGCGCGGTGCCGCCTGGGCCGGCTGCGGCGCAGGTGCCAGGTGGCGCAGCTCCAGCGCGGCCAGGCTCAGCATGGCGATGTGGCGGTCCAGCGCATCGGTGGGCTGGTGCCCGGGCGGCTGGGCCAGGCGCCGCGCCAGCGCCAGGCTGGCCGGCAGGCTGGCACGGTGGTCCAAGGGCCGCACGCCGGCCGCGCCGTCCACCTGCGTCAGCCGCTGCGAGAGTTCAGGCCCCAGATAGCGGTCGAGCGCCGCGCCCGACAGCAGCAGGCGCAGCTGGCGCACGGTCTGCCCGGCCGCATAGCGGCGCTCGCCCTGGCTGCCGCGAAAGGCTGCCAGCGTGGTCTGCCCTGCGCCGAAGCGCAGCGCCGCGCCCGTGCGCGCCACAAAGCCCGATTCGCCCGCCAGCCCCAGCGTGATGACCAGGGTGCGGCCCTGGTCCGAGGCATCGGCCTGCACGCTGTCCTCCACCAGGTCGCGCAGCGGGCAGTAGTGCGAGCGCGCCAGCACGATGCCGTCGCCCAGCGTGAAGCGCTCCGCATGGCAGTCGCCCAGCTCGGCGGGCAGGGCATGCCGCGTCCAGCCCGGTGCACAGGGCTGGGGCAAGGCAAGCGAGGAAGGGATGCGGGAGGTCATGGGAGAGGAATGGAGGCGCGCTTCGCATAGGAAATGCTCCGGCGCGCATACGTTTTCAAATGATAGCGATTCTCATCTTCCCTAGCATCGGTCTCCAACGAGATTCCCTTTTGGAGAGGACGAGAAAACCATGGCATTCCCCCTTCGCTGGCCGGCCGCGCTGGCCCTGGCCCCCTTCACGGTGGCGGCCCAGGGCCAGGCGCCCGAAGCCACCCTGCCCGAGATCACGGTCACGGTGAACAAGCAGGCCGAAAGCCTGGACGCCGTGCCCGCCAGCGTCTCCGTCTTCGAGGGCGCGGCGCTGGAGGCGGCCGGCGTGCGCGGGCTGGACGCGCTGTCCGCCCAGGTGCCGGGCTTGGTGTTCCAGGCCTTCGGCCAGTCGGGCGTGCAGCCGCCCGTGATGCGCGGGCTGACGGCCAACTTCGTGTCGTTCTCCTCGTCCACGCTGCTGCTGGTCGATGGCGTGCCCACGCTGATGGCCCAGGGCTTCGAGCACAACCTGCAGGGCGTGGACCGCGTGGAGGTGCTGCGCGGCCCGCAATCGACCTTGTACGGCCGCAATGCCGAAGCGGGCGTGGTCAGCATCGTCACGCGCCAGCCCGGCGACGCGCCCTATGCATCGATCAGCGCCGAGGCCGGCAACCACGGCCAGCGCGCGGGCAGCTTCGAGCTGGGCCGCGCCCTGGTGCCGGGCCAGCTCTACATCGGCCTGTCGGGCGAGTGGCGCGCGCAGGACGGCTTCATACGCCAGCAAGCGACGGGAGCGCGCGTGGACGACCGCGAGCGCGCCAGCGGCCGCCTGGCCCTGCGCTGGACGCCCACGGCCGAGACCGAGGCCACGCTGCGCTACGCCCGGCAGCGCTGGGACGACGGCGCCGCGCAATGGGGCAGCATTGCCGCGCCGCGCGCCACGGTGAACTCGGGTACGGACAGCTGGAACCGCTCGCGCGGGCAGACACTGTCGCTCGATGTCTCGCACCGCTTTGCCTCGGGCCTGCGGCTGCGCTCCATCACCGCGCGCAATGTCTTCGACGACCGCGTGCTGCAGGACACGGACTTCCAGCGCGCCGACCTGCTCCACGTGCGGCGCGACTACCGCCTGGCCACGACCTCGCAGGAACTGCGCCTGGAGGGCGAGGCCGCAGGCCTGTGGAACGCGCGCTGGCTGGCCGGCCTGTACCTGGACCGCGACGACCATGACCTGCGCTACGAGCAAAAGCTGCCCGCCGCGCTGATGCGGCCCACGGCCGGACTCAAGGGCAGCACGGCGGCGCTGTTCACGCACTGGACCGTCCCGCTGTCCGAGCGCTGGACGCTGGCGGCCGGCGCGCGCGCGGAGCGCAACCGCGTGGAACTGGCCCCCGTGGGCGCGGCGGCGCGCAGCGACGACTGGTCGCGCTTGAGCCCCAAGCTCTCGCTGCAATACCAGTGGTCGCCCCAGGGCCAGGTCTACACCAGCCTCAGCGAGGGCTACCGCGCGGGCGGCTTCAACGTGTTCTCTCCGGCCATGGGCTATGCGGCCTACGAGCCAGAGACCGTGCGCGCCTGGGAGATCGGCACCAAGGGCCGGCTGCTGGGGCAGCGCCTGCGCTATGCGGCCTCGGTCTACACCCAGCAGGTGCGCGACATGCAGGTGCAGCAGATGGGCCTGCCGGGCGTGGTCTACATCACCAATGCGGCGCGGGCGCGCTCCACGGGTGCGGACTTCGAGCTGGACTATGTGTTCGGCGGCGGCTGGCAGTTGCAGACGGCCCTGGGCCTGAACCGCACGCGCTTCGGCAGCTTCCGCGACGGCGCCGCCGTCTACGACGGCCACCGCAACCCGTTTGCGCCCGACATGACGGCCCATGTGGCGCTGCGCTACGACGCGCCCGGTCGCTGGTGGGCGCAGGCCGCCGTGCAGGGCACGGGCAAGGTCTACCTGGACGCCGCCAACGCCTACCGCCGCCCCGGCTACGGGCTGCTCAACCTGTCGGCCGGCTATGCCCAGGGGTCCTGGGAAATCGCCGCCTACCTGCGCAATGCCGCCAACCGCCGCTACGACGCCGTGGGCTACCTCAACGGCCAGGTCGTGGTCTACAGCCCGCCGCGCGAGTTCGGCGTGCGGCTGACCTGGCGCATGTGACTCCCTTTCGTGAAAAGGACCTTCCGATGAATACACCCCGCCGTGAATCCCCTACCCACACCCCCTCCCACGCCCTGCAGCCGCTGTGGGACCTGGCCGCCGCCCAGGTCCAGGCCGAGGCCCTGGTGCTGGCGCTTGAATCGGGCGCTCTGGACCGCCTGGCCACGCCCCAGACGCCGGCCGAGCTGGCCCAGGCCCAGGGCTGGAACGAGGCCAATACCTCCCACTGGCTGGAATTGCTGTGGAGCATGGGCCTCCTGCGGCGCGGCCAGCACGCGCCCGTGAGATACCTGTTGGCCACCGATGCGCTGCGCTACCTGCACAGCGCATCGCCCGAGTCCTGCGGCGCGGCCTGGCTGTTCCGCCTGCGCTCGCTGCGCCACTCCGCCACGCTGCTGCGCGGCCTGGTCGAGCACGGCCCTGCCGGGGACGGCTCGGCCTGCAGCACCCCCTTGGCCACGGGCAATGCCGAAGGCTGGGCCGCCGCCGCACGCGCCCAGATCGGCCAGGAGCAGCGCGCCGTCAGCGTGCCTGCCGCGCTGAACCTGCTGCAGCAGGTTCCCGAGGCAGGCGCCGCGCGCCGCATGCTGGACCTGGGCGGCGGCCCCGGCTGGATCGCGCTGGCCCTGCTGCGCCGGCAGCCCTCGCTGCAGGCCAGCGTCTTCGACTGGCCCGAGGCCGTGGCAGTGGCGGCGGACAACGCCCGCCAGTCCCGCCTGTCCGACCGCTTCACCGCCCTGGGCGGCAATCTGGCCACGGACGGCATAGGCAGCGGCTACGACCTGGTCTGGTGCTCGTCCGTGCTGCACTTCGTGCCCGATGCGGCAGCCGTGGTCGCCAAGGTGTTCGACGCGCTGGCGCCCGGCGGCGTCTTCGTCTGCGCCCATGCCGAGGTGGATGAGACGCCCGAGGCCGCCCTGCGCACCCTGCCCTACTACCTGCCCATGCGCCTGCTGGGCCGCAGCGTGACGCGGCGCGGCGAGCTGCAGGCGCTGCTGGCGCAGGCGGGTTTCAAGCGCATAGAACGCATCGAGTCGCGCGAGTTTCCGATGGCGCCGCTGGTCGTGCTCATTGCCCGCAAGGCCGCGCCATGACGGCCGCATCTCCCCGCCCGGTCTGGCTGCTCCAGGCACTTTTCGGCTGGCTGCACCTGGCGCTCACGGCGCCCAGCGTCTACCTCTGGCTGGGCCTGCCCCTGGTCATGCGCCAGCATGGCTGGTCGGGCACGGCCATCGGCCTGTTCCAGCTGGCGGGCCTGCCCGCGCTGATCAAGTTCGCGCTGGCCGCGCCCGTGGAAGCGCGCAGCGCGAACGGCCAGCCGCGCTACCGCGCCTGGGCGCTGGCCCTGTGCCTGGCTTATGCGGCCGTGCTGCTGGCACTGGGCTGGCAGCAGTTGCTGGCCGAGCGCCTGTGGCTGTTCGGCCTGGCCTTCGCGGCCGCGCTGGCTGCCACCTGGGCCGACATTCCCGTCAACGCCCTGGCCATCCGCCTGCTGCCCGCGTCCGAGCGCATGCGCGCCGGGGGCGTGCGCGCAGCGGCGCTGTCGCTGGGCGCCATCGTGGGCGGCGGGCTGATGCTGCTCATGCAGGCGAAATGGGGCTGGCGCGCGCCCTTCCTCTGCCTGGCCGGCGCGCTGGCCCTGGGCGCCCTGCTGCTGGCCTGGGTGGTGCGCCATGAGCCGGGGGATGCGCCCTCGCCCCTGCTGCTGCCTGCGCCCAAAGCTGGACTGGCCGCCATGGTACGCGGCTATGGCACCCAGCCTGGGGCCTGGCGCTGGACCCTGGCGCTGGTCAGCTACTTCCCCTTCATCGGCGCGGCCTGGTTCTACCTCAAGCCGCTGATGCTGGACCACGGCTTCGCGCCCGCCCAGGCCGCCCTGCTGGCCGGCATGGGTGGCGGCGTGGTGGCCGCGCTGGCGGGCGCGGCCTCGCCCCTGCTCACGCGCCGCCTGGGCACCCGGCGCGCCCTGCCCCTGTATGCGGGCTGCAACGTGGCGGCGCTGGCGCTGCTGGCGGCCGTCATCGCAGCCGGCGCCCCGGCCCCGGGCCTGATCGCGGCCGTGGCCTGCGTGGCAGCAGCCATGGGCGCCTCCTCGGCCTGCGTCTTCGGACTGATGATGCAATTCGCCCGCCCGCGCTGGCAGGCCTTCGACTACGGCCTGCAGGCCAGCCTGTTCGCCGCCAGCCGCATGCTGGTGCCGCTGGCCGCCGGCGTGGCGCTGGACGCCATGGGCGCAGCGGCCATGCTCACCGGCCTGACCGTGGCGGCCGCGCTGGCCTGGGTCTGGGCGCTGCGGTGTGCGGGGGATGGTTGGGCTTCAGCCACAGCGTAGGCCGCTAATCCCGCTGCCGCTCCGACGCATACACCGCCGCCTGCACGCGCGAGCTCAGGCCCAGCTTGCGCAGGATGTGTTGCACATGGATCTTGACCGTGGTCTCGGCAATGTCCAGCGTGCGGGCGATTTCCTTGTTGCTGGCGCCCCGGGCGATCTGGACCAGCACCTCTTCCTCGCGCGGGGACAGCGGCGAGGCCGGGGCCTCGTCCGGCTCGGGCGCCTGGGGCTCGGGCGCGCCCTGGGACTGGAAGGCGGCCACCAGCTTGCCCATCATCTCGGGGCTGACCACAGGCTCGCCGCGCGCGGCGCGGCGCAGGGCTTCGGACAGCAGGTCGCCGTCGATGGTCTTGAGCAGATAGCCCTGGGCGCCGTTGCGCAGCGCGGCCGCCAGGTCCTGGCCGTCCTCGCTCACGGTGAGCATGACGACGCGACTGCCGGGCGATGCGGCCCGCAGGCCCGCGATGGCATCGACGCCCAACACGCCGGGCAGGTGGTTGTCCAGCAGGATGACCTGGGGCGCCAGCGCGGGCACCAGGCGCAGGGCCTCGCCCGCGTCGCCGGCCTCGCCGACCACGCGCAGGCCCGCATCCTGGGCGATGAGGGCGATCAGGCCGCGGCGGAACAGCGTGTGGTCGTCGATGACGAAGACGGAGATGGGGCTGGAGAAGGACATGGGGCGGTCTTTTTCTTGCGGGAGCGTGTCACGCGTTCGAGGGGAGGCCCTGCGCCGGCGCCCCGGCCGAGGCCGACGGCGGCAGCTCGATCAGCACGCGCGTGCCCTCGCCGGGGCGGGAGTGGACATGGACCAGCGCCTGGGCCAGCAGGGCGCGCTCGCGCATGATGCCCAGCCCCACATGCAGCGAGTCCGGCGCCACGTCGGCGGGGACGAAGCCGCAGCCGTCGTCGCTGACCTCGAAGCGCCAGGGGTGGCGCCCCACGCGCAGCTGCACATGCCTGGCACCCGCGTGCTTGCGCACGTTGGACAGCGCCTCCTGCACCATGTGCAGCACCTGGATCTGCACGTCGGGCGCCAGCGGCAGGCCCTGGCCCGACATGCTCAGCGAGGTGGCGATGCCCGTCTGGTGCTCGAACTTGGACAGCGTGGCGCGCAGCGCGGCCTCGATGTCCTCGGCGCTGGTGCGCGTGCGGAAATGCACCAGCAGCTCGCGCACGTCGGCATAGCATTCGCGCACGCCCACTTCCAGCTCGCCCAGGCTGCGGTCGCGCGCTTCGTCGCGGCCCTTGGCCACGGCGTCGCGCAGCAGCTGGGTCTGGATCTTGAGAAAGGCCAGCGACTGGGCAATGGAGTCATGCAGCTCGCGCGCGATCAGGCCGCGCTCCTCGGCCACGGCGGCTTCGCGCTCCAGCGCCGTGGCGCGCAGGCTTTCCATGGCGCTGGCCAGGTGGCGCGCCATGGCGGACAGCAGGTCGCGCATGTCGTCCGTGAGCACCACGGTGGAGCGAAAGAACAGGTTGACCTCGCCCAACAGGCGCTGCTGCAGTTGCACGGGGATGCTGACCACGGTCTCGAAGCCGGCCTCGCGGCAGTGGGGCAGCTGCAGGTCGCTGGCCGGCGTGATGGGGATCACGCGCAGCCTCGCCTGCTCGCGCGGCTGGCCGCACAGGCAGGCGCCCGTGTGCAGGCAGTGCTCCTGCACCGACATGGACTGGGGCAGGCCGTCGCCGGCCAGCAGCACGTAGCGCTCGTTGGCCTCGTCGGACCAGCGCACCGTGGCCGCATCGGCCTGGGCCGCCAGGCGGACCTGGCGCACAAAGCCTTCGGCCAGGGACTGCAGGCTGGCGGCCTCCGACGCCTGCACGCTGACCGCGTACAGCGCCTGCAGCTGCTGGTGCTGCACGTTGAGGCTGGCGGTCTTCTCGCGCACCTTGTCCTCCAGCTCGGCGTGAGAACTTTGCAGCGACTGGGCCATGAGGTTGAAGCCGGCCGCCAGCTGGCCGAACTCGTCGTTCACCTCCACGCTCATGCGCGTGTCCAGGTGTCCGCGGCGCATGCGCTCCAGCGCCGAGCGCAGCTGGCCCACGGGATGCAGCACCAGCCAGTAGCTGGTGGCCATGAAACTCACGGCCGCGATGATGACCAGCGCCATCAGACACATCTGAAACAGGTGCAGGATGGCCGTCCAGCGCGAGAGCCGGTCTTCGATGGCTTCGACAAAGCCGTCCACCTCGCGCACGAAGGCGTCGGCGCTGCCCATGATGGCCTGCGCATCGGCCTGGTCCTCGGCCTGCCAGCGCGCGTGCAGCGCGCTCCAGTCGCGGCGTATGCGCTCGTAGCGCTCCCTGACCTCGTCGCTCCAGGGCACGAACAGCGGGCGCGACATGTCGCCGCTGCGCAGCAGGTCCAGGCTGGCGTCGAACTGCTGCGCGCGCGCCTGCCACTGCGCAGGCGCCTCGTTCTGGCGCGCCATGGCCATGCGCACCATGCTCATGCGCAGCCGCCCGGCCTCGTTCACGGCGGCCGCGCCGCCCTCCAGCTGCCAGGCCACCCACAGCGTGAAGCCGATCGATGCCACGGCCGCCAGCAGGCAGGCCGCGCCCATGAGCAGCAGCTTGGTCGAAAGCGAGGGCTTGCCATGCATGGTCGCACTGTAGCCACGGCGCATTTGCACGTCTTGACCTGAATCAAGCGCCACCCGTTTGCGCCGTGCCCCCGCCCCGATTCCTAGGATCCTTTCAACTGCCCCCAATGCCCACAGGGCCTATGGGGGCCCCGGGCAAGGCCAGTGATTAGCATGGCGCCATGCATGTCCGCTCCCACCTCCGCCCCTTCATCCGCACCCCGCGCCTTGCCGGCCTGGCTGCGGCCGCATGGCTGGCGGCAGCCCTTGCCGGCTGCGCCAGCTCCTCCGCCCCGGCGCGGGACTGGACGCAGCAGCTGCAGCGCTGGTCCGACGCGCCCATCGTGCTGCTGGGCGAGCAGCACGATGCGGTCGCCCACCAGGCCTGGCAGCAGGCCACGGTGGAGCAGTTGGCAAAACAGGAGCGCCTGGCCGCGCTGGTGATCGAGATGGCGCCGCGCACGGGCTCCACGGCCAGCCTGGCGCGCGACGCCTCCGAGGACGCTGTGCAGCAGGCCCTGCAATGGCAGGACGCCGCATGGCCCTGGCCGCGCTACCGCGGCGTGGTCATGGCCGCCGTGCGCGCAGGCGTGCCCGTGCTGGGCGGCAACCTGCCCCGCGCCGACATGAAGCAGGCCATGCGCAACCAGAACCTGGACACCCACCTGCCGCCCGAAGCCTGGCAGCGCCAGCTCGACGCCATCCGCGAAGGCCACTGCGGCCTGCTGCCCGACACACAGCTGCCGCCCATGGCCCGCGTCCAGCTGGCCCGCGATGCCAGCATGGCCGAGGTGGCCAAGGCGGCGATCAGGCCCGGCAAGACCGTGGTGCTGGTGGCCGGGCGGGGCCATGTCCTGCGCGGGGTGGGCATCCCGACCTGGCTGCCGGAGTCCGCAGCAGCCAAAGTGGCCGTGGCGCAGGCAGGCGAGACATCGGTGGCGCACGAATCCGATGTGGACTGGCTGCAGAAGACGGACGCCTTGCCGGCCAAGGACCACTGCGCAGAGCTGCGCGAGAAGTTCAGGAACCCGCCGGCACCGCGGGCGGATGCGGGTCGGGTGGACTGAGCTTCACCCCTGCACGGCCCACATCCCCTCGTTGCCCGAGACCCACTCGCCGAACGCCTGCGCAGGCATGGGCTTGCTGCACAGATAGCCCTGGAAGAAGTCGCACCCCTTGCCGCGCAGGAACGCCAGCTGCTCGGCCGTCTCCACGCCCTCGGCCAGCACCTTCAGCCCCATGGCATGCCCCAGCGCGATCACCGACCCGCTGATGGCCATGTCGTCGGCGCTGTGCGGGATGTCGCGGATGAAGCCCTGGTCGATCTTGAGCAGGTCCAGCGGGAAGCGCTTGAGGTGGGCCAGCGAGGAATAACCGGTGCCGAAGTCGTCGATGGCCAGCCGCAGGCCCTGGGCCCGCAGGCGGCGCATGACGGCCAGGGCCTCCTCGGGGCGCTCGGCCAGGGCGCTTTCGGTGATCTCCAGCTCCAGGCAGTGCGGGGCGAAGCCCGTGGCGGCCAGCGCGTCGGCGGTGGCACCGGCGATGTCGGTCAGCAGGAACTGGTGCAGCGAGACATTGACCGCGATGGTCATCTCGGGCAGGCCCTGATCGCGCCAGCGCTGGCCCTGGGCGCAGGCCTCGCGCAGCACCCACAGGCCCAGCGCGCCGATGACGCCCGAGCTTTCGGCCACGGGAATGAAGCGTGCCGGGGAGATGAGGCCCTCGTCCGGGTCCAGCCAGCGCACCAGGGCCTCGGCGCCCACCAGGCGGCCAGTGGCCAGGTCGATCTGGGGCTGGAAGTACAGGCGCAGGTGGCCCAGGTCTATGGCCTGCCGCAGCCGTGCCTCCATGGCCAGGCGCTCGCGCGCGGCCGAGGTCATGTCTTCCTCGAAGAAGCACCAGGCACGGCCGCTGCGCGACTTGGCGCCGTAGACGGCCGCATGCGCGCCCTGCAGCAGGTCCTGGGCATTGCCGGCGTGGGAGGGGTACATGCAGATGCCCACGCTGACGCCGGCCATGACGGACAGGCCGTCCGGCGAGCTCCAGGGCTGGCCGGCCGCCGCGATCAGTTGCCGTGCGCGGGCGATGGCGTCGCCGCGCTCGCTCATGCCCTTGCACAGCACGGCCAGTTCGTCACCGGCCATGCGACCTATGAGGTCCTGGGGACCCAGGGAATCGTGCACACGGGCGGCGATGTGGCGCAGCACCTGGTCGCCGATGGCGTGGCCGTAGCTGTCGTTGACGTCCTTGAAGCGATCGATGTTCAGCAGCATTACGGCCAGCGTGCCCTGCTCGGCGGCCGCCTCGGCCACGGCGTCTTCCAGCAGCGCTGTGAAGCGCACGCTGTTGGGCAGGCCGGTGAGCATGTCGCGGTGGGCCAGGAATTCGAGCTGGGCCTCGCGCGCCTTCTCGGCCGAGATGTCGGTGAACATGCACACGTAGTGCGTGACCTTGCCCTGTGCGTCCTTGACGGCGCTGAGCGACATGCGCTCGGGAAAGACCTCGCCGTTCTTGCGGCGGTTCCAGATTTCGCCCTGCCAGTGGCCCGTGGCCTGCATGCTGTCCCACATGGCCTCGTAGAAGGCCTTGTCGTGGCGGCCGGACTTGAACATGCGCGGGGTCTTGCCCAGCATCTCCTGCTCGGTGTAGCCCAGCAGCCGCGTGAAGGCGCTGTTGACCGAGAGGATGCGGCTGCGCGCATCTGTGACGACCACGCCCTCCATGGTGTTGTCCACCACGGCGGCGGCCAGGCGCTGGCGTTCGTCGGCCTCCCGCCCGGCGGCCATCGCGGCATGGGCAGTGCGCTCTCCACGGCGCATGCGCCACAGCAGCCAGCCGCCGCCCACGGCCGTGACCAGCACCAGGGCCACCGAGGACAGCATGCGCCGCTGCGCTGCCGGCCCGGGCGGTATCTGCAGGTGCGCCAGCAGCCATTCCACGCCCCAGAGCCACAGCAGACCTGCGCACACATACAGGGTCAATGCGCCCCAGAGCGGTATTCGGGGCTGCTCTCCCTGATCTTGCATGTGGTTCCTCAGAACGTTCCCAGAACGTGTGACTTGCGCAGGGTCGTGTGCATGCTGCGACAATTGCGCCGCTATGACCCAAGCCTATATTCTTACCCTTTCGTGCCCCGACCGGCTCGGTCTGGTACATGCCGTCTCGGGCTTCCTGCTCGAGCAAGGCGGCAACATCGAAGAGGCCGCGCAGTATAACGACCCGGCCACCGGACTGTTCTTCATGCGCGTGCAATTTGCCTGCAACGGCTGCGATCCCGCGGCTCTGAGGGCGGCCCTGGCCGACCTGGGCGGCCAGTACCAGATGAAGTGGCGCCTGCACACCAAGGCCGAAGCCATGAAGACCGTGCTCATGGTCAGCAAGGAAGGCCACTGCCTCAACGACCTGCTGTTTCGCTGGAAGAGCGGCCTGCTGCCGGTGGACATCCGCGCCATCATCAGCAACCACCGCGAGTTCTACCAGCTGGCGGCCAGCTACAACATCCCCTTCCACCACATCCCCGTCACGGCTGCCACCAAGGCCCAGGCCGAGGCAAAGCAGTTCGAGATCATCGAGGCCGAAGGCGCCGAACTCGTGGTGCTGGCGCGCTACATGCAGGTGCTGTCCAACGACCTGTGCACCAAGCTGGCCGGCCGCGCGATCAACATCCACCACAGCTTCCTGCCCAGCTTCAAGGGCGCCAAGCCCTACTACCAGGCCCATGACCGCGGCGTGAAGCTGATCGGCGCCACGGCCCACTATGTGACGGCCGACCTGGACGAAGGCCCGATCATCGAGCAGGACGTGGCCCGCGCCGACCACACCGACACCGTGGAGGACCTCACGGCCCGCGGCCGCGACACCGAGAGCCAGGTGCTGGCCCGCGCCGTCAAGTGGCACAGCGAGCACCGCGTCATCCTCAACGGCCACAAGACCGTGGTCTTCCGCTGAAGCCGGCTCCCGGCCGCCCATGGCGAACGTGACCCTTGCCGCCGGCAGCGGCTTTGCCCCGCCCGGCAGCGGCGCCCGCCGCATCCCGCCCATACAGTGCCTGCTCACTTTCGAGGCGCTGGCGCGGCTGCGCAGCGTGACGCAGACGGCCGAGGAGCTGTGCGTCACGCCCAGCGCCGTCAGCCACCGCGTGCGCCAGCTCGAGCAGATCCTGGGCACGCGGCTGTTCGGCCGCTCGGACTTTTCGCTCACCACCGAAGGCAGCGCCTACCTGTCCCACGTGCGCGAGGGCCTGGGCGCGCTGCAGCGCTTTCCGGGCGAGGTCACGGCACCGGGCCGCCGCAGGCTCAAGCTGGCGGTCACGCCCACCTTTGCGCGCGTGATCCTGATCCCGCGCCTGCGCCAGTTCACGGAAACCTATCCCGAGATCGACATCGCCCTGCAGGTCTCCATCCCGCTGCTGGACGTGGTGGCCGAGGATGCCGACCTGATGGTGCGCTTCGGCCCCGGCCACTACGCCGACGTGGAGCACATCGAGCTGGCGCGCGACGTGGTCACGCCGCTGGCCTCGCCGGCCTTCATCCGCGAGCATGGCCCCTTCGAGCAGCCCCAGGACCTGGAAGGCATGCCCCTGCTGCGCAGCCCGCTGGAGCCCTGGCGCACCTGGTTCGGCGCCACCGGCCTGGACTGGCCCGAGCCGCACGAGGGCTCGCAGTTCAACGACATCGGCCTGATGTGCGACGCGGCCTCGGCCGGCATGGGCATTGCCCTGGTGCGCCACAAGCTGGGCGCACCCTGGATGGACAACGGCACCCTGGTGCGCCTGTTCGACATGGACACGGCCAGCCCCCATGCCCACTACCTGTGCTGGCGCACCGGCACCATGGACCGCTGGGAATGCGCGGCCTTTGCTGAATGGTTGAAGAGGGCGATGGCCTGCTGAGGCGCCCACAACGGAATTCACGGATTTCGCGGATTTCACGCGCCGTTGCAATAAACATCAGCGCAGTCCCGCTGCACAAAGACGGCGGCATCGCCTAAAGTCAGGCTCCATGACTTCCGCCAGCTCCCCAGCCAGCCCTGCCCCCGGCGCCATGGCGTCGGCCGCCGCCGATGCCGCCCACCAGCAGCCCACGGCCTCCGAACGCGCACGGCGCCAGGCCGAGGTCGTGGCAGCGCTGGCCCGCCATGTGCCCGCGCATGCCCTGCTGTGGAACGCCGAGGACACCACCCCCTATGAATGCGACGGACTCACGGCCTACCGCCAGCGCCCCCTGGTGGTCTGCCTGCCCGAGACCGAGGCCCAGGTCCAGGCCGTGCTGCGCGCCTGCCACGCCATCCAGGTGCCCGTGATCGCACGCGGCGCGGGCACCGGGCTGTCGGGCGGCGCCCTGCCCCATCCCATGGGCGTGACGCTGTCGCTGGCCAAGTTCAACAAGATCCTCCAGGTCGATGCCGCCAGCCGCACGGCCGTGGTGCAGTGCGGCGTGCGCAACCTGGCCATCAGCGAGGCTGCCGCGCCCCTGGGCCTGTACTACGCGCCCGATCCCAGCAGCCAGATCGCCTGCACCATCGGCGGCAACGTGGCCGAGAACTCGGGCGGCGTGCACTGCCTCAAGTACGGGCTGACCGTGCACAACGTGCTGAAGGTGCGCGGCTTCACGGTGGAAGGCGAGCCGGTGGAGTTCGGCTCCACGGCGCTGGACACGCCGGGCTTCGACCTGCTGGCCATCCTGGTCGGCAGCGAAGGCATGCTGGCCGTGACCACCGAAGTCACCGTGCGCCTGATCCCCAAGCCCCAGCTGGCGCGCTGCATCATGGCCAGCTTCGACGACGTGCGCAAGGCCGGCGACGCCGTGGCCGCCGTGATCGCGGCCGGCATCATCCCGGCCGGGCTGGAGATGATGGACAAGCCCATGACGGCCGCCGTCGAGGACTTCGTCAAGGCCGGCTACGACCTCACGGCCGAGGCCATCCTGCTGTGCGAGAGCGATGGCACGCCCGAGGAAGTCGAGGAAGAGATCGCCCACATGAGCGAGGTGCTGCGCGGCGCCGGGGCCACGGCCATCACGGTGAGTGAAAGCGAGGCCGAGCGCCTGCGCTTCTGGAGCGGGCGCAAGAACGCCTTTCCCGCCAGCGGGCGCATCAGCCCCGACTACATGTGCATGGACTCCACCATCCCGCGCAAGCGCCTGGCCGACATCCTGCTGGCCATCCAGGAGATGGAAAAGAAATACGGCCTGCGCTGCGCCAACGTCTTCCACGCGGGCGACGGCAACCTGCACCCGCTGATCCTGTTCGATGCCAACGACCCCGACGAGCTGCACCGCTGCGAGCTGTTCGGCGCCGACATCCTGGAGACCAGCGTGGCCATGGGCGGCACGGTCACGGGCGAGCATGGCGTGGGCGTGGAAAAGCTCAACTCCATGTGCACCCAGTTCACCACGGCCGAGAACGACCAGATGTTCGCGCTCAAGGCCGCCTTCGACCCGCAGGCCCTGCTCAACCCCGGCAAGGTGATTCCCACGCTCAACCGCTGTGCCGAATACGGAAAGATGCTGGTGCGCGGCGGCCAGATCTCACACCCGGACCTGCCGAGATTCTGAGGCGTGGTGCAACGGGCGCGGTGCAACCGGCGCCGTGCAGTCCTTCCCGCCATCAGGGCTGCTGCAGGCAGCGCGCCCACAGTCCGTCAAGCGCCCGGGCCAATGCGCCTCCCTGGCGGGGCACGGCCTGGCCCTCGCCCAGGTCTTCGACCAGGGTGTCCAGCGGCGTGGCTTCGGTCAGCGTGCGCATGCCGCACTCCATGGCCAGGGCCGTGTCCAGGTAGACCACGCGTGCGCCGGCCACGCTCCAGCGCGTGAGCTCGCGCACGCGGCCCACCTGGCCCAGCCGCAGGCGCATGGCCTCCATGCGCGCGGCCAATGAGCGGCGTATGCGCTCGCCCGCCTCGGGGCGGTCTTCCTCCAGCCGGCGCAGCGCCGCCTCCTGCTGCTCCAGGGTGCGGTCCATCGCCTGCAAGGCCGCCTCGCGGCCCAGCCGGGCCTCGTCGTAGCGCGGCAGGGCCGCGCGCAGCCGCACCAGCGTACGCTCCCGCTCGCGCGCATAGACATGCCCGGCCGCGCGCCCGGCCTGTGCACAGGCCTGGGCTGCCAGCACCAGGCGCTGCGGCGCGGCCTCGGCACTGAGGCTTTGCGGACGGAAGCTGCCGCACTCCTTCATGTCCCCCAGCACACGCAGATCCTCCAGGTGCCGCTGCCTGTGGTCGGCATCCCTTTGCGCCTCCTGCGCGTGGCGCCGCAGCATCTCCTGCCGCTGCCGCTCCAGCACGAGCAGCTCACGCCATTCGCCACGCAACCGCGCCTCGAACCGGGCCTGTTCGCTTTCGGCGGCGCGCTGCAGTGGCCCGACCTCCTGGCGCAGACTGGCCTGCAGGTAGCCACGCACGCCTGCGCGCTCGCAGGCGTACTCGACGATGCGCCCGCCGCTGCCGTCTCCCACGCTGCGCCAGCTGCTGCGCGCGCAGGCCGACCTGTCCTGCAGCACCTGCCCTATCGACACGCCCGAGGCGGCGCCCCAGGGCGCAGCCCGCACGGTCAGCACCTCGCCATCGTCACCGCCGCAACCGCCCAGCAGCAGGGCCAGGCCCGCAGGCAGCAGCCACACTCCTTGCCAGCGCATGGGCCCTCCTGTGCTTGTGATTTCTGGTTGAGTCTTTGATGTTAACTATCAATCACATCAGATATGTGATTTTTCACAATACTCACTGCACAATCAGACTTATCCCATAGCGTGCCCGCATGCAGGATGCGAAGCAGCGGTTTGCGCAGAAATTACGTGATTCCCTGGAGGCTCGTGGCTATGAAGCCAAGCCCTCGGTGCTGGAGCGCGAATTCAACACACGCTTCTGGGGCAAGCCCATGTCGCAGCACGGCGTGCGTCTGTGGCTGCTGGGCAAGACCATGCCCAACACCAAGAAACTTGCTGCGCTGGCCGACTGGCTGCAGGTGCCGCTGGAGGAGTTCCTGCGCGCGCCGCAGCCGGCGCGCGAGGTGCGTGAGCCCAAGGTCAGCTGGTCCGCCGGCCTGGGCTACGAGGACAACGAGCTGTTCAAGATCTACCTGCGCCTTCCCGTACCCAAGCGCCGCCTGGCGCGCGACGTGATCCTGGCCATCGCACGCGCCCATGAGGCCGAGGAAGCGGAACGCGCCGCAGGCTCGTAGCCGCGCGGCGCGTCGGTCATCCCCTGATACGGCTGCTGCGGGGCAGCACTGCCTCGCCCCGCACGTGCATCAACCACCCATGGCACGCTGGCGTGCATCGCGCTGGGCAGGCGTTTCGTTGATCAGTTCATTGATCACTTCCTGCCGCGTCTTGCCGCCACCGGTCTGCGGTGCAGGCGCCGGGTAGACGCCGGCATTGAAGCGCGAGGTGCCGCCCTGGCGCACGGCCGCCTCGGCCTCGGCCGTCACCTGGGCGCGCGTCTTGCTGCTCTTGAAATGTTCGGGATGGACGACGGCACCCGCCTCGTTGTTGGCCGGGTGGATGTACCCGGCCGCCGATGCCATGCCCGGCAGCAGCAGCGCTGCCGATGCGACCAGGCCGGCGATCAGGGTAGCAGGGGTGAAACGGCGTTGCGACATGGTGTGTCCCTTTCAAAGAACGTTGGTGATTCGTTCTCCCCACGCCCCGCAAGGCGGAACGCCGGGGAGAGGACTCCAATGTAGAAATCGCCCCCCCACGCCACCCCCACAGGATGGTGACATTGCTGTCATACAACCGACACAGATGACCGCGCCACGGTGGCGCCTCGGCGCTCGTCAGCCCCGGTACTGCGCACGCGCGCGGCCGGGCGCCAGAGGGTCCAGGCGCACGTCCAGCAGGCCCTCGGCATCGCCCGCGATGCGCGCCAGCGTCTGGCCGAAGGGATCGGCGAACTGGCTGCCTCCGCTGAAAGCGTAGCTGTCGCCAGGGCCCACGCGGTTGGCCATGGCGATGTAGCACTGGTTGTCCATCGCACGCACGGGCACGGCATGGCGATGGATGTGGCCGTGGGGGTGCATCATCCCGTCCATCAGCACGATCAGGTCCACGCCCTGCGCACCCAGCGCGCGGGCCGGTGCCGCAAACTCGATGTCGAAGCAGATCAGCATTCCCAGCCGCAGGCCGCGCCATTCGCATGTGGGCCAGCGCTCACCTGCCTCGAACACGCCCTGGTCCGAGTCGTAGAGCATGGTCTTGCGGTAGTGCAGCAGCACCTGCCCGTCGGCATCGATCAGCAGGCCGGCATTGAAGCGGCGGCCCTGGTCTGCTTCGGCCAGGCCGATGGCGACAGCCACGCCGGCTTGCCGCGCGGCCTCGCGCAGCGCGGTGGCCGAGGGGCCGTCCAGCGGCTCGGCCAGCTGCGCCACGTTGTCGGGCCGGGGAAATCCGCTGATGCAGGTTTCGGGAGAGACCAGCAGGTCGGCCTGCCCCGCGCTGGCCTTGATCGTCTTCAGCGTCATCGCCAGGTTGCCGGCAATGTCGCCGTCACGCAGACGGGGCTGGATGATGCGGATGCGGTGCTCCGTCATGGTGTGCGCTCCTTGGGATGCAAAGGGTGGCTGTCCTGCCGCGGCTGGCAACGGGCGGCCTCCTCGGCCTGCAGATCCAGGTTGCGGGCCAGCCCCCAGTAAAGGCTGCCGGCGACGAGAATGCCCGGCAGCCAGGCGAAGTCCACGCCGCCCAGCCGCTGCGCAGCCCAGCCGATGAAGACCGCATGGCCATCGGTGGCGTCGTGGATGTGCATGAACGGCACCATGGCTGCAAAGCCGCCCAGATAGGCGCAGATGCCGCGCCAGCCCCAGGCGCCGTAGATGCCCTGTGGCGTGAAGAAATCAGCGATGGCGTAGCGGCCCTTGCGCACCAGGAAGTAGTCCACGAGGTTGACCGCCGTCCACGGCACCAGGAAGTACAGCAGCAGCGCCAGGAAGGAATGCAGCAAAGCCACGCCGCTGCCCTGGATGGACAGCACGCACGCGAGGATGCCGACGCTGATCGCCGCGATGGCAAAAATACGGGCGGCGCGCGTGGGGCGCAGGCCGCCCAGCGAATCCGCCGCCGTGAGCACGGTCAGTGCCGCGCTGTACGTGTTCAACGCGATGATGGGCAGGAAGGCCACGACGGCCAGGGCAGGCAGCAGCCGGTCCGCGCCCGGGAACAGGCCGGTGCCGATCCGTCCCAGCGCCGCCAGCGCGTCCCCGGCCTGCAGCCGCTGCGCCATCCATGCGCCCAGGCCGATCATCCAGGCCCCGGACAGCGAGGCACCCAGGAAGATGGCCGCGATCAGGCGCCGGGGCGCAGTGTGGCTCGGCAGGTAGCGCGAATAGTCGGACACATAGGGCGCATAGGAGATGTTGTAGCTGGCCGCGATGGTGAACTGCGCGGCAAAGGCGCTCCATGCGAATCCTGGCAATGGCTCCGACCGAACGTGCAAGGCGGGCTCGCCCACGCCTGCCAGCAACGCCAGCGTGGCCAGCGCATACAGGGGCAGTGCCAGCATCAGCGCATGGCGAAAGGCCTTGTGCATCACATCGTGGCCGCAGACCGCCAGCAAGGCGCCTGCCGCCACGGCCACGCAGGCCGTGGGCGCTGGCGGCAGGCCGAACACGGCCTGCATGCCCTGCATGATGAGCGAGACGTTGACGACGTTGAACCCCGTGAACACCAGCAGCGTGGCGCACAGCGGCAGGGTGACGCCGCGAAAGCCGAACTGCGCGCGCGACTGGATCATCTGCGGCAGCCCCAGCTGCGGCCCCTGCGCGCCGTGCAGCGCCATGAACAGCGTGCCGAACATGATGCCCAGCGTCCCGGCCAGGGCGCTCCAGGGCGCCGAAAGCCCCAGCGACGGGCCGACGAAGCCGATGGAAAGCGTGAAGAAGTGGAAGTTGCCCAGGAACCAGAACGGCCCCTGGTCGGCGAGCCGCGCGTGGCGCTCGCTGTCGGGAATGCAGTCGATGGACCGGCTCTCCACGGCGATGCGGGCACGGCCGTGCCGTCCGCTGGCGGGGCTGTTCATGGCCTTGTCCCTCCCGTTGTCCTTGCTGTTGTGGGACGAATTCTAGGCAGGGGTTCGCAGCCGCTCCATGCCAAATGCGCGAGGTTCACATCGATGGGCAAAGATGTGTGGCCCGGGATATCCCGGGCATGAAGAAACCCGCTGCAGCCAGGCTGCAGCGGGTTCCAAAGTGGCCGCCCGGGTGCTGCCCGGGCGCCGCGTCACACGGCAGGTGCCGGCGCGGCGGGCGCGGGGTCTGTGCCGCTGGCCTCCGACGGATCATTGCGATGCACCAGCCGGTACAGCAGCGGCAGCACCAGCAGGGTCAGCAGCGTGGATGACAGGATGCCGCCGATCACCACCGTGGCCAGCGGCCGCTGCACCTCGGCACCCGTGCCCGTGGCAATGGCCATGGGCACGAAGCCCAGCGAGGCGACCAGGGCCGTCATCAGCACGGGGCGCAGCCGGGTGAGCGCGCCTTCGGTCACGGCGTCGGGCACGCTGGCGCCCTGTTCGCGCAAGGTTCTGATCCAGGAGATCATGACCAGGCCGTTGAGCACGGCCACGCCCGACAGCGCGATGAAGCCCACCGCCGCCGAGATGGACAGCGGTATGTCGCGCAGCCACAGCGCCAGGATGCCGCCCGTGAGCGCGAACGGAATGCCCGTGAAGACCACCAGCCCGTCACGCACATTGCCGAACATGGCGAACAGCAGCACGAAGACCATGAGCAGGGCCACGGGCACGACGATCTGCAGGCGGCGCGTGGCCGACTCCAGGTTCTCGAAGGTGCCGCCCCAGCGCGTCCAGTAGCCGGGCGGCAGCGACAGGCCCTGCAGCTTCTGCTGTGCCTCGCCCACGAAGGAGCCCATGTCGCGCCCGCGCACATTGGCGCTGACCACGATGCGGCGCTTGCCGTCCTCGCGGCTGACCTGGTTGGGGCCGGGCGCGGTCTCGAACGTGGCCACGGCCGACAGCGGCACGAAGCCGATGCGCCCGTCCGCCCCGCGCGGCAGGGCGATGGGCAGGCGGCTCAGGGCCTGCAGGTCGTTGCGCACGGCGTCCGGCAGGCGCACCTGGATGTCGAAGCGCCGGTCGCCCTGGAATACCGTGCCGGCCTCGGTGCCGCCCATGGCGGTGCTGATGGCGTCCTGCACATCGCCCATGTTCAGGCCGTAGCGCGAGGCCTTTTCGCGGTCGATCTGCACGGTGAGCATGGGCAGGCCCGTGGTCTGCTCGACCTTGACCTCGGAGGCGCCCGCGATCTGCTGCAGCATGCCGGCCACGGTCTGGGCGCTTTTCTCCAGCACGGCCATGTCGTCGCCGAAGATCTTCACGGCCACGTCGCTGCGCACGCCCGAGATCAGCTCGTTGAAGCGCAGCTGGATGGGTTGGGAGAACTCGTAGTTGTTGCCCGGGATGCGGTCCACCGACGCCTGTACGGCGGCCAGCAGCTCATCGCGCGGGCGCGCCGGGTCGGGCCACTCGCTGCGGGCTTTCAGCATGATGTAGCCGTCGGAGATGTTGGGCGGCATGGGGTCGGAGGCGATCTCGGCCGTGCCGGTGCGCGCGAACACGCGGTCGATCTCGGGGAACTCCTTCTTGAGCGCCTTCTCGATCTGCATCTGCATTTCCAGCGACTGCGTGAGACTGGTGCCGGGGATGCGCAGCGCCTGGATGGCGAAGTCCCCCTCGTTGAGGTTGGGCGCGAACTCGCTGCCCAGGCGCGTGGCCAGCAGCAGGCTCAGCGCCACGGCCACGGCGGCGGCCGTGAGCACCACGGCGGGCGCGGCCATGACGCGCGCCAGCACGGGCGCATAGCCGCGGCGCGCCCAGCCCATGAGGCGGTTTTCCTTCTCGGCCACCTTGTCGCCCATGAACAGCGCAATCGCCGCCGGGATGAAGGTGATGGACAGCAGCATGGCGCCGGCCAGCGCAATGACCACAGTGAGCGCCATGGGGTGGAACATCTTGCCCTCCACACCCGTGAGCGCGAAGATGGGCAGGTAGACCACCATGATGATGAGCTGGCCGAACAGCAGCGGGCGGCGCGCTTCCTTCGCGGCGGCGAAGACTTCATGGAAGCGTTCGCTGCGCGTCAGCGACCGTCCGCGCGCCTCCTGCGCATGGGCCAGGCGGCGCACGCAGTTCTCCACGATGACCACGGCGCCGTCGATGATGATGCCGAAGTCCAGCGCCCCCAGGCTCATGAGGTTGGCGCTGACCTTGTAGTGCACCATGCCCGTGAAGGTGAACAGCATGGACAGCGGGATGATCAGCGCCGTGATCAGCGCCGCGCGCAGGTTGCCCAGGAACAGGAAGAGGATGACCACCACCAGGGCCGCGCCCTCCACCAGGTTCTTCTTGACCGTGGCGATGGCCTTGTCCACCAGGTTGGTGCGGTCGTAGACGGTGATGGCCTTGACGCCCGGGGGCAGGCCCCGGTTGATCTCGGCCATGCGCTGGTCCACGGCGCGCGAGACGGTGCGGCTGTTCTCGCCGATCAGCATGAACACCGTGCCCAGCACCACCTCGCGGCCGTTGTCGGTGGCCGCGCCCGTGCGCAGCTCCTGGCCCAGGCCGACCTCGGCCAGGTCGCGGATGCGGATGGGCTGGCCCTGGGCCGAGCCCACGATGACCTCGCGGATGTCGGCGATGCCGCCGACCTGGCCCGGCGCGCGGATCAGGTACTGCTCGCCCTGGCGCTCGATATAGCCCGCACCCACGTTGCTGTTGTTGCGCTGCAGGGCGGTGACGATGTCGGCCAGCGTGAAGCCGTAGGCCGCCAGCTTCTCGGGCGCGGGCGCCACCAGGTACTCCTTGGCGTAGCCGCCGATGGAGTTGATCTCGGTGACGCCGGGCACGTTGCGCAGCTGCGGCTTGATGACCCAGTCCTGGATCTCGCGCAGGTCCATGGGCGTGTAGGGCGTGCCGTCGGGCTTTTTCGCACCGTCCTCGGCCTCCACGGTCCACAGGTAGATCTCGCCCAGGCCCGTGGAGATGGGGCCCAGCGTGGGCGTAATGCCCGCAGGCAGGCTGTCGCGCGCCTGCTGTATGCGCTCGCCCACCAGCTGCCGCGCGAAGTAGATGTCCGTGCCGTCCTTGAACACCACGGTGACCTGGGACAGCCCGTAGCGCGACAGCGAGCGCGTCTGCTCCAGGTGGGGCAGGCCGGCCATCACCGTCTCTATGGGATAGGTGACGCGCTGCTCGGTCTCCAGCGGCGAGTAGCCGCTGGCCTGGGTGTTGATCTGCACCTGGACATTGGTGATGTCGGGCACGGCGTCGATGGGCAGGCGCTGGTAGTTGTAGATGCCCAGGCCCGCCATGGCCAGCACGGCCAGCAGGACCAGCCAGCGCTGCTCTATGGCGAATCGGATGATGCGTTCAAACATGGACTCTCCGATCAGTGGCTGTGTTCGGCGCTGGCCTTGCCCAGCTCGGCCTTGAGCATGAAGCTGCCCTCGGCCACGTAGGATTGGCCGGGCTTGAGGCCTTCGAGCACCTCGGTGGCCTTGCCATCGCTGCGGCCCACGCGCACGGGCTGGGCGCGGAAACCGCCCTGCACGGGCACGAAGACCACGGTCTGCTGCTCCATCTTCTGCAGTGCCTGCGTGGCCACGGCCAGCGGCGCCTGCCGGGACGATGCCGTCAGCTCCACATTCACGAACAGGCCCGGGCGCCACACGCCGTCGGGGTTGGGCAGGGTGATGCGCGCGGGGGCCGTGCGCGTGTCCTGGCCGATCAGGGCGCCCACATAGGCCACCTCGCCCGTGGCCGAGGAGTCGAAGGCCGTGGCGCGCACCGTGGCCTTCTCGCCCACGCGCACGGCGGGCAGGTCGGACGCGGCCACGCGCATCTCGGCCCAGACGCTGCGCAGGTCGGAGATGGTGAAGACCTGGGTGGTGTCCTGCACGGCCTCGCCCACGGACAGGTGCTTTTCCACGATCACGCCGTCAAACGGCGCGCGCAGCTCGAAGCGGTTGAGCCCGCCCGCACCACCGCCGGCACCGGCGCCCGTGGCGGCCAGCTTCTGTTGGGCGTTGGAGACGGCGATCTCGGCCTCGCGCAGCGCCTGGCGCGCCTGCAGGTAGTCCTGCTCGGCCGAGACCTTTTCCTCCCACAGCTGCTTTTCACGTGCGTAGGTGGTGCGGGCCAGCTCCAGGCGCTTGCCGGCGGCCAGCAGTTCGCTGCGCTGCTCGGACACGGCGGCGCTGCTGAGCACGGCCAGCAGCTGGCCCTTCTTCACGTTCTGGCCCAGGTTGGCGGGAACGCTCTCGGCAATGCCGGCCACGCGCGGCACGACGTGGGCCGTGCGGTCTTCGTTGAAGCGGATCTCCCCGGGCAGCTGCAGCACGGAGCGCACGGTGGCCGGGCCGGCCTCGGCCAGGCGCACGCCAGCCGCCTGCATGCGCTGGGCGTCCATGGCGATCAGGCCTTCGTCGTCGCCATGGCCGGCTTCGGCGGTGGCTGCGGGTTTGGCGGCGGGCTTGGCCTCGGCTTTTTCCGCCTTGGAATCTTCATGGTGCTCATCGTCGGCATGGCCTTCGTCGTGCTTGTGGCCATCTCCGGCTGCAGCGCCGTGGTGCTCGCCATCGGCATGGCCTGCGGCCTCGCTGTGGCCGTGGCCATGGCTGTCGGCCTTGGCGGCACCCGGCGGGCCGCTGCGCAGGATCAGCGTGGCGGCCAGCGCACCCACGGCCAGGATGACGGCAATGGCCACGAGGGTGCGGCGCGGTCCGAGGGGGGAGGAGGAGGGCTTGGTGTTCATGGTCTGGATGCAATCAGGTTGCTATCGGGGTCAGAGGCCGGCTTCTGTGCCGAGCAGGCGGTCGATGTCGGCGGCGGCGCGGTGCGTGGCCAGCAGCTGGTCCAGGTACTGGCTGCGCGCCTCGGACCAGGTGCGCTGCGCGTCCAGCACGTCCAGGTAGGCGAACTTGCCCAGCGCAAAGCCGCGCGAGGCCAGCTCGTAGGCCGTGCGCGCCGTGGGCAGCACCTCCTCGGCCAGCTGGCGCGCCTGCTCGCGGCTGGACTGCAGCAGCTCGCGCGCCTCGAACAGCTGGGCCTGCAGCTGAACGCGCGTGGCCAGCAACTGCTCCTCGGCCTGGTCGGCCAGGCGCAGGGCCTGCAGCTGGTTGCCCCGGTTGCTGTCGAGCACGGGCAGGGGCACGGAGACGCCGACCACGAGCTGGTTGCGCCCGACCTCGGTGGCGCGCTTGACGCCCAGGCTGACGGTGGGATCGGGCAGGCGGCGCGCACGCTCCAGCTCGGCCGTGGCGCGGCTTTGCTCCAGCGCCTGGCGCGCACGCAGCACGGCGGGAGCCTGTTCGATGCGCTGCTGCAGGGCTGCCAATTCCGGCAGCTGGGGCAGCGCGTCCACGGCGCCCTCGGCCTGGCCGAAGGGGCGCACGCTCTCGCCCCACAGCGCCTGCAGCTGGCCGCGCGCCACGCGCAGGGCAGAGCGGGCCCGGGCCTGCTCCAGCAGGGCGCCGGACTCGGCCACGCGGGCCCGGGTCTCCTCCAGCGGCGCCACCTTGCCGGCCGCCACGCGCCGGGCCGCCGCCTCGCGCGCGCTGCTGGCGATCTCCAGCGTCTGCCCGGCCAGGACCACGCGCTGCTGCGCGGCCAGCACGCCGAAAAAGGCCGCGCCCACATCGGCGCGCAGCGCGGCCTCGGCCCCTGCCAGTTCGGCGCGGGCCAGGTCGCGGCCGCGCTCGGCCACGCGCATGCGGGCCTCGCGCTTGCCGCCCACTTCCAGGGTCTGGTTCAGCTGCACGGTCAGCGTGCGGGTGCTGCGGCGCGTGTCCTCCTGCGACCAGGCCAGCTCGGGATTGGGCCGGGCCTGGCTTTGCAGCACGGCCCCCTCCGTGGCGGCCAGCGCCTGGCGGGCCGCGCGCAGGCCGGGATTGCCGTCCAGCGCCAGGGCCCGTGCCTGCTGCAGGTCCAGCGGCGGGCCATCAGGAAGGGATGCGCCTGCAAAGGCGGGTGGCGCCACGGAATCGGCCGGTGGCTCGGCGGCCTGCACGACGCCACAGGCGGCCAGCGCCGCCAGCACCCACGGTGCGAAGGCTGTCCTCGACGGAAAGGACGAAGGAAAAGACATACACGGGCTCCTTGCCCGCAGCGCGGATCAGGCGTGATCGCTTGGTCGATCAGGCCCCACGCCACAGGGCGCGCACGGACGAGGGCCGCTGCGCGCGAAGGGATTTCTGGAAAATGCCGGTCCGGGGCGAAACAGGGCGATGAACGCCGAATGCCCGGCCGGCGGCTGCAGGAGCGTCAGCCCTGCCAGCGGGGCCGGTCGGGGCGCAGCAGCACGGCCGAGGCATGCCGGCGCAGCGGCTCGGCGAATTGCGCGGGCGGCGGGGCCACCGGCGCCGCCTGCCAGTGCTGTGTGGCAGCGGCCACCCAGGCGTGGCACATGGAGCAGTCCACGCTGAGCGAGGACTGCAGGCCCTGGTCGGCCTTTTGCGCAGGCGGGCCGGACTCGGCATCCGTGCCCGTGCCCGCATGGCGCTCGGCGCCCATGCCGTGCAGGCTCACGCCATGGACATGGTGGCCGAAGTGCCGGGTCTCATGCCCGTCGTGGCGGCACAGCGCAGCGGCCGCCATCCAGGTCCACTGGAACAGCAGCGCGATCACGAGGATGGCAAGGGCGGCAAGACGGGGCCGGGTCATGGAAGAGGGCATGGCAGAAGTGCGGGATTGTCGGGCATGGCGTTTGACCCCAATCGCGACTGCCCCATGCCGGCGAGTCTAGGGC
This sequence comes from Delftia sp. CH05, assembly GCF_009827015.1. Lineage (NCBI taxonomy): Bacteria > Pseudomonadati > Pseudomonadota > Betaproteobacteria > Burkholderiales > Comamonadaceae > Delftia > Delftia sp. CH05. The sequence continues at coordinate 132,990 of NZ_WUMG01000003.1, read as the reverse complement.
GGCGCAGCGACCCGGCGCTGTCGGGCACATGACAAATTTGTCATCTCCGAAAACCCTTGCCTGCCCCGACAATGCTCGGCATGAAAGTCCTGGTCATCGAAGACGAAACCAAGCTGGCCGACTACCTCCGCAAGGGCCTGACCGAGGAGGGGTTCGTGGTCGATGTCGCGCACAACGGCATCGACGGCCTGCACCTGGCCACCGAGCTGGCCTACGACCTCATCGTGCTCGACGGCATGCTGCCCGGCATCGACGGCCTGGCCGTGCTGGCGGCGCTGCGCCAATCGCGCCAGACGCCGGTGCTGATGCTGACGGCACGCGGCCAGGTGGAGGACCGCGTGCGCGGCCTGCAAGGCGGCGCCGACGACTACCTGGTCAAGCCCTTTGCCTTCTCCGAACTGGTGGCGCGCATGCATGTGCTGCTGCGCCGCGGCGGCGGTACGGCCCAGCCTGCGGCCGAGGCCACCACGCTGCGCATGGCCGACCTGGAGCTGGACCTGATACGCCGCCGCGCCACGCGCGCCGGCCAGCGCCTGGACCTGACGGCCAAGGAATTCAACCTGCTGAGCCTGCTTCTGCGCCGCCAGGGCGAGGTGCTGTCGCGCACCGAGCTGGCCTCCCAGGTCTGGGACATGAATTTCGACAGCGAGACCAATGTGGTCGAGGTGGCCGTGCGCCGCCTGCGCCTGAAGCTGGACCAGCCCTTCGCGCAGCCCCTGCTGCACACGGTGCGCGGCATGGGCTATGTGCTGGAGTCGCGCGCACCGTGAGCGTTGCCCCTGCCGACATTCCCCATCTGGGCCGGCGCCTGTCGCGCTGGCTGGCCCTGCAGACCATGCTGGGCCTGGGCCTGGTGTGCGCGGCCGTCTACGGGGTGGCATCGATGACGCTGGAGCAGCACCAGCACGAGACGCTGGACCTCAAGCAGCAGGCCGTGCTGCACCTGATGACCGAAAGCCGCAGCGCCCACAACGAAGCCGGGCTGGCCCACATGCTGGACGACTTTCTCACGGGCCTGGACGAGATGTCGCTGCGCATCACCGACCTGCAGGGCCGCGTGCTCTACGAGCGCCTGCGCACGCCCAAGAATCCCGGCCGCACGCTGCAGCGCAGCTTCGAGGTCGTGCTGGCCGACTCCGGCCAGCAGGCCCGTGCCCAGCTCACGCTGGACCGGGCCGAAGACGACCGGCAACTGTCCCTGCTGGCCTGGACGCTGGCCCTGGCTGCCGTGGGCGGCGCGCTGCTGGTGTCGCTGACCGGCATCTGGCTGGTGCGCCTGGGCCTGGCGCCGCTGCGACAGCTGACCGAGCAGACGCGCCAGCTGTCGGCCCAGGACCTGCAGCGGCGCCTGGACGACAGCGGGCAGCCGCAGGAGCTGCGGCCGCTGATCGCACAGTTCAACGCCCTGCTGGAGCGGCTGTCCGTGGCCTACCGGCAGATGGAGGCCTTCAACGCCGACGTGGCCCATGAGCTGAACACGCCGCTGACCACGCTGATCAGCAGCTGCGAGCTGGCCCTGCGCAAGCCGCGCAGCGAGGCCGAGCTGCGCGAGGTGCTGGCTTCCAACCTGGAGGACCTGCGGCGCATGGCCGGCATCGTGGCCGACATGCTGTTTCTCTCGCAGGCCGACCGCGGCCAGGGCGCGCGCCTGGCGCCCTGGGCCAGCCTGGCCGCGCTGGCCCATGAGGTCATCGACTTCCACGAGGCCGCGCTGCAGGAGGCCGACCTGCAGGTCGTCGTCCAGGGCGACGCGGCCGCCGAGGTCGATGCGCGGCTGCTGCGCCGGGCGCTGTCCAACCTGCTGGGCAATGCCACACGCTATGCACAGCGCGGCTCCACCATCACCGTGCAGATCGGCGCCCGGCCCTGTACCCACCACGGGGGCGCCGGCGATGTGGCGCTGGCGGTGCTCAACCGGGGCCCGGCCATCGATCCCGTCCACCTGCCGCGCCTGTTCGACCGCTTCTACCGCGCCGACGCCGCGCGCAGCCAGGCCGACCGCAACCATGGCCTGGGCCTGGCCATCGTGGCCGCCATCGCTCGCATGCACGGCGGGCGCTGCTTTGCCGAGTCCGAGGGCGGCTTCACGCGCATCGGCCTGGAACTGCCCGACAGCCCGAGCCCGCCGCGCGATTCCCCGGCCTGAACACAGGCACCGGAGCGGCGGCACAATGGCGCCCCATGACGCAAGACGCCCCCTCCTCCTACGCAACGCTGCTGGCCGAAGGCAATGCCCTGGTGGCCCAGGCGCAGCGGGCCGCCACCCAGGATTTCGCCCAGGCCCGGGCGCTGTGGCAGCAGGCCGGCAAGCATTTCTATCTGGCCCATAAGGCCGACCCCGATCAGGCCGAGGGCGCGTTTCGCCTGGCCCAGGCCTGGATGGCCGAAGCCCATGCGCTGCAAAAGGAAGAATCGCCAGACGCCGTGGTGATGTGGCGCAACGCCGCCGCGCAATGCGAGCTGGCGTTCGACCTGGAACCCGATAACGGCCGCCTGGCCATGACGGCCGCCAGCTGCCACATGTTCGGCGGCCAGCATGACGCGGCCAAGGCCTGGCAGCAGATCGGCCAGCATCTACTGCCGCCGGCGCCCGAAGGCGACGGCGCCTGAAGCCAGGCTACAGCGCGATCAGCTTGAACACGGCCCGCGCAGTGCACACGGCCTGGCCCGCGCTGTCCAGCACATTGCCCTCGCAGAACACGGTGCGCGCGCCTGCGCGCAGCACGCGGGCCTCGATCAGCAGGTCGGTGGTGGCCGAGGCGAGGAAATGCGTGCTCATCTCGATGGTCACCACGCCCAGCCCCAGCGGGTTGGACGAGCGCGCGGCCGCGCTCAGCGTGAAGTCCAGCGCGCTCATCAGCGCACCGCCATGGCCATGCCCCCGGCTGTTGGCCAAGTGCGGGCGCATGGGCAGCCGCGTGCGCGCCAGGCCGGGCGCCAGGCTCACGGGCTCCAGGCCGATATGGGACATGAAGGGCACGTCGATGCCGAAGTAGCCGCGCGCCAGCGCGGCGGCCTCCAGGTCCGGGGTGGTGGAGATTCCAACGGCGTTCATCCGATCTCCGCAATCGCCTGGCCTTCGGCCACCGGCTCGCCCACGGCCACGAGCATGCGGCGCACGACGCCTGCCACCTCGCTTTCCACGGGAATCTCCATCTTCATGGACTCCACGATGATGAGGGTGTCGCCCAGGGCGACGGTGCCGCCTTCGGCGGCTTCCACAGCGGCCACGAGGCCGGCGATGGGGCTTGTGATCTTGTTCGGGGTGGTGGTCATGGGTAGGGCTTTCAAAGGGGGGCCAGCACGCGCTGGGCGATGCCGGTGTCGATGCGCAGGTCCAGGAAATCGGCGTGGCCCAGGATGCGTTCGATGAAGGGGATGTTGGTCTTCACGCCCTCGATGCGGGTCTGCGCCAGTGCCTGGCGCAGCCGTGCGATGGCCTGGGCGCGGTCGCTGCCATGGGCCACGAGCTTGGCGACCATGGGGTCGTAGAAGGGCGTGACGCTGCAGCCCTGGGCATAGCCGGTCTCCACGCGCAGGCCTTCTCCCTGGGGCATCTCGAAGCGGTCCAGGCGCCCTGGCGAGGGCAGGAAGCGCACGGGGTCTTCGGCATAGATGCGCGCCTCGATGGCATGGCCGCTGGCCACGGGTTCGGCGGGCAGCACGTCGCCCATGCGCTCGCCGGCGGCCAGGCGGATCTGGGCCTCGACGATGTCGATGCCCGTGATCTCCTCGGTCACCGCATGCTCGACCTGCAGCCGCGTGTTCATCTCCAGGAAGACAAAGCCGTGCTGCGGCGTGTAGAGCATCTCCACGGTGCCGATCACGTCATAGCCCGTGCGCGCCAGCAGGCCGGCCAGCAGTTGCCGCATGTCGGCCAGGGCCTGCGCGGGAATGCCTGCGGGGCGGGCCTCTTCCACCACCTTCTGGTGGCGGCGCTGCACCGAGCAGTCGCGCTCGAACAGCACGCGCACCTCGCCATGGCGGTCGGCCAGCACCTGGAACTCGATGTGGCGCGGCGCCTCGATCAGCTTTTCCAGGTACAGCTCGGCCGTGCCGAAGTACTTGGCGGCCATGCCGCTGGCCTTGGACCAGGCGGCCTCCAGCTGCGGTGCATCGTGCGCGGGCAGCATGCCGATGCCGCCGCCCCCGCCTGCGGGCTTGACCAGCACGGGAAAGCCGATGCGCGCCGCCTCCGCCTGCGCCTCCTGCACGCTGTGCAGCACGGCCGAGCTGGCCGCCTGCGGCATGCCCTGGGCGGCCATGAAGGCCCGCGCCTGGGTCTTGTGGCCCAGCGTGCGTATCCAGTGCGGCGAGGGGCCGATGAAGCACAGGCCCTGGCGCTGCACGGCCTCGGCGAAGTCCGCGTTCTCGGAGAGAAAGCCGTAGCCCGGGTGCACGGCATCGGCGCCGGTCTCGCGCGCCACCTGCAGCAGCCGCGCCTGGTCCAGATAGCTTTGCGCGGCGGGCGCAGGGCCTATGCACACGGCCTGGTCGGCCGCGCGCACATAGGGCAGGCTGGCATCGGCCTCGGAGTACACGGCCACGGATTCAAGGCCCATGCGCCGCAGCGTGCGGATCACGCGCGCGGCCACGGCGCCCCGGTTAGCGACCAGCACGCGGCGGATGGGGTGCGGGGCGCCGCTCATGCCGCCTCCGAGGACGCCGCTGGCGTGGCGGCCACGGCCACCACCGCATCGACGATCACCGGCGCCTGCGCGCCGCGCGCCACGAGCACGGGATTGGCGTCGACCGACTGCACGCGCCCGCCCTGGGCCAGCATCCAGTCGCCCAGCCGCACCATCATGGCGGCCACGGCATCCAGCTCCACGGCCGGCATGCCGCGCACGGCCGCAAAGGCCGGGGCGATGGACAGGCGCGCAAGGGCATCCAGCGCCTGCCGCGCACTGAAGGGGGCGACAAGGAACTGCACGTCCCTGAGCGCCTCCACCAGCACGCCGCCCTGGCCGACCATGACCACCACGCCGAATTCGGCATCCACATGGGCACCCAGCGCCAGCTCGAAGTCGGCCTTGTGCTGGGCGCCCAGCAGCAGGCCACCATCGGCCGCGCCCAGGCGGGCCAGCGTGGCGGCGAAGTCGCCAAAGGCCTGCAGCGCCTGCTCCGCCTCGCGGATGTTGAGCCGCACCAGGCCATGCTCGGACTTGTGCGAGAGATCGGCGGACACGCCCTTGGCCACCAGGGGCCGTGGCAGGGACTCGATGGCGGCGCGCACCTCGTCCTCGCTCCTGCAGACCAGATGGCGCATCACCGGCAGGCCGGCGCGGGCGAGTTCGGACAGGCTGGAGGGCTCGTCCAGCGTAACCAGCGTGAGGGAGCGGGAGGCCGCCACCGGCACCGATGCCTCGGCAGACGGCGCCTGTGCCTGCCTGCCACCGGCCTGCTCGGCCAGCAGCGCCAGGCCGCGCATGGCGGCGCGTTCGCACCAGAAGGTGGGCACGCCCTGGTCCTGGAAGGCCTGGGCCACCCAGTCCTGGTTGACGCTGACCGCAATGGGCACGCCGGTATCGCGCGCAAAGCGGCTGGCCTGGCCCGCGAAGTCGGCGAAGTCATAGCCCTCGCCGCCGATCGGGAAGCCCACGTGCACCAGATCGGCGGCACCGCTGCCCGACAAGGCCCGCAGCGTGTCGCCAAAGGTCTGCGGCCTGCCCAGCAGGGCCGTGGTCATGTCGATGGGATTGCGCGCCGTGACATAGGACGGCAGTGCCTGGGACAGGCTGTCCAGCGTGGCGGCATCGAACGGCTCCAGGGCCAGGCCGTATTCCTCGGCCGCGTCGGCCGACAGCACGCAGGTGGCGCCCGAATTGCTGATGCTGACCACGCGGCGACCGCGCGGCGCAGGCTGGGACAGGAACAGCGGCGCGTAGTCGATCAGCTCGCGGAAGTCGGCCAGGCGCGGTATGCCGTGCTGGCGCAGGAAGGCATCGGCCAGCGCGTCCTCGGCCGCCAGCGCGCCCGTGTGCGAGCTGGCCGTGGCCTGGCCTGCGCGCGTGCGGCCGGCCTTCACGGCCAGGATGGTGACGCCGCGCGCATGCGCCAGGCGCGCGGCCTCGGCCAGCCAGGCGCTTTGCCGCAGCGTCTCGATGTAGAGCACGACCAGGCGGATGCCTTCGTCCTCGACCACGGCGCGCACGGCCTCGGCTGCGCAGACATCGGCCTCGTTGCCCGTGGACAGCATGTAGCGCACGCCGATGCCCGCGCGGCGCAGGCCGCCGTAGAGAATGGCCGCGCCCGCACCGCTCTGGCTGACGATGGCCACGGGGCCGTCGGCCGGCGCGTTCTCGTTGATCATGGTCGAGAAGTTGAGGATGGCGCCCGTGGCGAAGTTGGCCACGCCCTGGCAATTGGGGCCGAACAGGCGCAGCCCGCCGCCTGGCGCCCTGCGCGCCCGCGCCACCAGGTCGGCCTGCTGCCGGCGGCCTTCCTCGCCCAGCTCCGCAAAGCCCGAGGAATAGATCACGGCCAGGCGCGCGCCCACGGCCACGCAGTCGTCGATGGCGGCGGCCACGTCCTCGCCGGGCAGGCTGATGACCACGGCGTCGGGCGCCTCGGGCAGCGCGCGCAGCGAGGGGTAGGCGGCCAGGCCCTGGACCTCGGCGCGCTTGGGATTGACGGGCAGGATGCGGCCCGCGAAACCATGGCGCCGCAGGTAGTCGATGGGCCGGCCACCGGCCTTGATGGGGTTGTCGGATGCGCCAAGGATGGCGACGGAGCGGGGGTTCAGTGCTTGCAACAGAGACATGCGTACCTCATCAATCCAAAGACAAGGCTTCGCGCTGGATGACTTGGCCCCAGTCGGCCACTTCCTTGGCGATGCGCTGGCCGAACGGCGCGGGCGGCATCATCACGGGCTCGCCCTGGCTGCTGAGCACGGCGCGGATGCGTGCGTCCTGCAGCACGCCCCTGGAGGCCTCGTAGAGCCGGTTGACGATGGCCGGCGGCGTGCCTGCGGGCGCCAGCAGGCCGGCCCAGAAGGTGACGTCGAAATCGGCATAGCCGGCCTCGGCCATGGTGGGCACCTCGGGCAGCTGCTGCATGCGCCGGGGCGCGGTGACGGCCAGCGCCACGAGCTTGCCGCTGGCGATGTGGGGCAGCGCGCTCCAGGTGTCGAACTGCGTGTCCAGCTCGCCGCTGAGCACGGCCATCTGGGCCTGCGACGCGCTCTTGTAGGGCACATGCGTGGTCTTCACGCCCGTGCGGTTGCTCCAGGCCGCATAGGCCAGGTGGGCGATGTTGCCGGGGCCGGCAGAGCCGTAGCTGAGCTTGTCGGGATGGCCCTTGGCGAAGGCGATCACATCCTTGGCCGAGCGGATCTGGTGCTTCTGCGCCCACTCGGGGTTGACGGTGAGGATGAAGGGCGCATCCAGCACCATGGTGATGGGCGCGAAGTCCTTGGCGCGGTAGGTGATCTTCTTGTAGATCTGGGGGTTGATGGTGATGCTGCTGGAGTTGGTGACCAGCAGGGTGTAGCCGTCGGGCGCGGCGCGCGCCACCTCGCCCACGCCGATGGCGCCGTTGGCGCCGGGCTTGTTCTCCACCACCACGGGCTGGCCCAGCGACTTGCTCAGCGGCTCGGACAGCGCGCGTGCAATGGTGTCGGTGAACGAGCCTGCAGGAAAGCCGACCACGATGCGCACGGGGCGCGTGGGCCACTTGTCCTCCTGGGGGGCCTGGGCCTGGGCCGCCGTCGCGGCGCAGATGGTCAGGCAGGGCGCCAGGCACAGGGCCAGGGCGGTGCGGCGCGAGGGCGCGCGCGGTTGTCTGGTTGCCATTGCTTTGTCTCCTTGGGTTTTTATGCGTTCAGGGCCGCAGGCCGAACTGCGGCGCTCCGGCCTCGCGCAGCGGCGCGGCCAGTTCCACGAATTCGCTGAGCAGGGCGCGCGTGTCGCGCGGATCGATCACCTCGTCGATGCCGAAGGCCTCGGCCGTGCGGAAGGGCGAGGTCAGGCTGCGCACGCGCTGCTCGATCTCGGCGCGCTTTTGCACGGGGTCGTCGGCGCCTTCGATCTCGGCCTTGTAGGCCACCTCCAGCCCGCCCTCGATGGGCAGCGAGCCCCAGTTGGCCGAGGGCCAGGCATAGCGGAAGTTGAAGCGGCCCATGTGCTGGTGGCCCGCCGCCGCCACGCCGTAGGCGCGGCGGATGAGGATGCTGCACCAGGGCACGGTGGCCTGGTAGACGGCGGCCAGGGCGCGCACGCCGTAGCGCATGACGCCGGCCTTCTCGGCCTCCACGCCGATCTGGAAGCCCGCGATGTCCACCAGGTTGACCACGGGCAGGTGGAAGGTCTGGGCCATGTCCACGAAGCGCGTGAACTTCTCGGCGGAGGGGCCGTCCCAGCCGCCGCCGTAGAAGTACGGGTCGCTGGCCACCACGGCCACGGGCCAGCCGTCGATGCGCGCCAGCCCCGTGACGATGGCCCGGCCCCAGTGGCGGCCCGTCTCCAGGAAGGAGCCCTCATCGACCAGGCATTCGACGATGGGCCGGATCTTGTAGACCTTGCGGCCATCACGCGGAATGGCCGACAGCAGCCATTCGTCGCGCCGCCGCGGATCGTCCTGCGGCGCGGTGCGCGCAGGCAGCTCGTACACCGACGATGGCAGGTAGGACAGGAAGCGGCGCACGCGCTCGAAGGCCTCCTGCTCGGTGGCCACCTCGTCATCGACCACGCCGTTGCGCGTGTGCACCTGGCTGCCGCCCAGCTCGTTCTTGGTCACGTTCTGGCCAATGCGCGCCACCACGGGCGGGCCGGCATTGAACAGCTGGGCGGTCTCCCTGACCATCACTGAGTAATGGCTGGAGGCCACGCGCGCCGCGCCCATGCCGGCCACCGAGCCCAGGGCCAGCGAGACCACGGGCACGGTGGACAGGTTCTGCACCACCTGGCTCCAGACCTTCATGGTGGGCACGCTGGTGTAGCCCTTGGTCTCGATGTTGCGCACCGAGCCGCCGCCGCCCGTGCCGTCCACCAGGCGCACCATGGGCAGGCGCAGGTCGTGCGCCATCTTCTCGGCAAAGATCAGCTTGTCGCCCACGGCGCCGTCGTTGGCGCCGCCGCGCACCGTGAAATCGTCGCCCACCACGACCACGGGCCGCCCGCCCACGCGCGCCCGGCCCATGATGAGGTTGGAGGGCGTGAAGTCCGTCAGCCGGCCCAGGCCGTCGTACTGGCCCGAGCCGGTGAGCGAGCCCACCTCCACGAAGGACTGCGCGTCCGTGCAGGCATCGATGCGCTCGCGCACCGTGAGCTTGCCGGCAGCCTTGTGCCGCGCCACCTTGTCCTCTCCGCCCAGTTTGGCCGCCAGTGCGCGGCGGTATGCGATCTCGTCCACTTCGGGTTGCCAGCTCATGTCGTCGTGTCTCCTTGTTCCTGTAAAGATGCACAAGGCGTGCCAGAACGCAGCGCGTTGAATTCAAAGGATTTTTTCCACAGCCGACCTACACATGTCCACATCAAGGACAACCTCGAAGACACGGGTCGGGCACTGTCTTCAATGGAGACACCACGGGGACAGACCCGTGGCCTGCGCGCCGATAGAGTGCGTTCAACCCCAGCGACTGCCCGCCATGCCCATGCCCAGCTCCCCCGACCACCGATTCGGCGTTCTCGTCTGGCGGCGCGACTCGCCCGAGCCCGTGGCGCGGCTGGGCCTGGCGCAGGAGCCGCTGCTGCATGCAGCCGTCACCGAGGCCCTGGCCCGCGCGCACGGCGACGGGCACAACCCCATCGGCCATGGCCAGTTGCTGCACGTGGAAACACCGGGTCCGCGCGGCACGGTGGCCCGCCATGTGGCCGTGGTGCTGGCCGATGCCGAGGGCGAGGTCGCCCTGCTGCGCCCGGCCGACGAGGCGGCGGCGCTGTTCGACATGGTGGCCAGCGTGCCCTTCGCCTTCGCCATCCTCAACATGTTCCTGACCAACCCGTACCAGGCGATCACGGTGGCCGACCATGAAGGGCTGATGCGCTACATCAGCCCCGTGCACGAGAAGTTCTTCGGCCTGGCGCCCGGCACGGCCGCAGGCCGGCGCGCGGAGGACGTGATCCCCAACTCGCGCCTGCCCCATGTGGCACGCAGCGGCCGCGCCGAGATCGGCGACCTGCAGCAGCTGGGGCCGGGCGTGAGCCGCATCGTCAACCGCATGCCGGTCTACGAGGGCGGCGCCGTGGTGGGCGCCGTGGGCCAGGTCAGCTTCAGCGGCGTGGAGGCACTCAACCGCATGCAGCAGCGGCTGAACCAGCTGCATGACGAGGTGCAGCACTACAAGCGCGAACTGAGCCAGCTGCGCGGCGGCACGCCCACGGCGCAGATGGTGGGCGCCAGTGCCCCCATGCAAAGGCTGGCCCGCGAGATCGACGCCGTGGCGCGGCTGGACGTGCCTGTGCTCATCCTGGGCGAGAGCGGCAGCGGCAAGGAGCTGGTGGCCCAGGCCCTGCATGCGCGCGGGCGCGATGCCGAAGCGCCCCTGGTCAGCCTCAACCTCGCGGCGCTGCCGGCCACGCTGATCGAGTCCGAGCTGTTCGGCTACGAGGCCGGCGCCTTCACGGGCGGGCGCAGGCAGGGCCAGCCCGGCAAGCTGGAGCAGGCCGAGGGCGGCACCCTCTTCCTCGACGAAGTGGCCGACATTCCCATGGAGATCCAGGTCAAGCTGCTGCGCGTGCTGGAGGACCGCCAGGTGCAGCGCCTGGGCGCGCACAGCGGCCGGCAGGTGAACTTCCGCATCGTGGCCGCCACGCACCGCGACCTGCGCGGCCTCATCGACAGCGGCCGCTTCCGGCTGGACCTGTTCTACCGCCTCAGCGGCGTGGTGCTGCATGTGCCCGCCCTGCGCCAGCGCCTGGAGGACATCCCGGCCCTGGTGCAGCGCTTTGCCCAGTCGTTCTGCGAGCGCAACGGCATCGCGCTGCCCCGCATCGCGCCCGGCGTCATGCCCTACCTGGCCCGGCAGGCCTGGCCCGGCAATGTGCGCCAGCTGCGCCAGCGCGTGGAAGAGGCCCTGGTGTTCTGCGACGGCCACCTGCTGGGCGTGGACAACTTCGCGCGCCACGAGGACCCGCTGGCCGGCGCACGGCCTTCGCCCGTTGCCGAGCCCGGCCTGCCCGCCACCGGCGCCGTGGCCCCGCTCAAGGACCAGGAGCGCAACGCCATCCTCGACGCCATTGCACGCTGCGGCGGCAACAAGAAGCTGGCCGCGCAGGAGCTGGGCATCTCGCGCTCCTATCTGTACAAGGTGCTGGGCGCGGCAAACCAGGGCTGATCCCTGCGGGCCCAGGGTCTGCAGGGGAATGAAGCAGCGGGCCGGCTGTGCCGTTGCCATACTAGGCGCCCCACATCCGCCCCACATCCGCGTACCCGCCCCGTACCCGCCGCCATCGGCCTCCTGAATGCAAGACACCCGAGACGCGCTCGAACAGCGCCAGATCCCCATCTACTTCGCCGCCGTGGCCCTGGCCGCAGTTGCCGCCTGGGCGCTGCCCGGCACAGGCGTGCTGGAGCGCGCCATCAACCCCGCGCTGGCACTGATGCTCTATGTGACCTTCTTGCAGGTGCCCGTGGCCGAGCTGCGGCGCGCCTTCGGCCAGGTGCGCTTCCTGGCCGCGCTGATGGTGGCCAACTTCATCGTGGTGCCGCTGCTGGTCTGGGCCCTGCTGCAGTTCCTGCCCGCCGACCCCCTGCTGCGCCTGGGCGCGCTGCTGGTGCTGCTGGCGCCCTGCATCGACTACGTGGTCACCTTCTCCCACCTGGGGCGCGCCGATGCGCGCCTGCTGCTGGCGGCCACGCCGGCCCTGCTGATCGCGCAGATGCTGGCCCTGCCCGGCTACCTGGGCCTGTTCCTGGGCGACGATGCGGCGCGGCTGGTGCAGGCGGGGCCTTTCCTGCATGCGTTCGTGTGGCTGATCGCCGTGCCGCTGGCCCTGGCCGTTGCCACGCAGCTGTGGGCGGCCCGCAGCCGGCGCGGCGCCAGCGCCTCGGCATGGCTGGGCCTGCTGCCCGTGCCGGCCACCGCGCTGGTGCTGTTCGTGGTGATCGCCTCCGTGCTGCCCCAATTGGGCCCGGCCACGCAGGCCGCCTGGAGCATGGTGCCCGTCTATGCGGCCTTTGCGGTGGCAGCGCCCGCGCTGGGCTGGCTGGTGGCGCGCGCCTTCCGGCTCCCGGCAGCCTCGGGCCGCGCCGTCGCGTTCAGCGCGGGCACGCGCAACTCCCTGGTCGTGCTGCCGCTGGCCCTGGCCGTGCCCGGCGCCATTCCCGTGCTGCCGGCCGTCATCGTCACGCAGACGCTGGTGGAGCTGCTGGCCGAGCTGGCCTATGTGCGCGTGATTGCGCTGTGGGGCCGGGACCGGGAGCCGGCCCTGGCCCGCGGTCAACGCGATGACGCCGCGCCATAGGCCTGGCGCAGCTGCGCCATGTTGTCCAGCAGCGCCGTCGGCCCGGCGCTGCCCATCAGGTACCAGCCCTTGGGATCGAGGAAGACGACCTGCCCCTTGCGGCCGGCCGCCGTGGCGTGGATCCGCGCGTTGTCGAACACCTTGCGCGAAGCCATGATCTCGCCGCCGCCTGCCGCCTGGCCCGTGGCCGTGTTGCGGTCGATGACGTAGATCCACTCGGGGTCCAGCCGCGCCACATCATCGAAGCCGTAGGCGGTGCCGCGGGCTGGCAGTTGCGCGGCCGATAGCGCCGAGCGCGCGCCGAACACATCGAACAGAAAGCCGAAGCGCGATCCCGGCGCCTGCGGCAGGAGCTTGTCGTTCACGGCCATCAGCAGCAGGCCCGGCGCGGCCTGCGAGGCCTGGGCACGCAGGCCCTGCAGCTCGGCGTGGATGCGCTGCACCAGCGCACGGCCCTGCGCCTGGCGGCCGAACAGCAGCGCCAGCGTGGCGATGTTGCGTTCGATATCGGCCAGCATGTGCTTGCCGCTGACGCTCAGGTCCAGCGTGGGCGCGATGCGTCCCAGCACCTCGGCCTTGCCGGCCGAGCGCCCGCCCACGACGATCAGGTCGGGCGCCAGCCGGCTCAGCGCCTCGTAGTCGGGCTCGAACAGCCCGCCCGCCGCAGGCCGCTGCGCGAAGCTGTCCAGGTACCGGGGCAGCTGCGCCCGGGGCACGCCTGCGACCGCCGACGCGGGCACGCCCAGCGCATGCAGTGCATCCAGCGCCCCCAGGTCATAAATTACCGCGCGCCGGGGTGCGCCGGGCAGGCTGGTCATTCCCCCGGCATGCCGCACGGACAGCGTGGCCGCCGCCGCAGTCCCCAGGAACAAGGCCGGCAGGGCCAGCGCCGCCGCGCGGCGCGTGATATCGAAGGTCATGGCAAAGAATCCCAGGAAAAAATGAAAGGAGTTCCGGGCTCCGGAGGCGGGTGCCGCGCCGGGAAGCGGCGCGGCCCGATCCGCAGGCCACGGGCAGCGGCCGCCCTTGCGGCCGGGATGCCTAGAACTTCACGTTCATGCCGATCCAGTAGCGCCGGCCGTCCTGCACCGTGGCGTAGTCCTCGTAGTACACGTCCTTGTCGAACAGGTTGTAGATGCCTGCGTAGAAGGTCACGTCCTTGCTGTAGTTGTAGGAGCCGCCCATGTCGAACATGGCATAGCTGCCGGCCACCCAGGTGCGCGCCGAACGGCCGCCCGTGGGCTGGCTTTCCTTGCCCCGGTAGGACAGCTTGGCCCAGCCCGCCCATTGCTGCGAAGGCTTCCAGTTCAGCGCCAGGTTGAGCATGTGGCGCGGCAGCTGGCTCAGCGGCTGCCCCGCGAACTCGCCGCTCTTTTGCTCGGACTTGGTGAAGGTGTAGCTGCTGCTCAGGTCCAGCGTGCGCGCCAGCGGGGCCTTGAACGTGGCTTCGATACCGCGCGTGATGGCCTTGTCGATATTGACGTTGGTGGTGGGCGTGTTGCCCGAGGAATTGGCCGGTCCGCACTCGGGACAGGCGATGCGCGTGATCTTGTCGTTGAACTCGTTGTCGAACACCGTCAGGCCTGCCGACAGGCCGGCGCCGTTGTTGTAGAGCACGCCCAGTTCCTTGCTCAGCGAGGTTTCGGGCTTCAGGTCGGGGTTGCCGTAGATGTTGCCGCCGCGGCTGGACTGGCCCCAGTCGCCCAGGGTCTGGCGCAGCGAGGGCGCGCGAAAGCCGGTGGACACGCCGCCCTTGACGGTCCATTGCGCGTCGAGGTTCCACACGCCGTACAGGCGCGGGCTCCATTGCGATCCGCCCTTGCTGTCGTGGTCGTAGCGCAGGCCGCCGGTCAGGGCGAAGTTCTCGCGCAGGCGCCACTCGTCCTCGGCGAACCAGGCGTACTGCGTGCGATCGGCCGTGGTGCGCGCCGAGCCCGGCAGCGTATTGGTCGTCGTGTCGCGCAGGTCCTGCTGGTTGTAGTACACGCCCGTGGTCAGCAGGTGCTGGCGGCCCAGCGGCGCCACCCAGCTGCTGTTGAACACCGTGTTCCTGATGGTCATGTCGCGCGACAGGTTGCGCGTTTCCTCGCGCTGCAGATAGGTGTCGGAGGAAGCCCAGCCCCAGCGGCCCTTGTGCTGCAGCGAGTAGTTCTCGCGCTCGAACTTGCGGTCGCTGGGCGCATCGGTGGGCAGCAGGGTCATGCCAGGCGACGAAACGAAGTGCTGGCGCGAAGTGCCGATCTCGGCGATCAGGTCGTGGTCCTTGCTGGGGGTCAGCGCCAGGCGCAGGTTCAGCGAACGGTTGTCGCTCTTGTTGTAGCCCTGGTAGATGCGGTCCTGGTCGCGCTTGCTGTAGTTGCCGTACAGGCTCAGGCCCAGCAGGTCGGTCTTGATCGGGCCTGACAGGTAGAAGTTGGTCTGGTAGGCATCGCCCGAGGTGGAGCGCTCCTGCAGCGTGGCGTCGGCGCGCACCGAGCCATGCCAGTTCTTCGCCACCTTGCGCGTGATGACGTTGATCACGCCGCCCATGGCGTCCGAGCCGTACAGCGAGGACATGGGGCCGCGCACCACCTCGATGCGCTCGATGGCCTCCAGCGGCGGAATCCAGCTCTGGTCCGTGCCCGTGCTGCCGTTGGTCTGGGTCTCGCGCGTGCTCATGCGCTTGCCGTCCACCAGGATCAGGGTGTAGTTGGCGCCCATGCCGCGCAACGAGATGTCGTTGGAGTTGTTGTCCGAGGGCGTGAGGATCACGCCGGGCACATCGCGCAGGGCATCGTGCAGGTTGCGGTAGGCGCCCTGCTCCAGTTCCTGGCGCGTGATCACCGAGATCGAGGCCGGCGCCTGGCTGATCTCCTGCTCGAAGCCGCTGGCCGTCACGACCAGGGTTTCCAGCGTCGCCCCGCCTGCTGCCTGGGCCAGCGCGCTGCCCGAGGCCAGCAGGCCCAGGCAGGCGCCCAGCGCGGTGCGGCGCAGGGGAACGACGGTGGAGGGAAACGAAGCACGCAGGGAGGTGCAAAGGGCGGACAGGGCAAAGCCACGGCCCGCCGCGGGGGCTGTGCAGTTGTGCATGGGAAAGCTCGCAAGAAGAATCACGGACGGTCGAACGACCGGGGTGCGCATCCGCTCTGTTGTTTTTGATGAGTGCGAATCGTTCTTATTTTATTTTCCCGCCGACAACGGCCTGGCCGACAGCAGCGCAGCTGCTGTTTTTCTTTACAAGCGGACCGATCTGTGAGCAATTCATTCAGGATGCTGAATGTTGCCTTGTTCATCAATGACATGCAGGGCCGCCAGTGCCCGGGCGCGTGCAGCGCCCGGCCCGATTCACGGCGTTCCGGCGAACACGGCGGCTTTGTAAAGTTGGCCCGATGTGGCCGGCAGGCAACATCCTGATACGAAGATCAGGACCACAGCCGCCCCGCATTGGAGACCAGGAACAGCAGCAGCCCTACGGCACCGCCGACCACGGTGCCATTGATGCGGATGTACTGCAGGTCCTTGCCGATGTGCAGCTCGATCAGCTCGGACAGCTCGCGCGCATCCCAGCGCCGCACGGTGTCGGCGATGTGCTGGGCCAGGAACTGCGAGACATCGGGCGCCAGCGCCTGGGCCCAGCGCTTGAGGCGTTCGTTCATGGAGTGGCGCAGCGCCTCGTCATGCGCCAGCGACTGGCCCAGCCAGCGGCCCATGGCCGCGGTCTTGCGCGCCACCTGCGAATGCTCGTTGGCCAGGTCCGCCTGCAGCCTGGCGCGCAGGCCCAGCCACAGCGAACGCAGGTAGCCGGCCAGCTTCTCGTCGTGCAGCAGGTAGTCGCGCAGGCGCTCGGCGCGATCGGCCATTGCCGGGTCGGACTGCAGCCGGTCAATCAGCCGCTGCACGGAGGCATCGAACGCCTTGCGCATGTGGTGCCCGGGATCGTTGGCGATGTCCTGCAGCAGGCTGTCCAGCGCCCCGGCGATGGCCGTGGCACCCTTGTCGCCGAGCCAGTCCGTGGGCAGCATCTTTTCCTTGAGCGGATGCTCGCGCTTGAGCCACAGCACGATGGTCCGGGCGATCAGCACATGGGTCTCGGATTCGCGCAGCACGCCGCTGACGCGCGCCAGCACATCGTCGAGCACGGCCTGGTGGCGCCCGTCCTGGGTCAGGCCCGACAGCAGGTCCGCCGCCGCGCGCGGCAGGTCCAGATGCTCCAGCAAGGCCTTGAACGAGTGCGAGAGAAAGCGCTCCACCTGCCGGTCCTGCACCATCTCCAGCGCCGCCAGCGCCAGCCGCGCCACCTGCCGCCCCAGCAGCGTGCTGTTGGCCGGTGAGGTCAGCCAGCCCGCCAGCACGCGCGCGGGATCGTGGCGCTCGATCAGCGCCACCAGCGAAGGCCCGTCCAGGAACTTGTCGCGCACGAAATTCGCCAGGTTCAGCCCGATGCGGTCCTTGTTGCGCGGAATGATGGCCGTGTGGCGCCCGACCACGGGCAGCGGAATGTGCCGGAACAGGGCAGACACCGCAAACCAGTCGGCCAGCGCGCCGACCAGCGAGGCCTCGGTCACGGCCTTGATGCAGGCCAGCCACAGCGGCACCTGCTGCCAGTGCGCTGCCGCCACCGACGAGGCCACGAAGCCCAGCGCCATGAGCAGCAGCAACGCCAGCGGCAGGCGCTTGGCCGACTTCAGTGTTTGACGTTGCTCTGGCGACAGCATGGAGCGCAGCATACGACGCCCGCCGGGCCCCGCGTGGCGATGCCTGCCGCCAATGCCTGTCAGCCAGCGCCTGACCCCGGATTGCGCGGACAATACCGGCTTTCTTCAGAACCCTCTTGCGAGAACAAGACCATGACCGACGCCAACGCATCCGCCGAGCGCCCCGCCCTGCCCGACCATCTGTCCATCGACCCGCGCAGCCCGCACCACGTGGCGGCCGTGTTCGAGCACGACATCGGCATCCGCTTCAACGGCAAGGAGCGGTTCGACGTGGAGGAGTATTGCGTGAGCGAGGGATGGATCAAGGTGCCCGCGGGCAAAACGGTGGATCGCAAGGGCAGGCCCTTGCTGATCAAGCTCAAGGGCACCGTGCAAGCCTTCTACCGCTGAGCCTTCGGACCTTGTCGCACCTCTTGCCACAGAGGTGCTACAAGGGGCGCGACAAGGGCGCGACAAAGGCATGCCAGGGGTGCGGCAAAGCCAGGAACCACCCAGGGCAGGCTCCGGCAAAGCCTACTGGAGCGCCTCGGCCGGCCCAAAAAACTCATACCGCACCTGCTCCTGCGGCACCCCCAGGGCCTTCAACGATTCCTTCACCGACCGCATGAACGGCCGAGGCCCCAGGAAGTAGACATCGGCATCCACGGCGGGCAGCCATTCACCCAGCTGGCGGGCGGTCAGCAGGCCCTGCGCATCGACCCCATCGCCCTCCTCCGCCCGGTCATAGCAGTAGTAACGGGTGAGCTGCGGATGCACGGCAGCCAGCGCATCCACATGCTCGCGGAAAGCATGCACCCCGCGCTCGCGTGCGCAGTGGATGAAGACCACGGGCCGCCGGGTCGGCAAGGCCGCGTCCAGCATGGGCAGGGTCGGCGTGATACCCACGCCGCCGCTGATCAGCACCAGCGGGCGCTCGCCGGGCTGCAGCGTGAAGTGGCCTGCGGGCGGGAACAGCTGCAGCGTGTCGCCGACCTGGACCCGGTCGTGCAGGAAGTTGGAGACCTTGCCACCCGCCTCGCGCTTGACGCTGATGCGCAGGCTGCGCCCGTCTGCAGGTGCGGACAGGGAATAGTTGCGCCGCTGCTCCTGGCCGTCCACCACCAGGCGCAGGCCGATGTACTGGCCGGGCTGGTGGGCGATCACGGGGCCGCCGTCGGCGGGCACCAGGTAGAAGGACGTGATCTCGGCGCTTTCCTGCACCTTGTCCTCGACCACGAAGGCGCGCTCGCCGCGCCAGCCGCCTTCGGCCGCCGCCGTGCGGTCATAGGCCTGGCGCTCGGCGCCGATCAGGATGTCGGCCAGCTGCTGGTAGGCGGCGCCCCAGGCGGCTATGACCTCGTCGGTGGCAATCTCGGCGCCCAGCACTTCGCGGATGGCGCGCAGCAGGCAGGTGCCGACGATGGGGTAGTGCTCGGGCTGCACCTGCAGCGCAACGTGCTTGTTGATGATCTGCGCGGGCAGGTCGCCCAGGGCGTCCAGCCGGTCGATGTGCCTGGCGTACATGAGCACGCTGTAGGCCAGGGCACGCGGCTGGGCGCCGCTTTGCTGGTGGGCCATGTTGAACAGGGCGCGCACCTCGGGGTACTCGCCCAGCATGGTTTGGTAGAAATGCGTGATCAGCGCTTCGCCGCCGGTTTCAAGCAGCGGAACGGTGGATTGGACGATGGCACGTTGGCGGTCGGTCAGCACGGAAAACTCCTTGGGTACGGGAACGGACATGCCCGGTGCGATGCCGGACATGCCTTGACAAAGGCAAGGGCCGTGCCAGTCCCGCGACCCTTGAAGAACAAGGGCTTGGCGTTTCATGCGTCAATATGACTCCCGTCAAATCGAGTCCTTTTGACAGCCATCGCAGTCTTTATGACCACATCCACCGCCCTGCACGCCCTCACCCCCCTGGTGGCCGACCTGGCCCAGGACCTGCCTGAGCGCGAGCGCTTTCGCCGCCTGCTGGCAGCCCTGCGCGCCGTGCTGCCGGCCGATGCCGCCGCCCTGCTGCGCCTGGAAGGCGAGTGGCTGCGGCCCGTGGCCATCGACGGCCTGGTGCCCGATGCGCTGGGCCGGCGCTTTCGCATTGCCGAGCACCCGCGCTTCGCCCAGCTGCTGGCCGCGGGCCAGGCCATGCGCTTTGCGCCAGACAGCCCGCTGCCCGATCCCTATGACGGCCTGGTGGCCCAGGGCCACGGGCCGCTGGAGGTGCACGACTGCATGGGCTGCGTGCTGCAGACCGGCGGCCTGCCCTGGGGCCTTCTCACGCTGGACGCGCTGGACCCGGGGCGCTTTGCCGACCCGGCCGCGCTGGCGGCGCTGCAGGCCTTCAGCAACCTGGCGGCGGCCACCGTGACCACGGCCGAGCGGCTGCGCCGGTTGGCGCGCAGTGCGCGCGCCCTGCCCGCACCCGGCGCCGCCCCGGGGGGCGATTCATCGCGTCCGCTGATCGGCCAGAGCCCGGCCATGCGCGCGCTGCAAAAGGACATCGCCCTGGTCGCGGCCAGCGACCTCAACGTGCTGATCACGGGCGAGACCGGCACGGGCAAGGAACTGGTGGCCCAGGCCGTGCATGCGCAGTCGGCGCGTGCAGGCCGGGCGCTGGTCAGCATCAACTGCGCGGCCCTTCCCGACAACCTGGTCGAAAGCGAGCTGTTCGGCCATGTGCGCGGCGCCTTCACGGGCGCGCTGTCCGAGCGCAGCGGCAAGTTCGAGCAGGCCGACCAGGGCACACTGTTCCTGGACGAAGTGGGCGAGCTGTCCCTGCCCGTGCAGGCCAAGCTGCTGCGCGTGCTGCAAAGCGGCCAGCTGCAGCGCCTGGGCTCGGACCGCGAGCACCATGTGGACGTGCGCGTGATCGCCGCCACCAACCGCGACCTGGCCGCCGAGGTGGCGGCAGGCCGCATGCGCGCCGATTTCTTCCACCGCCTGAGCGTCTACCCGCTGCGCGTGCCCGCGCTGCGCGAGCGCGACAGCGACGTGCTGATGCTGGCCGGCTTCTTCCTCGAGGAAAACCGTTCGCGCCTGGGCCTGGGCGGACTGCGCCTGCACCCCGCTGCGCAATCGGCCTTGCTCGCCCAGGACTGGCCCGGCAATGTCCGGGAACTGGAGCACCTCATCAGCCGCGGCGTGCTGCGGGCGCTCAGCCGTGCGCCCTCCGGCACTCCGGCCGGTGGCCGGGCACGCATGGTCACGCTGGGGCAGGCCGATCTCTGGGATGACGCGCAGCCCCCGGCGACGGCCACCCCGACCCTGCCCGTCCCACAGGCCGCATCGCCCGGCGCCAGCCCCCAAGGCCTGCGCAATGCCGTGGAGAGCTACGAACGCCAGCTGATCAAGGCCAGCCTGCAGCGCCACCACGGCAGCTGGGCCGCCGCCGCACGCGAGCTGCAGATGGACCGCGCCAACCTGCAGCGGCTGGCGCGGCGGCTGGGACTGGCATGAGGGGTCATGCGGCCGGCCCGCCGCCTTGAGACGAAGGCTTATTTAAGTCTGCTTAACTTGGCGCTCTCGTTATTTAAGAAAAACCGCATTTGCTTAAATAAGCGTCCGAAGCCATAGTCAGCCCATGCCCGATTCCCCTACCAGCCAGCGGCTTGGCCGCTTCATCGAGACATCCGCAGCAGGCGAAAAGGTGCGCGCCTTCGTGCCGCCACCGCTGCCGCCGGAGCCGGCCATCGATGTGCTCGTCCTCCTGGAAAAGCTCAGCCTTGCCGAGCGTGCGCTGGGACGGCTCGATGGCATCACCATGCTGCTGCCCCGCCAGGAGCTGTTCCTCTACATGTACGTGCGCAAGGAGGCCGTGCTTTCTTCGCAGATCGAGGGCACGCAATCGACGCTGTCGGACCTGCTGCGCTTCGAAGCCGAGGCCCAGGCGGGCCAGCCCATCGACGACATCCGCGAAGTTTCGAACTATGTGGACGCGATGATGTACGGACTGGAGCGCCTGCGGGACCTGCCGCTGTCACTGCGCCTGATCCGCGAGATGCATGGCCGGCTGCTGCAAAGCGGACGCGGCGGCACCAAGAGCCCCGGCGAGTTCCGGCGCTCGCAGAACTGGATTGGCGGCACGCGTCCAGGCAATGCCTTGTTTGTGCCGCCGCCTGTCAACGAACTCGGCCCCTGCCTCAACGCCTTTGAACGCTTCATGCACGAAGATGCCTCCCGCCTGCCCGCCCTCATCAAGGCCGGCCTGCTGCACGTGCAATTCGAGACACTGCATCCGTTCCTCGATGGCAATGGCCGTATCGGCCGCCTGCTGGTCACGCTGTATCTCTGCATTAACGGCGTGCTGAACAAGCCGCTGCTCTACCTCAGCCTCTTTCTCAAGACGCACCGGACCGAGTACTACCGGCTGCTCCAGGAAGTGCGCGAGAACGGCAATTGGGAAGCCTGGCTCGACTTCTTTCTCACCGGCGTGGCACAGACCGCGAACCAGGCCTTCGAGGCCGCCACCCATATCGTCGACCTGTTCAGGCAGGACCGCGAACGCATCGCGACCGAAGGCGAACGCGCCAGCTCCACGCTGCGCATCCACGACCTGTTCCAGCTCAACCCCTTCCTGACGTCGAACCAACTGGTCCGGCAGATAGGGCTGTCCTCGCCCACCGTCAACACGGCGCTCGCCGACTTGCAGCGCCTGGGCATCATCGAGGAAGTGACCGGCCGCAAGCGAGGCCGGGTCTTCAGCTATCAGCGCTATCTTTCCGTGCTCAACGAGGGCACGGATCCGCTACCCCGGCCGGCCTGATCCCTGGCCTCACCGCCTGAGCGACTTCAGCCACCCATACCCGCTCACCAGCAGCACCCCTGCCAGCACCATCAGTGCCCCGGCCAGGAAGTTGGGCTCGATGGGCTCGCTGAGCAGCCAGGCACCGAAGACCACGCCGAAGATGGGCGTCATGAACGAGAACACGCCCAGGCGCGAGGCCAGGTATTGCGTGAGCAGCCAGAACCAGACCAGGAAGCTCACGAAGCAGACCAGCACGGACTGGAAGGCCAGGCCCGCCCAGGCCAGGGGCGTGGGCTCGAAGCGGGTCTGGCCCAGCAGGAAGGCGGCGGGCAGCAGCAGCGCAAAGCCGGTGGCCAGCTGGTAGAGCAGGGTCTGCGCGGCGGGCAGCGATGCCAGCCGCGTGGTGCGGATGGCCACCGTGGTGGCGCCCCAGGCCACGCCGGCGGCCAGCGCCAGCAGGTCGCCCAGCAGCATGGCGGCGCCGGCTGCCTTCGAAGGCTTGCCGCCGCCCAGGAAGGCCAGCGCAATGCCGGCAAAGGCCAGCACGATGCCCAGCCATTGCAGCGGCGCCAGGCGCTCCGAGGGCAGCTTCCAGTGCAGGCCCAGCGCCGCGAACACGGGAGCGGAATACAGGAAGACCACCACATGGGCGGCCGAGGTGTGGTTGATGCTCTCGCCCACCAGCAGGAATTCCAGCGCAAACAGCGTGCCCACGGCCAGGCCCGGGCGCCGGCTGCCGTCGCCCCACTGCACGCGCATGCCGCGCCAGCGCATGAACAGCCACACCAGCACGGCGCCCGCGCCCGAGCGCAGCGCGATCTGCAGCGTGGGCGCAATGGCATCGGCCGTGGCCTTGAGCAGGATCTGCTGCAGGCTCCAGATCAGGCACAGCATGAGCATCAGCGCGGAGGCGCGCGCGTCCAGCGGTTTGCGTGGGTCCACGACGTCTTCCTTTCAGCGACCGTGAAAAAGCCGGCCCGCAGGCCGGCTTCGCATCAGGCGGGGGCTGGCCCGGCCAGCGGGCCGGCCATCACTTGATGCCCAGCAGTTCCACCTCGAAGTTCAGCGTGGCGTTGGGCGGGATCACGCTGCCCGCGCCACGGCTGCCGTAGGCGATGGAGGGCGGGCAGGTCAGCTTGGCCTTGCCGCCGACCTTCATCTTCTGCACGCCTTCGGTCCAGCAGGGAATCACGCCGGTCAGGGGGAACTCGATGGGCTGGCCGCGCGTGATGGAGCTGTCGAAGTCCTTGCCCGTGTCGGGGAAGTAGCCGCGGTAGTGCACGCGCACCGTGTCGCTGGCCTTGGGGCTGGCGCCTGTGCCTTCCTTGAGGCTTTCATAGACCAGGCCGCTGGCCGTGGTGACGAGCTGGGCCGCATGGGCCGCCACGCCGGTCAGTGCGGCGAGCATCAGGCCGCAGGAGGCGGCCAGGGTGGTGAGGGTCTTGTTCATGAGGGCTCTTTCAATGCAATGTTTGCAGCGGGTTCGGTTCACGCCTTGGCGGGGACACCGATGTCGTCCAGCGCTTTGGCGATGTGGCCGACGGTGCGGTCCACGTTATGCCATTTTTCCAGGCCGAACAGGCCGATGCGGAAGGTCTTGAAGTCCGGGCCTTCGTCGCACTGCAGGGGCACGCCCGAGGCGGTCTGCAGGCCGGCTTCCATGAACTTCTTGCCGCTCTGGATGCCGGGGTCGGTGGTGTAGCTTACGACCACGCCAGGGGCCTTCCAGCCCTCGGCCGCCACGCTGGGAAAGCCGCGCGACTCCAGCAGGGCGCGCACCTTGGCGCCCAGGGCGATCTGCTCGTCGCGCACCTTGGCGAAGCCGTAGGCGCGCGTCTCCAGCATCACGTCGCGCAGGCGGACCAGGGCGTCGGTGGGCATGGTGGTGTGGTAGGCGTGCTGGCCTTTTTCGTAGCCCTCGGCGATCTGCATCCACTTCTTGAGGTCGCAGGAGAAGCTGGAGCTTTGCGTGTGCTCGATGGCTTCGCGCGCGCGCTGCGAGAGCATGACCATGGCGCAGCACGGCGAGCTGCTCCAGCCCTTTTGCGGCGCACTGATCAGCACGTCCACGCCGGTCTTTTCCATGTCCACCCACATGGCGCCCGAGGCCACGCAGTCCAGCACGAAGAGCGCACCCACCTCGTGCGCGGCATCGGCCACGGCGCGCAGGTAGCTGTCGCTGAGGATGATGCCGCTGGCCGTCTCCACATGGGGCGCGAACACGACCTTGGGCTTCTCGGTGCGGATGGCGGCGGCCACGTCCTCGGCCGCGCAAGGCGCCCAGGGGTCCTGGCTGCCCGGGCCCTGGCGGCGGGCCTTGCAGACCACGGAGCCACCGCCCAGGCCACCTTCCTCGAAGATCTGCGTCCAGCGGTAGCTGAACCAGCCGTTGCGCACGATGAGCACCTTTTCGCGATTGGCGAACTGGCGCGCCACGGCCTCCATGCCGAAGGTGCCGCTGCCCGGCACCAGCACGGCCGTGTGGGCGTGGTAGACCTCCTGCAGCGTGGTGAGGATGTCCTGCATCACGCCCGCGAAGCGCTTGGACATGTGGTTGAGCGCGCGGTCGGTGTAGACCACCGAGAATTCGAGCAGGCCGTCGGGATCGATATCGGGCAGAAGTCCGGGCATGGGAAGGTCTCCAGAGGCAGCGGGGCCCGCTTGAGCGGGCCCGCCATCGTGTTCGTCGAAAAGAGGATCAGCTTAGCACGCCGCCTGCAGCGTTTTCAGGGCCTACCAGGTGTCCACGAAGCCCGCCTGGGCGGGTGCCACGCGCGCCCCCGCCAGGCCGCGCGACAGCCAGGCGCGCGTGTCGGCGGGGTCGATGACGGCGTCGATCTCCAGCGTGCCGGCCATGTGCATGGCCTCGCCGTGGGCGTACTGCTGGGCCAGCAGCCGGTCGAACAGAGCGTTGCGTTCGGCGCCCTCGGGCAGGGCCTGCAGTTCCTTGCGAAAGCCCAGGCGCACGGCGCCTTCCAGACCCATGGCGCCGAACTCGCCCGTGGGCCAGGCCACGTTGAACACCGGCGCATGGAAGCTGCCCGCCGTCATGCCCATGGCCCCCAGGCCGTAGCCCTTGCGCAGCACCACGCTGAAATACGGCACGCGCAGCTTGGCCGCCGTGACGAACAGGCGGCTGACATGGCGCACCTGGGCGGTCTTCTCGATCTCGGGGCCGACCATGAAGCCGGGCGTGTCCACCAGGCTCACGATGGGCAGGCCATGGGCGTTGCACAGCTGCATGAAGCGCGCGGCCTTGTCGGCCGCATCGGCGTCGATGGCGCCGCCCAGGTGGGAGGGGTTGTTGGCCATCAGCCCCACGGGCCGGCCTTCGATGCGCGCCAGCGCCGTGTGGATGCCTGCGCCAAAGCCCGTGCGCAGCAGCAGCAGGCTGCCTTCGTCCACCAGATGCGCCATGGCCGCACGCGTGTCATAGGCACGCAGCCGGTTCTCGGGCACCACATGGCGCAGGGCGCGCGTGTCGGGCGCGGTCCACTCCGTGGTGCGGCCCTGGAAGAACGAAAGATAGTGGCGCGCTGCAGCCACGGCCTGGGCCTCGTCCTCGACCAGCACGTCGATCACGCCATTGGCATGCTGGATGCCGCTGGGTCCTATCTCTTCAGGGCGGAACACGCCCAGGCCGCCGCCCTCGATCATGGCCGGCCCGCCCATGCCGATGCAGCTGGCGCGCGTGGCGATGATCACGTCGCTGCAGCCCAGCAGGGCTGCATTGCCCGCAAAGCAGCGGCCGTGTGCAATGCCGATCACCGGCACCTGGCCCGACAGCGCCGCATAGGCCGCGAAGGTGTGCACATGCAGGCCGGCGACCACGGGCGTGTCGGTATCGCCGGGCCGCCCGCCCCCGCCTTCGGCGAACAGCACCACGGGCAGCTTCTGGGCCAGCGCAATGCCCAGCATGCGGTCGGTCTTGGCATGGTTGCGCGCGCCCTGGGTGCCGGCCAGCACGGTGGCGTCATAGGCCATGACGACGGCGCGCGAGCGCTCCTGGCCGAACTGCGCGCCGTTGATGGAGCCCATGCCCGTGACCATGCCGTCGGCCGGCGTGTTGGCGATCAGGTCGTCCATGCTGCGCCGGCGCGTCTGCGCGGCAATGGCCAGCGCGCCGTACTCGATGAAGCTGCCCTCATCGCAAAGATCGGCGATGTTCTCGCGCGCGCTGCGGCCGCCCTGGGCATGGCGTTTGGCCATGGCCTCGGGCCGGGCGGTGTCCAGCGTGAAGGCATGGCGGTCGATGACGCGGCGCAGGTCGGCGCGGATGTGGTCCGGGTCCTGGGCGATCTGCTGCGCGCGTGCGTCGGCCTGCACGCCTTCGGCGGCGGCCAGCACCAGCAGGGGCTGGTCCTGGGCCACATAGGCACCGGCCTCGGCCAGCCGTTGGGTGATGGTGCCGGCCTGCGGCGCCAGCAGAACATGCTCCATCTTCATGGCTTCGAGCACGCCCAGTTCGGTGCCTGCGGCTACGACATCGCCCACGGCCACGCTCCACTGCACGATGCGCGCGGGCATGGGGGCCGTGAGGGCGCCTTCGGGGACCGGCGCGCCAGCAGCCTCGTCCGCCACCGGAACATCGGCGGCCACAGCCGTGCGTTGCGCGCCTTCGGCCAGCGCCTGGGCGTCCGCCACCAATTCGGGAAGGGCCTCTTCAAGCCAGCGTGTGTGCACGGCCTGCGACGCCATCTCGGGCCGGCCGGCCAGCGCCTGCAGCAGCGGCAGGTTGGTGGCCAGCCCGTCGATGCGGCATTCGTCCAGCGCGCGGCGTGCGCGGCGCAGCACGTCTTCGAAGCGCGGCCCGCTGCTGTGCACGATGAGCTTGGCCAGCAGCGTGTCGTAGTGCGGCGAGGGGCTGGCGCCCGCCACCGCATGCGTGTCGATGCGGATGCCGGGGCCGGCCGGCCACTGCAATGCGCCTATGCGTCCGCTGCCGGGGCGCGAATGGCCTGCGGCATCCAGCGTCTCGGCATTGATGCGCCACTGCATGGCATAGCCGCGCGGCGCGGGGGGTGTCCTGGCATCCAGGCCCAGCTCGCCCAGGTGATCGCCCGCCGCAATGCGGATCTGGGCCTGCACCAGGTCGATGCCGAAGACTTCCTCGGTGATGGTGTGCTCGACCTGCAGGCGCGGGTTGGCCTCGATGAAGACATAGGGCAGGGAGTCGGAGGCGGCATCGACCAGGAATTCGAAGGTGCCCAGGCTCTCGTAGCCGATCTCGGCGGCCATGCGCAGCGCGTCGCGCGTGATGCGCTCGCGCAGCGGCTGCGCCAGGCTGGGGCTGGGCGCGATCTCCACCAGCTTCTGGAAGCGCCGCTGCAACGTGCATTCGCGCTCGCCCAGCGCGATGGGGCCTGCGCCGCCGTCGCCCAGGATCTGCACCTCGATATGGCGTGCGCCCGTCATCAGACGCTCCACATAGACACCGTCCACGCCGAAGGCGGCGCGCGCCTCGCTGCGGCAGCGCTCGTAGGCAGCGGGCAGGTCCTCGGCGCGCGCCACGGCGCGCATGCCGCGCCCGCCGCCGCCGCCGATGGCCTTGACCATGATGCCGCTGGCGCCCCCGGCCTGCTGCGCCTCGAAGAAGGCCTGGGCCTGTTCCAGCGTGACGGCCTCGCTGCTGCCCGGCATCAGCGGCACGCCGCAGCGGCGCGCCAGATCGCGTGCGCGGGCCTTGTCGCCCAGCAGCGCCAGATGGGCGGGTGCAGGGCCGATGAAGCGCAGTCCCGCGTCGGCGCAGGCCTGGGCAAAGCCGGCGTTCTCGCTGAGAAAGCCGTAGCCCGGATGGATGCCGTCGCAGCCGTGCTCGCGCGCAATGCGCAGCAGGTGGGCGCCGTCCAGGTAGGCCGAGGGGCCGCTGGCGTCCAGGGGCACGGCTGCATCGGCAGCGGATACATGGGGCGCCTGCGCATCGTCTGCGGCAAAGACGGCCAGGCTCGGCACACCCAGCTCGCGCAGCGCGCGCACGATGCGCAGCGCGATCTCGCCGCGGTTGGCTATCAGGATCTTCTGGAACATGGGACTTCGGTCTTTCTCATTGATCGCGCAGCAAGCGACGCAGCACCTTGCCCGCGCCGGTGGCGGGCAGCGCCTCGATGAAACGCACCTCGCGCGGCGCCTTGTAGCTGGCCATGTTCTCGCGCGACCACTGCACCAGGTCCTCGGCCGCGATCTGCTGGCCCGGCCGCGTGACGATGAAGGCGCGCACGACCTCGCCCTTTTGCGGGTCGGGCACGCCGATCACGGCGGCCTGGGCCACGGCCGGGTGCTTGATGAGGATGGCCTCCACCTCCTCGGGGAAGACGCTGTAGCCCGAGACCTTGATCATTTCCTTGAAACGGCCGATGAAGGTCAGGTAGCCCTCGGCGTCCATGCGGCCCATGTCGCCCGTGTGGACCCAGCCGTTCTTCAGGGTCCTGGCCGTGGCCTCGGGCTTGTTCCAGTAGCCCTTGAAGTTGCCGGGGCCGCGGATGGTGATCTCGCCCACTTCGCCGGCCGGCAGGGGCTCGCCGGTCTCGGGATCGATGATGCGCACCTCGTTGCCGGGCAGCGGCTTGCCGTGCGTGCCCCAGCGGATGGCATCGCCGGGCATGGTGGTGTCCATGGTGTGGGTCTCGCTGAGGCCGTAGGCCGCCTCGCTGGAGATGCAGTTCGGGGTGAAGCGCCTCCACTGCCGCGCCAGCTCCTCGGTGTAGGCAATGCCGAAGCTGGTCACCGTGTTGCGGCGCAGCGCGGAAAAGTCCATGGCCTCCACGCCCGGCAGCTGCATCACGGCCACGTTCATGGGCGCGATGCTGTACCACCAGGTCACGCGGTAGCGCTCCAGCGCCTGGGCCACGGCCAGCGGGTCGAAGCGGTGCAGCAGCACGCAGGTGGCGCCGCTGTGCACGGGCATGTTCACGCCCATGGACATGCCGGCAATGTGATAGAGCGGCGCCACGGCCAGCAGCATGTCGCCGGCGTTCACGCCCGTGGCGCTGGAGGCGCCGGCCGTCTTGCTGGCCGCGTTGCCGTAGCTGAGCATGGCGCCCTTGGGCAGGCCCGTCGTGCCCGAGGTATAGGTCATCAGCGAGACATCGTCCATGGCGACATCGACGGGCACGGGCTTGGCGCCGCTGTGCATGACATCCCAGAACGATTCCACGCCCTCGGGCAGCGGCTGCACGGGGGCCTGCAGTTCGGGCGGCAGCGCCAGCGTGGCCGATTCAGGAAGCCAGTCGCCATAACGCACGGCCAGCACATGCCTGAGCGCCGTGCTGGCGCGCACCTTGTCCACCACGGGCAGCAGCACATCGGCCGCGACGATGACGCGGGCCTGGAGGTCATCGAGCTGGTACTGCAGCTCATGCTCCTTGTTCAGCGGCCCGCAGGGGCAGACGATGGCGCCGATCTTCTGGATGCCGTAGTGCGCCACGATGTACTGCGGGCAGTTGTTCATGAACAGCGCCACGGGCTCTCCCCGGCCCACGCCCAGCGCCTGCAGCCGCGCGGCAAAGGCGTCGCTGGCCGCATCCACCTCGGCCCAGCTGATGTGGCGGCCATACCAGATGTAGGCGTCGCGGCCGGGGTGGTTGCGCGCATTGCGGCGCAGGGCCTCATGCAGGGGAATGAGGGTCTCGGAATCCGCCATGCTTGTCTCCTGGGTGTCTGGCCATCCCGGAACCAGTCCTAAGGGATAGCCTTGATTTGTTTTGGGGTCCAGCGGCTTGCCAATATATACCCGCTGGTAGAACATTGCTACCCATCGGTATAACCATCGCAGCCACCGACGCGACACGAGATTTCCCGCATGCCCAAGCCCCCTGTCACCCCGCGCGGCCGCCAGCGCCTTCCCACGGCCGGCTCCGATGAAAAGCGCGAACGCATCCTCAAGGCGGCCGAGGCCCTGTTCGACCGCAACGGCTACGCCAACACCACGATGGAGCAGATCGTCCAGGCCCTGGGCGTGACCAAACCCTTCGTCTACTACTACTTCCGCAACAAGCAGGAGATCTTCGAGACCCTGTGCTGGGCGCCCACCGAGGCCTGCTTCACGGTGCTGGACTTCGCGGCCGACGATGCGCGCGCCGCGCACGAGAAGGCCGTGGACGGCCTGCAGCGCCTGATCGCGGCCACCATTGCCCACTACCCTGCGGCCTTTTTTCCCTACCGCGAGCCCCAGGCGTTCAGCCCGGCGTACATGAAGGCCTCGCGCACGCTGGCGCGCCAGTTCTACCGCCAGTTCTGCGCGCTGCTCGAAGAAGGCCGCGCCAGCGGCCACCTGGACTTTCGCGAGACACGCATCACCGCCCAGGCCGCCTGCAGCCTGCCGGGCTTTCTCTACAACTGGTACCGCCCCGGCGGCCGCCTGGGCACGGCCGAGATGGTGGCCGAGCTGACCGAGCTGGCCAGCCGCGTGCTGGGCCTGCGCACGGCGCCAGCCACCGCGCCCGAAGCCATTGCCGCATCCCCCGCGAAAAAGACGCCTGCACGGCGCAGCCGGCCCCGGGCCGAGCCGCCCGGCAAGGACTGACGACCATTCCTTCGAGGAGACAAGACATGCCGATCCGCCGCCATTGCATCCGACGATATTCCCAGCCATCCATGGCACTCGCCGCCGCCCTGCTGTGCAGCACGGCCACCCACGCCCAGGGAACCGACAGCTTCAAGATCGCCTTCATCGACCCGCTGTCCGGCCCCTTCGTCAGCACGGGCGAGCTGATGCGGGACCACGTGCAGTACGCGGTCGAGGACGTGAACGCCAAGGGCGGTCTGTTCAACGGGGCGAAGCTGCAGCTGCTGCAGTTCGACAGCAAGCTCTCGGCCCAGGAAAGCCAGGCCGCGCTGCAGGCGGCCCTAGACCAGGGCGCGCGCGTGGTGGTGACCGGGGGATCGGGCTCGTCGGTGGTGGCAGCCCTGGTGCAGGCGGCCTCGCGCCACAACCAGCGCAATCCGGGCAAGGAGGTGCTGGTGCTCAACCACTCCTCCATCGACCCCGAGCTGACGGGCAAGGCCTGCAGCTTCTGGCATTTCATGTTCGATGCCAACACCGCCATGCGCATGCAGGCGATTGCCAGCTACATCAAGACCCAGCCGGGCATCCGCAAGGTCTACCTGCTCAACCAGGACTACGCCCACGGCAAGCAGTGGGCGGCCTACGGGCGCCAGATGGTGAGCGCGGCCCGGCCCGATATCCAGTTCACGGGCGAGATGCTGCACCCCATAGGCCGCGTCAAGGACTTCGCGCCCTACGTGGCCAAGATCAAGGAAACGGGTGCGGACTCGGTGATCACGGGCAACTGGGGGCAGGACCTGACCCTGCTGCTCAAGTCAGCGGCCGACTCGGGCTATGACCTGCGCTACTTCAACCACAGCGCCGGCGGCATGCCGGGCACGGTGACATCCTTCGCCCAGACCCGCATCGGCCAGCTGACCTGGGTGGCCGAATGGCACCCAGGCCAGGCCGGCCGCCCGCTGGCCGACGCCCGCGCCCAGGAATACAAGGCCCGCATGGGCAAGGACTTCCTGGCCCCGCGCATGGACCTGGTGCCGCGCATGCTGGCCGCCGCCATGGCCAAGGCACAGTCCACCGAACCTGTGAAGATCGCGCTGGCCCTGGAGGACCTGCAGATGGACACCGTGGTCGGCCCCGTGCGCATGCGCGGCAAGGACCACCAGCTGCTGCTGCCCCAGGTGGTCAACACCATCGCGCCCGTGGATGGCAAGCTGGTCAAGACCGGCTGGGAAGGCACGAACTACGGCTTTCGCACCGACGCCGTCTACACGCCCGAGCAGGTGGAGCTGCCCACGGACTGCCAGATGAAGCGGCCCGGCAGCCGCTGAGGCTGAGGCTGAGGCTGAGTATCCCGCCAGCTACGCCCCGCTCAGCGCGGGGCGTAGTTTCTCTGGCCGAAGATGCCGCTGCCCACGCGCACCATGGTCGATCCGGCGGCCACGGCCGCTTCCAGGTCGCCCGTCATCCCCATGGACACCGTGTCGAAGCGCTCCAGCCCCGGCAGGCCGCTGCCGCGGATCTGCGTGAACACGGCCGTGGCGCGGGCATGCACCTCGCGCTGGGCCTCGAAGCCCGGCACATCGTCGGGAATGCTCATCACGCCGCGCAGCACCAGGCGCGGCAGCTGCACGATGGCGGCGGCCAGCTCCAGCGCCTGCTGAGGCGCCACGCCGGCCTTGGTCTCACCGCCATCCACGTTCAGCTGGATGCAGACCTGCAGCGGCGCCAGGCCTTCGGGGCGCTGGGCCGACAGGCGTTCGGCGATCTTCAGGCGGTCCACGGTCTGGGCCCAATCGAAATGCTCGGCCACCAGGCGCGTCTTGTTGCTCTGGATGGGGCCTATGCAATGCCATTGCAGGGCCTCGCCGCCCGGCAGGCCCATGGCGCGCACGGCGGCGATCTTGTCCACGCCTTCCTGGATGTAGTTCTCGCCAAAGCTGCGCTCGCCGGCCAGCACGGCCTGGCGCACGGCGTCGGGGCCGAAGGTCTTGGAGACGGACAGCAACTGCACCGAGCCGGCCGCCCGGCCCGCCTGCGCGCAGGCCGAGGCAATCCGTTCGTGAATCTGTTGAAGCTTGTTTTCAATCGTCGTCATAATTGCCGCCAGCGTACCAAACGAGGGAGCGAACTCCGTGGACATCACCCAATTGCTGGCTTTCAGCGTCAAGAACAAGGCCTCCGACCTGCACCTGTCCGCGGGGCTTCCGCCGATGATCCGCGTGCACGGCGATGTGCGCCGCATCAATGTCGATCCGCTGGACCACAAGACGGTCCACGCCATGGTCTACGACATCATGAGCGACTCCCAGCGCAAGGCCTACGAGGAGTTCCTGGAGGTGGACTTCTCGTTCGAGATCGAGGGCCTGGCGCGCTTTCGTGTCAACGCCTTCAACCAGTACCGGGGCGCGGCCGCCGTCTTCCGTACCATTCCCAGCAAGATCCTGACGCTGGAGCAGCTCAACGCGCCGCGCATCTTCGCCGACCTGGCCCTGAAGCCGCGCGGCCTGGTGCTGGTGACCGGCCCCACGGGCTCGGGCAAGTCCACCACGCTGGCCGGCATGGTCAACCACCTCAACGAGACCGAGTACGGCCACATCCTGACGGTGGAGGACCCCATCGAATTCGTGCACGACTCCAAGAAGTGCCTGATCAACCAGCGCGAGGTCGGGCCGATGACGCAGTCGTTCTCGGCCGCCCTGCGCTCGGCGCTGCGCGAGGACCCGGACGCCATCCTGGTGGGCGAAATGCGTGACCTCGAAACCATTCGCCTGGCCATGACCGCGGCCGAGACGGGCCACCTGGTCTTCGGCACCCTGCACACCTCCAGCGCCGCCAAGACCATCGACCGCATCATCGACGTCTTCCCGGCCGAGGAAAAGGAGATGGTGCGCGCCATGCTTTCCGAATCGCTGCAGGCCGTGATCTCGCAGACGCTGTGCAAGACCAAGGACGGCCAGGGCCGCATCGCGGCCCACGAGATCATGCTGGGCACCAGCGCCATCCGCAACCTGATCCGCGAGGCCAAGGTGGCCCAGATGTACTCCACCATCCAGACGAGTCAGAATGTGGGCATGCAGACGCTGGACCAGAACCTGACCGATCTGGTGCGGCGCAACCTGATCAGCCCGGCCGAAGCGCGCGCCAAGGCCAAGATACCGGACAACTTCCCGGGCTGACCGCCACCGGCCCAGCCTCTCGCCACGCGCCATGAAAAGCATTTTCCGCAAGCTGCGAAGCGGCCAGGACCCTTCGGCCCCGGCCTCCGAGTCGGCCTTCTTCACGACCACGCTGGCGGCGCATGGCTTCATGGACCCGCACACGCCTCCCGTTCCCTGGGAGGCGCGCGCCATCGAGGTGGGCGCCACGCGGCTGCCGCGCGGCAGCGTCACCCAGCTGGAGCAGCTGTGGTCGCGCGACCGTTACCTGGGCCAGCTTGACGCCGCCAGCCTGCACCGGCTGAGCGAATACTTCATCTACGCGGCCGTGGCGCCGCAGCGCGACGTGATCCGCCAGGAGGAGAACGGCAGCTTCATGGCGGTGGTGCTGTCCGGCCAGATCGCCGTGGAGCGCCAGCAGCCCTGGGGCGAGCGCATGCGCCTGGCGCAGACACGGCCCGGCGACATCCTCGGCGAGATGTCGCTGCTCGACGGCGGGCCGCGCTTTTCCAGCTGCACCACGCTGACCGACTGCGAGATCGGCGTGCTCAGCGCCGAGGCGCTGGACGAAATGATGGTCAAGGATGCCGCGCTGGCCGCCAAGCTGATGGCGCTGCTGGCGCGCAAGCTCTCGTTCCGGCTGCGTGCCATCAGCGTGCGCCTGGGCGAGGAGCAGCACACTTAGATGGCGAATGAGTCGGCGAATGAGTCGAATATGAGGACGCCTGGCCCATCCGGGCCGGACCGGACCACCTGCACATAACAAAACAACCTGCGCGCCACGACGGCGCGCAATGCCCGGGGGAATACGGCAATGGAAAGAGATCAGGCCACCAAGTTCATCAACGACCTGCTCAAGCTCATGGTCAGCCGCAACGGCAGCGACTTGTTCATCACGGCGGAATTCCCGCCGGCGATCAAGATCG
The DNA here is from genome assembly GCF_009827015.1 of Delftia sp. CH05. Taxonomy (NCBI): domain Bacteria; kingdom Pseudomonadati; phylum Pseudomonadota; class Betaproteobacteria; order Burkholderiales; family Comamonadaceae; genus Delftia; species Delftia sp. CH05. The sequence goes on along the minus strand of NZ_WUMG01000003.1, from coordinate 98,588 downwards.
ACGGGCGCATCACCAAGGTGTCGCCGCAGCCGCTGTCGCCGGTGCACACGCTGACGCTGGCGCGCTCCGTCATGAGCGACAAGCAGATCGCCGATTTCGAGCGCACCAAGGAGTGCAACTTCGCCATCTCGCCGCCGGGCATAGGGCGCTTTCGCGTCAACGCCTTCATCCAGCAGGGCCGCGTGGGCATGGTGATGCGGACGATTCCGCTGGCCCTGCCCACCATCGACAGCCTGGGCGTACCCCAGGTGCTCAAGGAAGTGACCATGACCAAGCGCGGCCTGTGCATCCTGGTCGGCGCCACGGGCTCGGGCAAGTCCACCACGCTGGCCGCCATGGTGGACTGGCGCAACGAGAATTCCTACGGCCACATCGTGACCATCGAGGACCCCATCGAATTCGTGCACCCGCACAAGAACTGCGTGGTCACGCAGCGCGAGGTGGGCCTGGACACGGACAGCTGGGAAGCAGCGCTCAAGAACTCCCTGCGCCAGGCACCGGACGTGATCCTCATGGGCGAAATCCGGGACCGCGAGACCATGGAGCACGCCATCGCCTTCTCGGAAACCGGCCACCTGTGCCTGGCCACGCTGCACGCCAACAGCGCCAACCAGGCGCTGGACCGCATCGTCAACTTCTTCCCCGAAGAGCGCCGCCCGCAACTGCTGATGGACCTGTCGCTGAACCTGCGCGCCATGGTCTCCCAGCGCCTGCTGCCCAAGCAGGACAGCAAGGGGCGCGTGGCCGCCATCGAGGTGATGCTCAACTCGCCGCTGATCTCCGACCTGATCTTCAAGGGCGAAGTCACCGAGATCAAGGAGATCATGAAGAAAAGCCGCAACCTGGGCATGCAGACCTTCGACCAGGCGCTGTTCGACCTGTTCGAGTCCAACCTCATCACCTACGAGGATGCCCTGCGCAATGCGGACTCGGTCAACGACCTGCGGCTGCAGATCAAGCTGGGCAGCCAGCGCGCCAAGTCGCTGGACCTGGCGGCGGGCACCGAGCATTTCGCCATCGTCTGAACGCGCCTTCAGCGCGCCGAGCCGGGACACCGGCTCCTTCCAGGGCCGCACACCGCGCGCCCCTGCGCCACCCGCTCCCACCACCTCTCAGGAATCCCCCATGTCCGACTCCTCCATCGCCGCCCGCAGCTATGCGGCCATCGCTCCCCTCTCCGTAGCCTTCCTGGGGCTGGGCGTCATGGGCTATCCCATGGCCGGCCACCTGGCCACGGCAGGCCACCGCGTCACGGTCTACAACCGCACGCAGGCCAAGGCCCGCGCCTGGTGCGAGGAGTTCAACGGCGGCCATGCGGCCACGCCGCGCGAGGCCGTGGCCGGCGCCGACATCGTGTTCAGCTGCGTGGGCAATGACGATGACCTGCGCTCGGTCGTGCTGGGGCCGGACGGCGCCTTCGCGGGCATGCGCCGCGGCGCCATCTTTGCCGACCACACGACGGCATCGGCCGAAGTGGCGCGCGAGCTGCATGCGGCCGGGCTGGAGCTGGGCCTGCAGTTCATCGACGCGCCCGTCTCGGGCGGCCAGGCGGGCGCCCAGAACGGCCAGCTCACCGTGATGTGCGGCGGTGACGAGGCCGCCTTCGCCACCATGCAGCCCGTGGCCATGGCCTTCTCGCGCGCCTGCACGCTGATGGGCGACAGCGGCGCCGGCCAGCTCACCAAGATGGTCAACCAGATCTGCATCGCCGGCCTGGTCCAGGGCCTGTCCGAGGCCATCGCCTTCGGCCAGCACGCGGGCCTGGACATTCCTGCCGTGCTCGACGTCATCGGCAAGGGCGCAGCCCAGAGCTGGCAGATGGACAATCGCGGCCGCACCATGGCCGAGGGCAAGTTCGACTTCGGCTTTGCCGTGGACTGGATGCGCAAGGACCTGGGCCTGGTGCTGGCCGAGGCCCAGCGCAACGGCGCCCGCCTGCCCGTCACGGCCCTGGTGGACCAGTTCTATGCCGATGTGCAGCAGATGGGGGGCAGGCGCTGGGATACCTCCAGCCTCATCAAGAGGCTCACCCCCTGAGCGGCTTACGCCGCTTCCCCCTCTCTACTTGCTTCGCAAGGGAGGGGGACGACACCATCGCTGCGGGGCGGCCCTTGCTTGGTGTCCCTGGCTTTAGGCCCTGCCAGATTCAAGTGCTATGCCCTGAGGAACGAGATCTTCCTATGTCCAAAACAAAAAGCCGGAACATGTTCCGGCTTTTGCTTTCAGGCGGCGGTGATCACTTCACCGGGGTGGCGGTGGCGCCTGCGGGGGTGGACAGGCTGCTTTCCGAGAGGCTGGTGGGAGCGCTGGCTGCGGCGGCCTTGCCGGAGTCGTCGGTGACCACGGGGGCGGACTGCGGCTGCATGCGGGCCAGTTCGTCCTCGGAGATGACTTCCACCACGCGCACGACCTTGGTCACGTCGTTGATGCCGCGGGCGATCTCGGCGCCGCGCTTGGCTTCGCGCGGGGTGACGATGCCCATCAGGAAGACGACCTTGTTCTCGGTCACGACCTTGAAGGCCGAGGCCTGGATGTCCTTGGCGTCCAGCAGGCTGGCCTTGACCTGGGTGGTGATCAGGGTGTCCTTGGAGCGCTGGCTCAGCGTGGAAGTGAAGGGCGCCACCACCACTTCGTTGAAGACATTGCGCACCGTGGGCTGCTCGCGCACGAGCTTCTCGATGGTCTGGCGGTCGGCCTCGTTGCCGGCCTCGCCGGTCAGCAGCACCTGGCGGTTGTAGCTGGTGACGTTGACATGGGCCTTGTCGCCCAGCACTTCGGAGATGCGGTTGTTGGCGCGCAGCTCGATGCCCTGGTCTTCCACCTGGGTGCCGGTGGTGCGGCGGTCCGCCACCGACATGCCGGCCATCACGGCGCTGCCGCCCACCAGGGCGACGCAGCCCGACAGGGCGGCGCCCAGGGACGCAACGGCGAGCACACCGCAGGCGGCGCGGGACCAACGGAACTTCATAGAGGCATCTCCTGTTCACCAAGTAACTGGGCATCCACGCCGTCGCACAGGCAGTGCAGCACCAGCGTATGGGTTTCGCGCACGCGCGCCGCACGGTCGTGCGGCACGCAGATCAGAACATCGGTCTCGCGCACGCGGCCGGCCAGGGAGCCGCCCGTGCGGCCGGTCAGCACCACGGCCATCATGTCGCGCTCATGGGCGGCATCCAGGGCCTCCAGCACGGCCACGTCGTTGCCCGTGGCGGACAGCACCAGCAGCAGGTCGCCGGGCTGGCCCAGGGCGCGTATCTGGCGCGCCAGGTACTGGGTGGCGTTGCCACCCGAGCCCGTGGCGCCCACGGTGCCCAGCAGGCCACCGTCGGACACCAGGGCCACGGCGGCCAGCTCGGGCCGGTCGCGCTCGAAACCGGCCACGCACAGGGCGGCGAAGAGCTGGGCGTCGCTGGCCGAGGCGCCAGCGCCGCAGGCCAGGACCTTGCCGCCGCTGGTCACGCAGGCCAGCATGGCCTGTACCGCTGACGCAATGGGCTGGCTCAGCGCCTGGGCGGCCTGGTATTTCAGGTCGGCGCTGTCGATGAAATGCTGTTGGATACGTTGCTCAAGCATGGAGGCCCGATGATAACTGCCGCCCCTGAAGTCTTTCGTAGCCAGGCGTTATTTGTGCTGCAGCGGTAACGGATCAGGCGCCTTCGGCATCAAAGGCGGCCTGCAGCCACTGCACGGCAGGCCCGGCGCCAGGCTCGACCAGCACCACGTCGAAGCGGCACGGCGGCGGCGCGGTCCATCGCATCAGGTAGTGGCGCGCGGCAAACACGATGCGCCGCTGCTTGGTGGCGCCTATGCTGGCGCCGGCACCGCCGAAGGCGCGCGTGCCGCGGCTGCGCACCTCGACGAAGACCACGGTGCCGTCGCGCGCCTGCACGATGAGGTCGATCTCGCCGCCGCCGCGCCCCGGCGTCCGATAATTGCGCTCGACCAGACGCAGGCCGGCCGCCTGCAGATGGGCCAGCGCCGCATCCTCGGCCTGCTGGCCCCGGTGCCGGGTCGTGAGGGCAGACGGCCCCGCGCCTGCCGGCTTTTTCGCAAGGAAACCCATTGACTACCTCTTTCGCCACCGCGCTGGGCGCAGCCAAGGATGCTGCGGCATCCCAGCATTATCCGCAGGGCGCCCTCTACGTGGTGGCCACTCCCATCGGCAACCTGGCCGACATCAGCCTGCGCGCCCTGCATGTGCTGCAGCTGGTGGACTGCGTGGCCTGCGAGGACACGCGCCACACCCAGGGCCTGCTGCGCTCCTATGGACTGGACCGGCCCGGCAGCCAGCTGCTGGCCGTGCACCAGCACAACGAGGCCGAGGCGGCCCAGCAGATCGTGGCGCGGCTGCAGCAGGGCCAGCGCATCGCCTATGTCAGCGATGCGGGCACGCCCGGCGTCAGCGACCCCGGCGCACGCCTGTGCGCAGCCGTGCAGGCCGCGGGCCTGCGCTGCATTCCGCTGCCCGGCGCCAGCAGCATCACGGCCGCCATCAGCGTGGCCGGCGCGGTCACGCCTTCGCAGGGCGAGGGAGGTTTCGTCTTCGCGGGCTTTCTGCCCACCAAGTCGGCCGAGCGCCTGGCCGCCGTGCAGCAACTGGCGCTGCAGCCGCGCTGCACCGTGCTGCTGGAGGCGCCGCACCGCATTGCCGACCTGGCCGCCGCCCTGGCCACGCTGGGCGAGCGCCCGGTGACGCTGGCGCGCGAGATCACCAAGCAGTTCGAGGACATTGCCACCATGCCCGCCAGCGCGCTGCCGGCCTGGCTGCAGGCCGTGCCCCAGCGCAGCAAGGGCGAGTTCGCCGTGGTGCTGCACCCGGTGGCCCTGGGTGGCGATGAGGCCGACGCCGACGCCCTGCGCGTGCTGCGCCTGCTGCTGGCCGAGCTGCCCACCAAGACGGCCGTGCGCCTGGCCGCCGAGATCACGGGCGCACCGCGCAACCGCCTCTATGACGCCGCGCTGGCGATCAAGCAGGCCGCCGAGGAGGACCCGATAGAGGATTAAGCCCAAGGCGGCAGCACCACAGTGGCCTTCACCCTCAGGGACACCGAGCAAGGGCCTACGCCGGCCGCGCCGCCCCGCCGCGAGGGTGTCGCCGGTTGCCCGTACGCCCCCCGCGTAGCGAGAGGGGGCGCCGTGCAACGGGAAGCGGCGCAGCCGCTCAGGGGGACTTATGCATACGCCAGGCCGGTGGCCACGCCACCGAACAGGTCGCCCTCGACCTGCGGCACGCCGGGGAAGGCCTCGCGCAGCGCATCGCGCAGCGTGCGCAGGGCCGACGAGCCGCCCGTGAGGTAGATGGCGTCCAGCGCCTGGGGCGCCACGCCGGCCAGGCGCAGGCAGTCCTGGGCACAGGCCACGACCTGCTGCAGCGGGCCTTGCAGCTGCTCGTGCAGCACCTCGGGCGAGATGGCGGCGGACAGGCCCGATTCCAGCCAGCCCAGTTCGATGGGCGACTCGGCATGGCGCGTGGAAGCCTCGATCTTGGCCTGCTCCACGACGGCGGCCAGGCGGTGGCCTTCGCGCAGTTCCAGCACGTCCATCAGGCGCTTGTGCAGGCGCTGGTCGCTGTAGTCGGTGCGCAGGTTGCGCGCCTCGGCCAGGGCCTTGGGCGAGTACAGCCACTGGATCAGGTGCCAGGTCGAGAGGTCGAAGAACACGCGGCTGGGCACTTCGCGGCCGCTGGGGCCGGTGTGGCGGTAGCCCAGCAGCGGCATGATCTGGGCCAGGTTGAGCCGGTGGTCGAAGTCCGTGCCGCCGATATGCACGCCGCTGGTGGCCAGGATGTCGTCGCGGCGGTCGCGGCGGCCGGCCTGCTCGGGCCCCAGGCGCACGACGGTGAAGTCGGAGGTACCGCCGCCGATGTCCACCACCAGCACCACGGATTCCTGCGTGAGGCGCTGCTCGTAGTCCAGCGCGGCGGCGATGGGCTCCATCTGGAAATCCACTTCGCCCAGGCCGGCGGCGCGCGCGGCGTCGGCCAGGGCCTGCTGGGCCTGGCGGTCGCGCTCGGGATGGTCATCCACGAAGTGCACGGGCCGGCCCAGCACCACGCGCTCGGGCAGGCGCCCGTCCAGCGAGGCACGCGCCCGGTCGGCCACGCGGCGAAGGAACAGTCCGATCACATCCTGGTAGCTGACCAGCTGGTCGTGCACGGCCGTCTTTTCCTGCAGCAGCGCGCTGCCCAGCAGGCTCTTGAGCGAGCGCATGAGCCGGCCCGGCTCGCCATCCAGGTACTGGGCCATGGCGTCGCGCCCGAAATGCGTGCTGTGCTCATCCGTATGGAAGAACAGCGCCGTGGGCATGCCGCAGGCATCGCCTTCCAGCGGCAGCAGGCGTGCGGGCTGGCCGGGCGCGCGCCAGGCCATGGCGGAGTTGGAGGTACCGAAATCTATGCCCAGCGTGGCAGGAGAGGAAGCAGTCGTCATGGCAAGCGGCGCCGCGCCACGGCAGCCTGCGAAGGCTGCAGCGGCTGCAACGAAAACGCCCACCGGAGTGGGCATGGGTGTCAGCGGGGCGCCATTCTATCGCCCGCGCATTGCGCCTAGGCGGCAGCGGTTTCCCGGGGCAGGGAATCCTGGGCGAGCACGATGCGCACGCCATGCGTGGCGGCCTCGTCCAGTGCCCGTGCAGGCGCAGTCCGCCGCACGTCCAGCCCGATCGCATAAGGGCCTTCGCCGCGCGTGGCCAGCCGGTGGCCCAGGGCGCCCGTGGCCACGCCCTGGGCTGGGGCAGACAGCACCAGCTCGGTGGCGCCCGGCCCCGTGCCCCCCAGCTTCAGCGAGGCGCGGTAGGCGCCGCCATCGGCCGACAGACGGGCCTCGCCGATGTCGGCGCCCTCGCCCAGCAGCGCGCGCCAGCGCGCCAGGCTGGCCCGCAGGTCATGCACGGCCACGTGCAGCCGGGCCACGCCGGTGGCGCCGTTGGCATGCACGCGCGCATCGCCCTCAGGCACGCGCAGGGCGCGCGGCGTGAGGTCGCCGCAGAGAAAGGGCAGGTCCTGGCTGCGGGCGCGTGCGTTGCGCCAGCGCAGCTGCGCGCCGTCGGGGCGCAGGCGGCCGCCTTCGTAGGGCGCCTCGTAGTCCAGCCCGCGCGCCTGGGCGGCGGAAACCACGGCGCCGGTCTCGGTGGGCAGCAGCGCGAAATCGACAATGCCCTCGCCATGGCGCTGCAGCTGCTGCCACCAGCGTTCCTCGGGCGCGGGCGCCCGCCAGGCGATGAGCTCGAAGTAGGCGCCGTCGGCAAACACCACCAGGGCGTTGTGCGTGGAGCGGCCCGGATGCTCGCCGCCGCGCAGCACGTTGAAGCCCAGCGCGGTGTAGTCGGCAATGGTGCGTTCCAGGTCCTGGACCGCGATGACGATGTGGTCGAGTGGCAGGGTCATGGCAGGGGTGCTTTCCGCACGGTGTTCAGGCCGCCAGGCGCGCGGCGGCGCTGGAGTCGGTATGGCGCACTTCGGCGCGGATGTTCTGCGGATTGCGCAGCAGGTTGAGGATGGGGCAGGTGCGCTCCACGGCCTCGAACAGCGCATCGATCTCGGCGCGGCTGGCCGGCGAGTCGATGTGCACGGTGTAGCCGATCTCATGCGGCCAGATGGGCGTGGCCTCGTGGCCGGGCCTGCCGCCGCGCGGGTCGATGATGCCCGTGACCTCGACCTCCAGGCTCTCCACGGGCACCTGGCGCTCGGCCGCCTGGATCAGAAAGATGTGGGTGACGCAGGTGCCCAGCACGCCCAGCTGCAGCTCGGGCGAGCTGGGGCCGAGGTTGTAGCCCGCGAAGTCGGGTGGGCTGTCGCTGATGACCTGGTGCTCGCGGATGCGCAGGCGGCGCACGCCGCTGCGGCCCTCGGCGCGCACATGGGCCTTGAGGTGGGCGGGCTGGGCCGTGCCGGCCGCGACGGCGGCGCTGCGGGCGAGCACGGCGGCGCGTTTTTCGGCGAGGTATTCGTTGAGATGGCTCATGGACTGGCTTTCGGTGAAGAAGTACCAGCCCATTGTTGGGACCGCCGCATGCGCGGCAAACAAACGAATCCGTCTGCGCTTATGCACTGGGCAGATATGCGGTGCCCCCATCCCTTAGTCGTTTTCCAAATAACGATGCAACTCGATATATGAGCGCAAATATTTGCCATCGATAGCATGAAAAACATGGAGCCGGTCCTGTGGCCGGCAGTCTTGTTTTTCAGCGCCCCAGCGGCGGCGAGGTACGAACGTGTTTTCCCAATCGAAGGCGGGTCAGGCGGCATGGAAGGCCGCGATAGCGGTATTGGCGGGCAGCAGCCTGCTGCTGGCGGCGTGCTCCAGGCACGCCGATACGGCCCAGGCAGGCGCGGCTGCTGGCCCCGTGGAAGGCGGCACCCTGGTCTACCTGGAGCAGCAGGCCCATACCAACCTCTATCCGCCGGCCGGGGGCTTCTATCCCAACGGCGGCGTGCTCAACCAGATCACCGACAAGCTGACCTACCAGGACCCGAAGACGCTGGAGATCCAGCCCTGGATCGCCGAGTCCTGGACCGTGAATGCCGACGCCACCGAGTACCGCTTCAAGCTGCGCCCCGGCGTGACCTTCTCCGACGGCACGCCGCTGGACGCAGCGGCCGTGGCGCGCAACTTCGACACCTATGGCCTGGGCAACAAGGCGCTCAAGCAGCCCGTGTCCGAGGTGATCAACAACTACGAGCGCAGCGAAGTGGTCGATCCGCTGACGGTGAAGTTCTTCTTCAGGAAGCCTTCGCCGGGCTTCCTGCAGGGCACTTCGGTGATCGGTTCGGGCCTGGTCTCGCCGGCCACGCTGGACCGCCCCTTCGAGGAGCTGGGCGACGCCACGCGCATCATCGGCTCCGGCCCCTTCGTGGTGGCCAGCGAGACGCTGGGCAAGGAGCTGGTGCTCAAGGTGCGCAAGGACTACGCCTGGGGTCCCGCCAAGCTGGCCCACCAGGGCCGCGCGCGGCTGGACGAGGTGAAGTTCATCGTCACGCCCGAGGACAGCGTGCGCATCGGCGCGCTGCTGGCCGGCCAGGCCGGGCTGATCCGCCAGATCCAGGCCTATGACGAAAAGCGCGTCGAGGACCAGAAGTTCAGCATCTACGCCCCGCCCACGCGCGGCGTGAACAACAGCGTGGCCATCCGCCCCGACAACGCCCTGGTGGCCGACCTCAGGGTGCGCCAGGCCCTGCTGCATGGCACCAACGCCAAGGAGATCGTGGAGACGCTGTTCTCGCCGCGCTATCCGCAGGCGCGCTCGGTGATTGCCTCCACGGCGGCCGGCTTCGTGGACCTGTCGGCCAAGCTGGCCTATGACGAGGCCAAGGCGAAACAGCTGCTGGACGAGGCCGGCTGGACGCTGGGCGCCAACGGCCTGCGCCAGAAGGACGGCCGCGATTTCGTGCTCTCCACCTACGAGTCCCTGCCCCAGCCGCAGAACAAGGAGACGCTGCAGCTGGTGGCCCAGCAGTGGGCCCGCCTGGGCATCAAGCTCAACGTGCTGTCGGGCGACGCGGGCAGCCGCGCGGTGGACACGCTGGACCCCGACAAGACCGGCGTGCTGCCCGGCATGGTGGGCCGCGCCGATCCCGACGTGATCAAGAGCAACTACTACCCGACCAACCGCAACGTGCTGCTGCAAAAGGGCGGCGTGAGCCAGAAGGTCAAGTCCTTCGAGGACGCCAGGCTCAACGGCCTGTTCGACGCCATCGCGGCCGAGACCGATGCCGCCAGGCGCCTGGCGCTGGCCGGCGAGGTGCAGAACTACCTGATCGACCAGGCCTATGTGATCCCCATCTTCGAGGAACCCCAGGCCTTTGCGGGCGCAGGCTGGGTGCGCGACGTGGGCTTCGAGGCCGTGGGCCGGCCCAGCTTCTACAGCACCTGGCTGGCCAGGCGCTGACCGGATCGCTCCCTGAGGAACCACTTCCATGCCGCGCCGCTATCTGCTCAGCCGCATCGCCCAGGCCGCCCTGGTGCTGTGGGCGGCCTTCACGGTCTCGTTCATCCTGCTACAGCTGCTGCCGGGCGATGCCGTGCTGATCAAGTTCCTGAACCCCGAGCTGGGCCTGGGCCCGCAGGAGATTGCCGACATCCGCGCCGCCTACGGCTCGGACCAGCCCGTGTGGCAGCAGTACCTGCACACGCTGGGCCAGTTCCTCACGGGCCATTTCGGCTATTCGCTGCAGGCCGGCGTGCCGGTGAGCCAGGGCCTGGCCACCAGCCTGCCGCCCACGCTCAAGCTCGCGGCTCTGGGCTTTGCCGCAGCCGCGCTGCTGGCCGTGGCGCTGGCGGCGGCTGCCAGCCTGGCGCCCTTTGTCTGGCTGCGCAACGCGCTGTATTCGCTGCCTTCGGTCTTTGTCTCGGTGCCCGTGTTCTGGCTGGGGATCATGCTGATCCAGGTGGTGTCGTTCCGCCTGGGCTGGATCGCCGTGATCAATCCCGGCCCCTGGGAAGGACTGGTGCTGCCCACGCTGACCCTGGCCGTACCGATCTCGGCGCCGCTGGCCCAGGTGCTGCTGCGCAATATCGACGCCGTGCTGGCCCAGCCCTTCGTGGCCGTGGCACGGGCCAAGGGCGCCTCGCGCCGCTGGGTGCTGCTGCGCCATGTGGCACGCAATGCCCTGCTGCCCACGCTGACCATTGCCGGCGTGCTGTTCGGCGAGCTGCTGGCCGGCGCCGTGGTGACGGAGGCCGTGTTCGGCCTCAATGGCCTGGGCACGCTGACCCAGCAGGCCGTGGGCAACCAGGACACGGCCGTGCTCCAGGCCGTGGTGGTCGTCTCGGCCGCCGCCTTCGTACTCATCAACCTCGCCGTGGATCTGCTGTACCCGCTGCTCGATCCGCGCCTGCGCCATTCCGTGGAGAACCGGCCATGAACACTGCCGTCTCAAGCGCTCTTTCCCCGGCCCTGGATGCCCAGGCCGCGCCCGCCACTCCTACTCCCATTCCCATTCCCACGGCGCTGCCAGCGTCGTCCCTGGCCCCTGCGCCAGCCGCCCCGCGCCGCAGCTTCGCCTTGCCGGCCCGCCTGCAATCCCTGAAGCGCCTGCCGCCCACGCTGGCCCTGGCCTGGCTGGTGATTGCCGTGGCCGCGCTGTGGGCGCTGGCGCCCGGCTGGTTTGCCCACCAGAACCCGATCGCGGGCCAGGCCGGCCAGCAGCTGCTGGCGCCCAGCGCCGCGCACTGGCTGGGCACGGACGCGCTGGGGCGCGACCTGTGGGCGCGCGTGGTGCATGGCGCCGTGCATTCGCTGTCGGGCGCCTTCGTGGCCGTGGGCGTGGGACTGGCCGTGGGCACGCTGATCGGCCTGCTGGCCGGGGCCACGGGCGGGCGCACGGAAGATGCGCTGATGCGCCTGGTCGATGTGCTGCTGGCCGTGCCTTCGCTGCTGCTGTCGCTGACCATCATCATCGTGCTGGGCTTTGGCACCATCAACGCGGCCATTGCCGTGGGCGTGGTCTCGGTGGCCAGCTTCGCGCGCCTGGTGCGCTCGGAGGTGGTGCGCGTGCGCCGCTCCGACTACGTGGAGGCCGCCTTTGGCAGCGGCGGGCGCTTTGCCGCCGTGCTGTGGCGCCATGTGCTGCCCAACTCGCTGACCTCGGTCATCGCCATGGCGGCGCTGCAGTTCGGCTCGGCGATCCTTGCGATTTCCACGCTGGGTTTTCTGGGCTACGGCGCGCCGCCGCCCACGCCCGAATGGAGGCTGCTGATCGCCGAAGGCCGCAACTACATCGCCACCGCCTGGTGGCTGACCACGGCGCCGGGCCTGATCGTGGTGGCCGTGGTGCTGGCGGCCAACCGCATCGCCACGGCCTTCGCACGGAGGCCTGCATGAGCGCCGCCATCGAGGAACGCATCCACGCCGCACCAGCGGTGGCAACCACCGCCCCCGTGCTCGAAGTGCAGGACCTGGCCGTGGCCTACCGCGATGCCGCAGGCCAGGCACAGCGCGTGGTGCACGGCGTGTCGTTTTCCGTGGCGCCGGGCGAGGTGGTGGCCCTGGTCGGCGAATCGGGCTCGGGCAAGACCACCACGGCCCAGGCCGTGATCGGCCTTTTGGCCGACAACGGCCACCGCGAGCACGGCAGCATCCGCCTGCAGGGCACCGAGGCGTCGGAGTGGCCGGCCGCACGCTGGAACGCCATCCGCGGCCGCGTGGTCAGCCTGGTGCCGCAGGACCCCACCATGTCGCTGAACCCCGTGCGCACGGTGGGCGACCAGGTGGGCGAGATCCTGCGCATCCACGGACTGCGCGACCGCACGGCCGTGCAGGCGCGCGTGCTGGAGCTGCTGGCCCGCGTGGGGCTGTCCCAGCCCGCGCTGCGCGCACGCCAGTATCCGCACGAGCTGTCGGGCGGCATGCGCCAGCGCGTGCTGATCGCCATCGCCATCGCGCTGCGGCCCGCCCTCATCATTGCCGACGAGCCCACCAGCGCGCTGGACGTGACCGTGCAGCGGCGCATCCTGGACCTGATCGACGCGCTGCGCCGCGAGACCGGCACGGCCGTGCTGCTGGTCACGCATGACCTGGGCGTGGCGGCCGACCGTTCGCACCGCCTGGTCGTCATGCAGAGCGGCCGCATCCAGGAGCAGGGCCCCACGCTGGAGCTGCTGCGCAATCCGCAAAGCGCCTATACGCGGCGGCTGCTGGCCGATGCGCCTTCGCTGGCGCCCGCGCCGCGCCGCACGCCCAGGCCCGCCACCGCCGATGACTGGGCCATCGAGGTCGAGGACCTGGTGCACGAGTTCGCGGCGCCAGGCCATGCCTAGGCCCACGGGCGCGGCATCTTCCGCGCCGTGGACGGCGTGTCGCTGCGCGTGCGCCGGGGCAGCACGCATGCCATCGTGGGCGAGTCGGGCTCGGGCAAGACCACCACCATCCGCGCCATCGTGGGCCTGGGCCGGCCCACGGCGGGCCGCATCCGCATCGAAGGCACCGAGGTCACGGGCCTGCGCGGCGAGGCCCTGCGCCAGCTGCGCCGCCGCGTGCAGCTGGTCTACCAGAATCCGTTCAGTTCGCTGGACCCGCGCCAGAGCGTGTTCGACATCATCGAGGAGCCCCTGCTGAACTTCGACCCGCTGCCGGCCGATGAGCGCCGCCGGCGCGTGCACGACATGCTGGAGCGCGTGGGCCTGCCGGCCGCCGTGCTGCCGCGACGCCCGCATGCGCTGTCGGGCGGCCAGCGCCAGCGCGTGGCGATTGCGCGCGCCCTGGTGCTGCAGCCGCAGGTGCTGGTGCTGGACGAGGCCGTATCGGCCCTGGACGTGACGGTGCAGGCGCAGATCCTCGCCCTGCTCGCCCAGCTGCAGCAGGACCTGGGGCTGACCTATCTCTTCATCTCGCACGACCTTGCCGTGGTGCGCCAGATTGCCGACACGGTATCGGTGCTGCGCGCGGGCCGGGTGGTGGACGCGGGCAGCGTGGAGGAGGTGTTCCAGCGCCCCACCAGCGACTACACGCGTGAACTCATGGACGCCATTCCCGGCAAAAGGAGCATTGATTTTGTCCCTCACCCCGCCTGATACCAACCGTGGCCACGGCTCCCGCACCGGCCCGCGCCTGGGCTTCTTCAGCCGCCTGCTCGACGATGCGCCGGCCGGCGAGCGCTACCGCCTAGTGGCCGAGCAGATCGCCCATGCCGAGGCCCAGGGCTTCGACTCGGCCTGGGTAGCCCAGCACCATTTCCATGAAAGCGAGGGCGGCCTGCCCTCGCCCTTCGTCTTCCTGGCCCATGTGGCGGCGCGCACGCGGCGCATCCGCATCGGAACGGGCGTGATCACGCTGCCGCTGGAAAACGCGCTGCGCGTGGCCGAGGACGCGGCCGTGCTGGACCTGCTGACCGGCGGCCGCCTGGAGGTGGGCCTGGGCACGGGCGGCACGGCCGAATCCTTCGAGGCCTTTGGCGTGCAGGGCGCCGAGCGCGGCGCCGTCTTCGCGCGCAACTTCGGCGTGCTGCAGGACGCCTGGGCCGGGCGCACGCTGGCCGGTGGCGTCCACCTGTACCCGGCCGCGCCGCAGCTGCTGGAGCGCGTCTGGCAGGCCACGTTCTCGGCCGAGGGCGGCGCGCGGGCCGGGGCCAACGGCGACGGCCTGATGCTGTCGCGCACCCAGCCACGGCCCGAAGGCGCGCCGCTGGCCACGCTGTCCGAGATCCAGAACCCCATCATCGACGCCTACCTCGCCCGCCTGCCCGCGGGGCGGGCGCCGCGCATCCTGGGCTCGCGCACGCTGTTCGTGGCCGACCGCCGAGACGATGCGCTGCGCTGGGCCGAGGCCGGCCTGCGCCGCGTGGCCCGGCGCCATGCCGCCCAGCCCTCGCAGTGGGCGGCCCGCGTCGATCCGCAGGCGCCGCTGGCCGATCTCATCGCCGCCTACGACGTGCATGTGGGCACGCCCGACGAGGTCATCGCCTCGCTGCGCGCCGACACGGCGCTGGCGCGCGTGAGCGACATCGTCTTCCAGGTGCATTCCATCGACCCGCCGCACGACGCCATCCTGCGCTCCATCGAGCTGACGGCCGCCCACGTGGCACCAGCCCTGGGCTGGCGCCGTGCAGATCTGCAGGCCCCCTCTTCCCTCCCCGCAGCCCGGGCCGGACTGCTGCAAGCCGCATGACCATGAACACCACCGTACAGCCCCGTTTTCCGGACGACGTCATCGACCACCTCGCCGGCATCACCCCCGGCAGCGCCCTGGACCGCGTGCGCCGCCACCGCACCGAGGCGCGCACGCAGGCCCAGCAGAGTTTTGCCGCCCTGTTCACGCCCGCCGAGCCCGTGCCCGGCACGGTCTCGCTGCGCGAGCGGCTGGCCCTGGCCGCCTTCACGGCCGGGCTGCATGGCGAGCCGCGCAGCGCCGCCTTCTATGCGAAGGCACTGGCGGCCGAAGATGCGGAACTGGCTGCCGCCGTGGCATCCGAAGTCGTGCGGGGCCGTGCACAAAGCCTTCAGCCCGGCAGCGGCCCGCACGGGCCGTACGGCCGCTACCCGGCAGGCCCGCTGAGCCGCGAAGACCAGAGCGGCCCCGCCTATGCCGTGGACCCGGCCCATGCCGCGCTGCTGGGCGCGCGCCTGGCCGCGGCGCTGGCGCATGCGCACCTGCTGACCTACCACCCGCGCGACGCCAGCGCCGGGGCCCTGCAGGCGCTGCAACAGGCGGGCTGGAGCGAGACGGACATCGTCATCCTGTCCCAGCTGGCGTCCTTCCTGTCCTTCCAGATCCGCGTGGTGGCGGGGCTGCGCGTGCTGGCTGCACGCCCCGCGCCCCCGGCCGCCCATCAACCCACCACCCTGCAAGCCCAGCCATGACCTCAACGAACTCCGCCGCTCCCCAGGTCTTCACCCAGGAACAGCTCGACTGGCTGCCATGGATTGAGCCGCTGGACGAAAGCGAGCTGACCGAACGCCACCATGCAGGCCTGGTCGATGCCTCACGCGCGCAGTCGCCCTACTTCCGCCTGCTGGCGCGCGACCCCGACACGCTGGGCGCACGCACGCGCACCGACAAGGACATCTTCTACAACCCCGACGCCGGCCTGCCGCGTGCCGAGCGGGAGCTGGCGGCCGCTGCCACCTCGCGCGCCAATGGCTGCATCTACTGCGCCTCGGTCCATGCGCGCTTTGCCACGCACTTCTCGCGCCGGGGCGGCGACGTGCAGCGCCTGCTCGACGAGGGTCCGGGCACGGACCTGGGGCCGCGCTGGAACGCCATCGTCACGGCGGCCGTGGCGCTGACCCAGACGCCGCCTGCGCTGGAGCCCGCCCACATCGATGCGCTGCGCGCCGCCGGCCTGGACGATGCCGCCATCTCCGATGTGCTGCACGGCACGGCCTTCTTCAACTGGGCCAACCGGCTCATGCTGTCGCTGGGCGAGCCACGGACCACCGCATGAGGGCTTTCGCCCTCACCACAGGCCCAGCAGCTTCCACCAGGCGCTGCCGACCACGGCAAAGACCAGCAGCTCGATCACGCACATGGCCGCGCCCACGCGCCACCAGTTGCCCAGCGTGACATAGCCGCTTCCGAAGATGATGGGCGAAGTGCCGGTGGCGTAGTGGGTCAGCGTCATCATGATGGCCGAGCCGGCCGTCATCATCAGCATGAAGGGCACGACATAGTCGGCAGGAATCAGCTGGGCGCCCACGGTCAGGAAGGCCAGCATCATGGCGCTGATGTGGGCCGTGGTGCTGGCGAACAGGTAATGCGAGAACACGAACACGCCCACCAGGATGGCCGCCACCGGCAGCCAGTCCAGGCCGCTGGCGACGATGGCGTTCTTCATGCCCACCGCGAACCAGGACACCACGCCCAGCTTGTTGAGCTGCTCGGCCAGCATGACCAGGGCGCCGAACCACACCAGCGTGTCCCAGGCGCTTTTCTCGGACAGCACGTCATCCCAGTCGATGGTGCCCGTGATGATCAGCACGAACAGGCCCAGGAAGGCGACCACCGTCGGGTCCAGCGTGAAGGCAGGCCCGAACAGCATCTGCGGCACGTTGGCCCACAGCAGCAGCATCAGGCCGAAGGTGCCCAGCATCACGCGCTCCTTGCCCGACAGCGGCCCCATGCGTGCCATCTCGCTGCGCGCGTACTCCACGGCATTGGGCGTGGCCTTGAGTTCGGGAGGCGACAGAAGGTAGATCACCAGCGGCATCAGCAGCAGGCACAGCAGGCCCGGCAGCAGCATGTACAGCGCCCAGGTGGTCCAGCTCAGGTGCAGCGCCTGGCCCGTGGCCTTGGCCACGAAGTCCACCACCAGCGGATTGGGCGCCGTGGCGGTCAGGAACATGGCCGACGTGATGGGATTGGCGTGGTAGTTGACCAGGGCCAGGTAGGTGCCCACCTTGCCCTGCGTACCCTTGGCCGGGTCCGAATCGAAGGCATTGGCGATGGACTTCATGATGGGGTGCACGATACCGCCGCCGCGCGCCGTGTTGCTGGGCGTGAACGGTGCCAGCACCAGCTCGCAGATCGCCAGGCCGTAGCCGATGCCGATGGTCCGCTTGCCCAGCAGCGCGATGAACATCAGTCCGATGCGGTTGCCCAGCCCCGTCTTCTTGAGGCCGCGCGAGATCAGGATGGCCACCACGATCAGCCAGATCAGCGGGCTGGAAAAGCTGCTCAGCGCATCGGTGACTGCGCCCTTGGACGAGCCAGACGTGACCTGGGACAGCGAGACGATCACGATGGCCATCAAGGCCATCACGCCAATGGGCATGACCTTGAGGATGATGGCCACGATGGTGGTCAGGAAAATGGCCACCAGCTGCCAGGCCTTGGGCGTCAGCCCCTCGGGCACGGGCACCAGCAGCAGCCCGAACAGCACGGCGGTGGCGATCAGCGCCGGCACCAGCCGGAACGGCACGGCCGACTTGAAGTAGCGGAACAGCGAGGCAATCTTCTCGAGCATGTGGATCCTTTGCGTTGCCGGAGCGGCGCCGAGAGAGCATGGCCTGCCGGGAGCAAAAGCCCACCAGCCTGCACGGGCACTGGCGGCCGCGCCGCATGACTGACATCATGATGCAGTGCAGCATGAGCCCGGCTTCCAGCGGGCGCCTGCGCCACCGAAGTTTGACAGGCATCAAGGCCGGGCCAGTAAACCTGGCGACCCAGGCCACCGAGCCCCGCTCACATGACAGCATCCCCAGACCGGGTGCCTTTCGCCCCGGTGTACCCATGCAGTGAAAAAAGGAGAAAAGCCGACATGCCAGCCAACCGATTCTTGCCCGAGGAATGGGAATGCCGGCTCCAGGAAATCGACCTGGAGATCGCCCGCCACGCCGTCATCTGCAAGATCCCGCTGCTGCAGGCCGGCGTGGTGGAGCGCGTGCTGGCCGATGACGCCAGCGTCTGCGGCGGCGACCACGAGGCCGCTTTCAAGACCCTGCGCGGCCTCTTGTACATGCACTACACCGAGCTGCTGCACATCAGCGAGGTGCTCAGCCCCGATGCCGCCCAGGAAATCGCCCACCGCGTGCGCCTGCGGCTGGGCCAGCGCATCGGCAACCAGCTGGGCGGCTGATGCCGGGCTGTCTGCCTGGCCTTTGCCCTGGCGCGAGGGCATGAAAAAAGGGCTACGACAGTTGTCGTAGCCCTTTTTAATTTGGTTGCGCGAGAAGGATTTGAACCTCCGACCTTTGGGTTATGAGCCCAACGAGCTACCAGACTGCTCCATCGCGCGGTATTCCAAAATTATAGCAGATTATTCAGCTGCCTTGGCTTCGGCGGCGCCTTCTTCAGCGCGCTCGACCAGTTCCACGAAGGCCATGGGGGCGTTGTCGCCCACGCGGAAGCCCATCTTCAGGATACGGGTGTAGCCACCAGGACGCTTTGCGAAGCGGGGGCCCAGCTCGTTGAAGAGCTTGGTCACGCTGTCGCGGTCGCGCAGGCGGTCGAATGCCAGGCGGCGGTTGGCAACGGTGTCGACCTTGGCCAGGGTGATCATGGGCTCGATCACGCGGCGCAGTTCCTTGGCCTTGGGAACGGTGGTCTTGATGGCTTCGTGCTCGATGAGCGAATTCATCATGTTCTTCAGCATCGCCAGGCGGTGCGAAGAGGTGCGATTGAGTTTGCGGAGGCCGTGACCGTGACGCATGGTGCTTTATTCCTAAAATATGTAATTAGGGCTTGCGCAAACAAGGATGCAAGCCTGGACCCGTTACCGGATCTGCAGCTTGCCTCAACCGAATTTGCGCAAGTTGTTGATTAATTCGTGCAGCCGTATCAGGTACTGCCCGAGGCACTGAGGCTCTCCAAAAAGGAGAGCCTGCAATTATAGTGCTTAGCGCTTTTCCAGGCCAGCAGGCGGCCAGTTCTCGAGCTTCATGCCCAGCGTCAGACCGCGGGAAGCCAGGACTTCCTTGATCTCGTTGAGCGACTTGCGACCCAGGTTGGGGGTCTTGAGCAGCTCGTTTTCGGTACGCTGGATCAGGTCGCCGATGTAGTAGATGTTCTCTGCCTTGAGGCAGTTGGCCGAACGCACGGTGAGTTCCAGCTCGTCCACGGGACGCAGCAAGATGGGATCAAAGGCGGTTGCGGCACCACGGCCACCGGCCGGAGCATCGAAGACGCTGGCGATATCGCCGCCGTCCAGCTGAGCGAACACGGCGAGCTGTTCCACCAGGATCTTGGCGGAGGCGCGCACGGCGTCCTCGGCAGTGATCGCACCATTGGTTTCGATCTCCACCACCAGCTTGTCGAGGTCGGTGCGTTGTTCAACGCGGGCCGATTCGACGGCGTAGCTCACGCGCTTGACGGGCGAGAACGAAGCGTCCAGCACGATACGGCCGATCGACTTCGTGGACTCGTCGCCATAGCGGCGCACATTGCCGGGCACATAGCCGCGGCCCTTCTCGACCTTGATCTGCATGTCCAGCTTGCCGCCTTGCGACAGGTTGGCGATGACATGATCAGGGTTGATGATTTCCACGTCGTGGGGCGTCTGGATGTCGCGCGCCGTCACGACGCCTTCGCCATCCTTGCGCAGGGAGAGCGTGACCTCGTCGCGGTTGTGCAGCTTGAACACCACACCCTTGAGGTTCAGCAGGATGTTGACCACATCTTCCTGGACACCGTCAATGGACGAGTACTCGTGCAACACACCAGCAATCGTCACTTCCGTCGCTGCGTAACCCACCATGGACGAGAGCAGGACACGGCGCAGGGCATTGCCCAGCGTATGGCCGTAGCCACGCTCAAACGGCTCCAGAACAACTTTGGCGCGATTGTGGCCAAGCTGCTCGACATTGATCGTCTTGGGCTTCAGCAAATTGGTTTGCATGCAGACTTCCTCTCAATACCCCCGGCTCGTTACACCGGTAAGGCTGGTGAAGCACCCCAGCGCGATGCCTCGCGGCTGGGGGACGGTTTTACAGAAATGTCGCTGCGCGGAATTAACGCGAGTACAACTCAACGATCAGGGATTCGTTGATGTCTGCACCGAACTCGTCGCGGTCAGGCGACTTCTTGAACGTGCCTTCAGCCTTGTCGGCCGACACTTCCACCCATGCGGGGAAACCGACTTGACCAGCCAGTTGCAGGGCTTCGACGATGCGGGCCTGCTTCTTGGACTTTTCACGCACGGCGACCACGTCACCCACCTTCACCATGTAGGAAGGGATGTTGACGGATTGGCCGTTGACCGTGATGGCCTTGTGCGACACCAGCTGACGCGCTTCCGAGCGGGTCGAGCCGAAGCCCATGCGGTACACCACGTTGTCCAGACGCGACTCCAGCAGCGACAGCAGATTGGCACCGGTGTTGCCCTTCTTCTTGTCGGCGGCTTCGAAGTAGCGGCGGAATTGCTTTTCCAGCACGCCGTACATGCGCTTGACCTTCTGCTTTTCGCGCAGCTGCAGGCCGAAGTCGGAAGTACGCTGACCGGAAGTGCGGCCGTGCTGGCCGGGCTTGGTGTCGAACTTGGACTTGTCGGCGATCGAGCGACGTGCGCTCTTCAGGAACAGGTCAGTGCCTTCACGGCGGGAGAGTTTGGCCTTGGGGCCGATATAGCGTGCCACTTGATTTCCTTTGTGTCATCTGCCGTGCACAAGCACGGGAGCCGCCCGCGATGTTACACATCTGGGCGGCGGTGGGCTTGGTGAAAAAGCTTAGATACGACGGCGCTTTTGAGGGCGGCAGCCGTTGTGGGGAACCGGCGTCACGTCCGCGATGGAAGTGATGCGGATGCCCAGGGCGCCCAGGGCGCGAACCGAGGATTCACGGCCGGGACCGGGACCCTTGATTTCGACGTCCAGGTTCTTGATGCCCTGTTCGATGGCAGCACGACCAGCCACTTCCGAAGCCACCTGGGCAGCGAAGGGAGTCGACTTGCGCGAACCCTTGAAGCCCTGGCCACCCGACGAGGCCCACGACAGAGCGTTGCCTTGGCGGTCGGTGATGGTGATGATCGTGTTGTTGAACGAAGCGTGCACGTGGGCAATGCCGTCCGAAATGTTCTTACGGACTTTCTTGCGAACGCGCTGTGCAGCGTTGTTTGCGGGAGACTTAGCCATAGTGATCTTTCAATCTCTTTATTTCTTCAAAGCCGCGGCACCCTTGCGCGGACCCTTGCGGGTACGTGCATTCGTGCGGGTACGCTGACCACGCATGGGCAGGCCACGACGATGACGGAAACCGCGATAGCAACCGATGTCCATCAAACGCTTGATGTTCATCGTTGTTTCGCGACGCAGATCACCTTCCAGCGTCAGGGAAGTCAGCTGATCGCGGATCTTTTCCAGATCACCGTCAGTCAGTTCCTTGATTTTCTTGGAATATGCGATGCCAGCGGCTTCGCAGATCTTGCGTGCAGTGGTGCGACCGATCCCATAGATAGCGGTCAGGCCGATTTCAGCGTGCTGATGCGGCGGGATGTTAATGCCAGCGATACGTGCCATTATTCGTCCTCAAACTTTCCTATCAACCCTGGCGCTGCTTGTGGCGCTGGTCCGTGCAGATCACTCGCACCACACCCTTGCGGCGGATGATCTTGCAGTTACGGCAGATTTTTTTGACCGAAGCCGAAACTCTCATTTCATTCTCCTAAAACTCTACATCCGTTACGGCCTATCGACCGGGAAACATGCCCGCGATGGATAGATCGAATGGGCGTCTACTAACTCTTACTGGACCCGCCGGCACCGCCGGCCAGGCCCATCACTTAGTTCAATTGCCAAGTGTCGCTTTGAAGTTCGCCTTTTTGAGGAGCGATTCGTACTGTTGCGACATCATGTAGTTCTGCACCTGGGCCATGAAGTCCATGGTCACCACCACAATAATCAGCAGTGATGTACCACCGAAGTAGAACGGGACGTTGTACTTCAGGATCAGGAACTCGGGCAACAAGCACACGAATGTGATGTACACCGCACCAGCCAGGGTCAGGCGAACCAGGATCTTGTCAATGTAGCGGGCCGTCTGGTCACCGGGACGGATCCCGGGGATGAAGGCACCACTCTTCTTCAGGTTGTCGGCGGTTTCCCGGCTGTTGAACACCAGGGCCGTGTAGAAGAAGCAGAAGAAGATGATGGCGGTGGCGTAGAGCATCACATAGATCGGCTGACCGGGGGTCAGCGTGCTAGCAATGTCCTTCAGCCAGCGCATGGATTCCCCTGCACTGAACCAGTTCACAACGGTCGCCGGCAGCAAGATGATCGAGGAAGCGAAGATGGGAGGAATGACCCCCGCCATGTTCAGCTTCAGCGGCAAGTGCGAAGACTGACCGCCATACACCTTGTTACCCACCTGACGACGCGCATAGTTCACCAGGATCTTGCGCTGTCCCCGCTCGACAAACACGACGAAGTACGTCACGGCTGCCACCACGAGAACGATGAAGATCGCGGCCAGGATGCTCATGGCACCGGTGCGCACCAGCTCCAGCAGACCACCGATGGAGCTCGGCAGACCTGCGGCGATACCTCCAAAGATGAGGATCGAGATGCCGTTGCCCAGACCACGTTCCGTGATCTGTTCACCGAGCCACATCAGGAACATGGTGCCGGCCGTCAGGCTGACCACCGCCGTGAGGCGGAAGCCGAAACCGGGGCTCAGAACCAGACCTGCGGAGCTTTCCAGAGCCACGGCAATTCCCAGGGACTGAAAAATCGCCAGGCCCAGAGTGCCATAGCGGGTGTACTGGGTGATCTTGCGACGACCCGATTCACCTTCCTTTTTCAGCTGCTCGAATGTAGGGACCACGTAGGTCATGAGCTGCATGATGATCGATGCCGAGATGTACGGCATGATCCCCAGTGCGAACACCGTGAAGCGCGACAGCGCCCCACCCGAGAACATGTTGAACAGATTGAGAATGCCGCCCTGCTGGCCATTGAACAGCTGCTGCAGCTGCGCTGGATCGATGCCCGGCACGGGGATATGAGCCCCGATGCGGTAAACGACCAGCGCGAGCAACAGAAAAACCAGACGGCGGCGAAGATCGCCGAATTTTCCGGTTTTTGCAATTTGAGCTGCGCTAGTAGCCACGGATGTCTTCTTTCAGATCATTAATCAGGCGATGCTGCCGCCGGCAGCTTCGATGGCAGCCTTGGCGCCGGCGGTAGCGCCGATGCCGTTGAGCTTGACAGCCTTGCTGATTTCACCGCTCTTGATGATCTTGACCACCTTTGCGATTTCACCAACCAGACCGGCTTGCTTCAGAGCTGCCAGATCGACTTCGGCCAGGCCCAGCTGTTCCAGAGCGGACAGGGTCACTTCTGCGTTGAACTTCAGCAGATGCGACTTGAAGCCACGCTTGGGCAGACGGCGCTGCAGAGGCATTTGACCGCCTTCGAAGCCCACCTTGTGGTAGCCACCCGAACGCGACTTCTGGCCCTTGTGACCACGGCCGGCAGTCTTGCCCAGGCCGGAGCCGATGCCGCGGCCGACACGGCGCTTGGCATGCTTGGCACCTGCTGCAGGCTTGATGCTATTGAGTTCCATCATCAATCCTTTCAGAGGACTTTGACCAGATAGCTGATCTTGTTGATCATGCCGCGCACAGCAGGCGTGTCCTGCAGTTCGCTGATGCTATTCAGCTTGCGCAGGCCCAGGCCACGGACGGTGGCGCGGTGCGATTCCTTGGTGCCAATGGGGCTGCGCACCAGTTGCACCTTCACGGTTTGTTGCGTTGTCATGTGATTGACTCCGATCAGGCGGTGAAGATGTCTTCAACCGACTTGCCGCGCTTGGCTGCCACTTCCGAAGGGGTCGTGGAGTTCTTCAGAGCGTCAAAAGTCGCGCGGACCATGTTGTAGGGATTCGACGAGCCATGGCTCTTGGCCACGATGTCGGTGATGCCCAGCACTTCGAAGACGGCGCGCATCGGGCCGCCGGCGATGATGCCGGTACCCTTGGGAGCGGGGTTCAGCATCACGGATGCTGCGCCATGCTGACCCATCACGGTGTGATGGATCGAGCCGTTCTTCAGGGACACCTTGATCATGTTGCGACGGGATTCTTCCATCGCCTTTTGCACGGCTGCAGGCACTTCCTTGGACTTGCCCTTGCCCATGCCAACACGGCCATCACCGTCGCCAACCACGGTCAGTGCAGCGAAGCCGAGGATACGACCGCCCTTCACAACCTTGGTGACGCGGTTCACCGCGATCATTTTTTCGCGCAGACCGTCGTCACGACCTTCGTCTTGCACCTTGGGAGAAAACTTTGCCATTTCTATCCGCTCCGCTTAGAACTGCAGGCCGGCTTCACGAGCGGCTTCTGCCAAAGCCTTCACGCGGCCGTGGTATGCGAAACCAGCGCGATCGAAAGCCACTTTCTCCACGCCTGCAGCCTTGGCCTTCTCGGCAATGCGCTTGCCGATCAGCGTAGCGGCAGCCACGTTGCCACCCTTGCCGATGGCGCCCAGTTGGGTGCGCACTTCGGCTTCGGCAGTCGAGGCCGAAGCCAGCACCTTGGTGCCGTCTTCCGACACCACGCTTGCGTAGATGTGGAGGTTCGTACGGTTCACGCTCAGACGTGCCACGCCTTGCTGTGCAATGCGGATGCGGGTCTGGCGGGCACGACGGAGACGCTGCTCTTTCTTGGTCAACATAATGCAGCTCCTTACTTCTTCTTGGTCTCTTTGATCACGACCTTCTCATCCGAGTAACGGATGCCCTTGCCCTTGTAGGGCTCGGGAGGACGAACGGCACGGATCTCAGCAGCCAGTTGGCCAACGGCCTGGCGGTCAGCACCCTTGACCACGATTTCCGTGGGCGTGGGGGTGGCAACAGTGATGCCGGCCGGCATTTCGAAGTTCACCGGGTGCGAATAGCCGATCGCGAGGTTCAGCTTGGCGCCAGAGGCCGAAGCCTTGAAGCCCACGCCGACCAGCGACAGCTTCTTCTCGAAGCCCTTGCTCACGCCCACCACCATGTTGTTCACCAGCTGACGCATGGTGCCGCTCATGGCGTTGGCTTCGCGCGAGTCGTTGACGGGCTCGAAAGACAGCTTGCCTTCGTTGTTGGAGATCTTCACCAGAACGTTCTGGGCCAGCGACAGCGTGCCGCCGGTGCCCTTCACATTGATCTGGTCAGCCTTGATGGACACATCCACGCCTGCGGGGATGGCCACGGGAGTCTTTGCTACGCGAGACATTTCAGTATTTCTCCTTAATGTCCGTTAGGCCACGTAGCACAGCACTTCGCCGCCCACGCCGGTGGCGCGTGCCTTGCGATCCGTCATCACGCCCTTGGGAGTGGTGACGATGGCCACGCCCAGACCGTTCATGACCTGGGGGATTGCGTCGCGGCCCTTGTACACGCGCAGGCCGGGACGGCTCACGCGCTCGATGCGCTCGATCACCGGACGGCCGGCGTAGTACTTCAGGGTAATTTCGAGTTCGGACTTGCCAGCGTCGGTCTTCACTTGGAAGCCGTCGATGTAGCCTTCATCCTTCAGCACCTGGGCGATGGCAACCTTGACCTTGGAGGAAGGAGCCGTCACGGTGGTCTTGGAGACCATTTGTGCATTGCGGATGCGGGTCAGCAAGTCAGCGATGGGATCACTCATGCTCATGTTTAATCTCTCCTGCTTGCTTACCAGCTGGCCTTGGTGACACCGGGGATGTCGCCAGCGAAGGCCAGTTCACGGATCTTGGCGCGGCCCAGACCGAATTGACGGAAGGTGCCACGGGGACGACCCGTGATCTCGCAGCGGTTGCGCTGGCGAGTGGGGTTCGCGTTACGGGGCAGCTTCTGCAGGCCCAGGCGAGCGGCGTCGCGCTCTTCGTCGCTGCGCTTTGCGTCAGCGGCGATTGCCTTCAGTTCTGCGTACTTGGCAGCGTACTTGGCCGCCAGCTTTTCGCGCTTGAGTTCGCGCTGAATCAATGCAACTTTAGCCATGCGCCACCTCAGTTCTTGAAGGGGAAACGGAAAGCGGCGAGCAGTGCCTTGCACTCGTCGTCGGTCTTTGCCGTAGTCGTGATGCTGATGTTCAGACCACGCAGAGCGTCCACCTTGTCGTACTCGATTTCGGGGAAGATGATCTGTTCCTTGACGCCGACGTTGTAGTTGCCGCGACCGTCGAACGAACGGCCGGAGATACCACGGAAGTCACGCACGCGGGGCAGAGCCACGGTGACGAAACGATCCAGGAATTCATACATCTGAACGCCACGCAGGGTCACCATGCAGCCGATGGCCTGGCCTTCGCGGATCTTGAAGCCGGCGATAGCCTTCTTGGCCTTGGTCACCACAGGCTTCTGACCAGCAATCTTGGTCAGGTCGGCCACGGCGTTGTCCATCACCTTCTTGTCGGCCACGGCTTCGCTCACACCCATGTTCAGGGTGATCTTGGTCAGGCGGGGCACTTCCATGGTGGAGGTGTAGCCGAACTTTTCCTTCAGTTCAGCCGCGATCTTTTCGCGATACAGTTTTTGCAGTCGTGCCATGTGTTACCCCTTAGGCCGCCTTGATTTCGGCGCCGTTGGACTTGAACACGCGAACGCGCGTGCCGTCGGCTTGCACCTTGATGCCCACGCGATCGGCCTTGCCGGTCGCTGCATTGAAGATGGCCACGTTGGATTGGTGGATAGGCATGGCCTTTTCCACGATGCCGCCGGTGGTGCCCTTCATGGGGTTCGGCTTGACGTGCTTCTTCACCAGGTTGATGCCGTCGATCAGCAGGTGGGAGTCGTCCTTGCGAGCCGAGACCACGCCTTGCTTGCCCTTGTCACGGCCGGTCAGCACGATGACTTGGTCGCCCTTGCGAATCTTGTTCATGGTGCTTCCTTTAGAGAACTTCAGGTGCCAGGGACACGATCTTCATGAACTTTTCGTTGCGCAGTTCACGAGTCACGGGGCCAAAGATGCGGGTGCCGATAGGCTCCAGCTTGGCGTTCAGCAGCACGGCGGCATTGCCGTCGAACTTGACGAGCGAGCCATCAGCGCGGCGAATACCCTTCGCCGTGCGCACCACGACCGCGCTGTAGACCTCGCCTTTTTTGACGCGTCCACGCGGTGCAGCTTCCTTGATGCTCACCTTGATGATGTCACCAACACTCGCATAGCGACGATGAGAACCGCCCAGCACCTTGATGCACTGAACAGACTTCGCGCCGGTGTTGTCGGCAACCTCTAACCGAGATTCTGTTTGGATCATTTCAATATTCCCAACTTGCTCCAGCAAACACCCGACAGCCCCAGAGTCTTCTCAAGGGCCGCGAGCAGCCAGTCAGTCTTGGGCCCGTCGTCCACGCCGAAAACCATTTCTCGGCGCTTCCACTGGGCAGATAACTTCACGATTTTCACGTGAAGCATGGGATTGTCCCAGAAATTCCTTTGCGCGTCAAACCCTTAGCGACTTTTCCCGCCCTTGCCCGGCAGCGTTGTGCAACGCCCACAAGGGCGCCGGCAACCGAGGGGCCGCCCGGGCCTCCCGATCGGCCCATGCCACCGGAGACGCCCATAAAAAAGCCGAGCCACGCGGGCTCGGCAAAGGGTGGCAGACTCAACGCAATTGTTGGCTGCGGACGGACCGCGCCGACGACGGCACAGACCGCGCAGCGGCTTTGGGGCCACCGCGTCGGGCTTGGGCGCGGCCCTTGCCCTGCGGAAAACGCACTTTCAAGCGCTTTCTTTTTGCTTCCCTCCCTCGTCAGCCTTGTGCTGGCTGCTGTTCACTGGCACTGAAGCTGGGCGCCATGAACCGCATTCTCATTCATAAAACCAATCGAGTACATATATTCATCAATTTTGACAATCATTCGTGGCGCAAGCGTCTTACGCAGAAAGCACAACGCCCTGCGTTGCAGGGCGTTGTGCATGGAGATGGACAGGATCAGGCAGGCAGGTACTGCGCCGCCAGCGGCATGAAGTCCGCCAGGCCGGCGTCGTGTCCCAGCTCCTCCTGGAGGATGGCCGCCACGCGCGGGGCCACTTCGGCGGCCTTGCGCGCGTCGAGGAACAGCAGGCGGCTGCGGCGCGCCAGCACGTCTTCCACGGTGCGCGCGTACTCGAAGCGCGCGGCAAAGCGCACCATGGCTTCGTTCAGGCCGTCGGCCAGCCATTCGTCGTTGCCCGGCAACGCCTGCACCGCCGAGGCTTCCGTGCCGTAGGAATGCAGGCCCTGGATCTGGTTCATGCGGTGGTGCACGGCGGACTCGGCCGGGGCGCCGGCCAGCGGCAGGCGGGCCGTGACACCACCGGGGCGGTGCGGCAGGCGGCCGATGGCAAAGCATTCGGAGAGCACGTCTTCGGCCATGGCGCGGTAGGTGGTCCACTTGCCGCCCGTGACGGTCACCAGGCCGGTGCGGCTGGACATGACGGTGTGCTCGCGGCTGATCTTCTTGGTGTTTTCGCCATCGTCGTCCTGGGGCTTGACCAGCGGGCGCAGGCCCACCCACATGCTGCGCACGTCGGCCAGCGTGGGCTGGCGCGTGAGGTAGCGGCCTGCCTCGGTGAGGATGAAGTCCAGTTCTTCGGGGAAAGGCAGGGGTTCGCGCGCCAGGTCGTTGCGCGGCGTGTCGGTGGTGCCCAGGATGACCTTGCCCAGCCAGGGCACGGCAAAGAGCACGCGGCCATCGGCCGTCTTGGGCACGAGCAGGGCATGGTCGCTGGGCAGGAAGTCGCGGTCCACGACCACGTGCACGCCCTGGCTGGRCGCGACCATGGGCTTGACGGGACGGCCCTGGGCCTCGGCGTC
Source organism: Delftia sp. CH05 (assembly GCF_009827015.1). Taxonomy (NCBI): domain Bacteria; kingdom Pseudomonadati; phylum Pseudomonadota; class Betaproteobacteria; order Burkholderiales; family Comamonadaceae; genus Delftia; species Delftia sp. CH05. The sequence goes on along the minus strand of NZ_WUMG01000003.1, from coordinate 69,962 downwards.
CTGCTGGCGGAACAGGTCCACCCAGGGGCCGGTGGCGTTGACCACGCACTTGGCGCGCAGCGTGAAGCGCCGGCCCGATTCCGAGTCTTCGCAGATCAGGCCGGCGACCTTGCCGCCTTCGTGCAGCAGTTCACGTGCGGGGCAGTAGTTGACCAGCAGCGCGCCCTTGGCAGCGGCCGTGCGGGCCAGCGCCAGCGCCAGGCGGGCATCGTCGAACTGGCCGTCCCAGTATTTGACGCCGCCCTTGAGGCCCTGCTGCCGCACGGTGGGCAGGCACTTCACGGTGCTGGAGCGCGAGAGGAATTCCGTGGCGCCCAGGCCTGCCTTGCCGGCCAGCGCGTCATACATCTTGAGGCCGATGCCGTAGAACGGCGTGTCCAGCAGCTTGTAGGACGGCATGACGAAGGCCAGCGGCTGCGCCAGGTGGGGCGCGTTGTGCAGCAGCGTGGTGCGCTCATGCAGCGCTTCCCGCACCAGGGCGATGTTGCCCTGCGCCAGGTAGCGCACGCCACCATGGACCAGCTTGGTGGCACGCGAGGACGTGCCCTTGGCGAAGTCATGCGACTCCACCAGCACGACCTTGAACCCGCGCGCCGCCGCGTCCAGGGCCACGCCCAGGCCGGTGGCACCGCCGCCGATGATGGCCAGATCGTAGGTTTCAGGCTGGGCCAGGCGTTCCAGCAGGGCGGCGCGGCCGGTGGGCAGAGGGGAAGCAGCGAGGGACATGGATCTTCGACGAAGGAATGTGGGGCAAGTTAACAGGGCGCCATGTAGCCGCCATGTCAGCACCCGGGACGCCACGCCTGCGCCCAATGCGAAGGGGACGGAATCGGGTTTTCCGCTATTTTCGCTCGTTTTTGTATTTTTTTCTTCGCTATCTTTCGTTTCGTGTTTTTTGCAGTCAACGAATTTGGCGATAGGCCGGGAGACCAGCACAGGGCATGTTGTCCAAAGCCGACACGGCCCAACTCAGGGACGCCGAGCAAGAGCCGCCTCGCGGCGAGGGCGTCGTCCCCCGCCCTTGCGAAGCAAGTAGAGAGGGGGAAGGCGCGCAAGCGCCTCAGGGGGTGCTAACGCACCTTGCCGTTTTTCCAGGCATTGAGCAGCGTGTCATACGCAATCGTCTCGCCCTTGGGCTTTTCATTGGCCAGCTTCTTCCACGGCGCCTGCTTGTCGCTGAGCCACTTGGCCGGGTCGCCCTTGGGGTTGAGCTTGGGCGCGCAGTGCGCCATGCCTGCGCGCTGCAGGCGGGCCATGACCTGGTCCATTTCCTCGGCCAGGTTGTCCATGGCGCCCTGGGGCGTCTTCTCGCCGGTGACGGCCTGGGCCACGTTCTTCCACCACAGCTGGGCCAGCTTGGGATAGTCGGGCACGTTGTTGCCGGTGGGCGTCCAGGCCACGCGGGCGGGGCTGCGGTAGAACTCGACCAGGCCGCCGAGCTTGGGCGCCATGTCCGTCATGGCCTTGGAGCGGATGTCGCTTTCGCGGATGGGCGTCAGGCCGACGATGGTCTTCTTGAGACTGGTGGTCTTGGCGGTGACGAACTGCGCGTAGAGCCAGGCGGCGGCCGTGCGGTTGGCGTCATGGTCCTTGAAGAAGGTCCAGCTGCCCACGTCCTGGTAGCCGTTTTGCATGCCGTCCTTCCAGTACGGCCCGTTGGGGCCGGGCGCCATGCGCCATTTGGGCGTGCCGTCGGCATTGACCACGGGCAGGCCGGGCTTGGTCATGTCGGCCGTGAAGGCGGTGTACCAGAAGATCTGCTGCGCGATATGGCCCTGGGCCGGCACGGGGCCGGACTCGCCGAAGGTCATGCCCATGGCTTCCTTGGGCGCGTACTTCTTCATCCAGTCCACGTACTTGGTGAGCGCGAACACGGCGGCCGGCGAGTTGGTGGCGCCCCCGCGCGAGACCGAGGCGCCCACGGGCGTGCACTTGTCGTCGGCCACGCGGATGCCCCACTCGTCCACGGGCATACCGTTGGGAATGCCCTTGTCGGCCGCGCCGGCCATGGACAGCCAGGCATCGGTGAAGCGCCAGCCCAGCGAGGGGTCCTTCTTGCCGTAGTCCATGTGGCCGTAGACAGGCTTGCCGTCGATCTGCTTGACGTCGTTGGTGAAGAACTCGGCGATGTCCTCGTAGGCGCTCCAGTTCAGCGGCACGCCCAGCTCGTAGCCGTACTTGGCCTTGAACTTGTCCTTGAGGTCCTTGCGCTCGAACAGGTCGGCGCGGAACCAGTAGAGATTGGCGAACTGCTGGTCGGGCAGCTGGTAGAGCTTGCCGTCGGGCGCGGTGGTGAAGCTGGTGCCGATGAAGTCCTTGATGTCCAGGCCCGGATTGGTGAAGTCCTTGCCGGCGCCGGCCATGTAGTCGGTCAGGCTCATGATGCGGCCGTAGCGGTAGTGCGTGCCGATCAGGTCGGAGTCGGAGATCCAGCCGTCATAGATGGACTTGCCCGACTGCATCGAGGTCTGCAGCTTCTCGACCACGTCGCCTTCCTGGATCAGGTCGTGCTTGACGGTGATGCCCGTGATCTCGGTGAAGGCCTTGGCCAGCGTCTTGCTCTCGTACTCGTGCGTGGTGATGGTCTCGGAGACCACGGCGATCTCCTTGACGCCCTTGGCCTGCAGCTTCTTGGCCGCCTCGATGAACCACTTCATCTCGGCCATCTGCTGGTCCTTGGACAGCGTGCTGGGCTGGAACTCCGCGTCGATCCACTTCTTGGCTTCCGCCTCTCCGGCCCAGGCCGCTTGCCCCGCCGCCAGCAGGGCCGCCGCGAGGGCGATGGTGTGAAGTCGTTGTTTCATCTGCCGTCTCCTAGATTCTTGCTGTCTCCCCGACATGCACATGCACCAGCGGGTCCCGGGGGAGCTTCGGACCCGGCTGTCGATAAATGGAATGAAGTGATCAGCCTTTGCGCATCACGACGGCCAGCACGAGCATGGACAGCACGAAACTGATCCACACCGAAGGCTCGGCCTCCAGCGAGAACCACTGCGCCATCTTCTCGCCCAGCCCCACCCAGGCCAGATTGACATAGGCCGCCAGCAGCAGCCCGATGAACAGCCGGTCCCCGCGCGTCGTCGCCATCGGCAGCCAGCCCTTGCGCATCACGGTCGGGCTGCGCAACTCCCACAGCGTCATGCCCACCAGCATAAGCACGATGCAACTGAAGAACACCGCCACCGGCAGCGTCCAGGCCATCCAGGAAAACATTGACGAGTCCTTTCAGAAACAAAAACCACTGCCCGTCGAAACTGGCGCGGCCCCAAGCGAGGGACAGCAAGCAAGGGCCGCCCCGCCGCGAGGCTGTCGTCCCCCTCCCCCGCGAAGCGGGTAGAGAGGCGCCGTGCCACGGGGGGAAGGCGCGCAAGCGCCTCAGGGGGTGCCTCACACCCTCCCCATTGCGAACCCCTTGGCGATGTAATGCCGCACGAACCAGATCACGATGGCGCCCGGCACGATGGTCAGCACGCCCGCCGCCGCCAGCGTCGCCCAGTCCATGCCCGAGGCCGAGACGGTGCGCGTCATGGTCGCCACGATGGGCTTGGCGTTCACGCTGGTCAGCGTGCGCGCCAGCAGCAGTTCCACCCAGCTGAACATGAAGCAGAAGAAGGCCGCCACGCCCACGCCGGCCTTGATCAGCGGCAGGAAGATGGTGAGGAAAAAGCGCGGGAAGGAGTAGCCGTCGATATAGGCCGTCTCGTCGATCTCGCGCGGAATGCCGCTCATGAAACCCTCCAGGATCCAGACGGCCAGCGGCACGTTGAACAGCAGGTGGGCCAGGGCCACGGCGATGTGCGTGTCCATCAGGCCCACCGTGGTGTAGAGCTGGAAGAAGGGCAGCAGGAAGACGGCCGGCGGCGTCATGCGGTTGGTCAGCAGCCAGAAGAACACATGCTTGTCGCCCAGGAACTGGTAGCGCGAGAACGCATAGGCCGCCGGCAGCGCCACCGTCAGCGAGATCACGGTGTTGATGGCCACGTAGATCAGGCTGTTGATGTAGCCCGAGTACCAGGAGGCGTCGGTGAAGATGGTTTGGTAGTTGGCCCAGGTGAAATGCTGGGGCCACAGCGAGAAGCTCGACAGGATCTCCTCGTTGGTCTTGAAGCTCATGTTGACCATCCAGTAGATGGGCAGCACGGCGAACAGCAGGTAGGCGACGAGGAACAGCGTGCGCTTGTGGAAACGGCGGTCTTCAGTCATGTCCAGCCTCCCGCAGGGCCACCCCAAGGCAGGCCGAGCCCCCTCGGGGGGCAGTGAACGAAGGGAGCGTGGGGGTCATTCTCTTGCCCCTTCCTTGTCTGCCGTGCCCACGCGCTGCATCCAGTTGTAGAGGATGAAGCACAGCAGCAGGATGATGAGGAAATAGATCAGCGAGAAGGCCGCCGCCGGCCCGAGGTCGAACTGGCCCACGGCCTTTTGCGTCAGGTACTGCGACAGGAAGGTGGTCGCATTGCCGGGCCCGCCGCCCGTGAGCACGAAGGGCTCGGTATAGATCATGAAGCTGTCCATGAAGCGCAGCAGCACGGCGATCATCAGCACGCCGCGCATCTTGGGCAGCTGGATGTAGCGGAACACCGCGAACTTGCTGGCGCCGTCGATGCGCGCGGCCTGGTAGTAGGCGTCGGGAATGGAGCGCAGGCCCGCGTAGCACAGCAGGGCCACCAGCGGCGTCCAGTGCCAGACATCCATGACCAGCACGGTGAGCCAGGCATGGGTGGCATTGCCCGTGTAGTTGTAGTCCACGCCCAGCGTGTTGAGCGCCGCGCCCAGCAGGCCGATGTCGGCGCGGCCGTAGATCTGCCAGATGGTGCCGACCACGTTCCACGGAATCAGCAGCGACAGCGAGACCACGACCAGCACCGCCGAGGCCTTCCAGCCCTGGGCCGGCATGGACAGGGCCAGCGCGATGCCCAGCGGGATCTCCACCAGCAGCACGGCCAGCGAAAAGCCGATCTGGCGCAGCAGGGCCGAGTGCAGTTCCTCGTCGCGCATGACCTGGGCAAACCATTCCGTGCCCACGAACACGCGCCGGTCCGGACTGATGATGTCCTGCACCGAGTAGTTCACCACCGTCATCAGCGGGATGATGGCCGAGAAGGCCACGCAGATGATGACCGGCAGGATCAGCAGCCAGGCCTTCTGGTTGACGGGCTTGATGGTCTGGCTCATGCCTGCAGCTCCTCGTTGACGTAGTAGCAGGTGTGGGGGCCCTGCAATTGCACCCAGACGGTCTGCCCTGCGGCGGGCAGGAAGGCGTCGGCGCCGCAGCGCAGCTTGAGAAGCCGCTCGCCCAGGCGCGCCACCAGCAGCTGGTGCGTGCCCACGTCCTGCACGCGCTCCACCGTGCAGGCCACGGCGCCGGGCGCGTCAGCCGAGGCCAGTGTCAGGTACTCGGGGCGTATGCCCAGGCTCAGGGGCAGGCCGGGCGCCACGCTGGCCAGTGCGGCGGGCAGGGACAGGTACTGGCCCTCGGCCAGCAGCCGGCCGCCGTCCTGCTGCAGCGGCACGAAGTTCATGCCCGGCGAGCCGATGAAGTGGCCGACGAAGGCATGGCTTGGCCGCTCGAAGAGCTGGGCCGGCGTGCCCACCTGCACGGCACGGCCACGCGTCATGACCACGACCTGATCGGCAAAGGTCAGGGCCTCCACCTGGTCGTGCGTCACATAGATCAGCGTGAGCCGCAGTTCATGGTGGATCTGCTTGAGCTTGCGGCGCAGCTGCCACTTGAGCTGGGGGTCGATCACCGTGAGCGGCTCGTCGAACAGCACGGCCGAGACATCGGGCCGCACCAGGCCCCGGCCCAGCGAGATCTTCTGCTTGGCGTCGGCCGACAGGCCCGCCGCGCGCTGGTCGAGCTGGCCGCTCATCTCCAGCATCTCGGCGATCTGGCCCACGCGGGCGCGGATGCGGTCGGCAGGCATGCGGCGGTTCTTCAGCGGAAAGGCCAGGTTCTCGGCCACGGTCATGGTGTCGTAGATCACCGGGAACTGGAACACCTGGGCGATGTTGCGCTCCTGGGGCGTGGCGCGCGTCATGTCGCGGCCGTCGAACAGCACCTTGCCCTGCGAGGGGACCAGCAGGCCCGACATGATGTTGAGCATGGTGGTCTTGCCGCAGCCCGAGGGACCCAGCAGCGCGTAGGCGCCGCCGTCCTCGAAGACCATGCTCAGCGGCAGCAGCGCATAGTCGCTGTCCTGCTGCGGGTTCGGCTTGTAGGAGTGGGCCAGATCGAGTTCTATGCGGGCCATCTCATCGTCCTCCGGGCCGCGCCGGCGCCAGCAGCAGCGCGCCGTCCGTGCCGAACACGTAGGCATGGGCCGGGTCCAGGTGCAGCGTGACCGCGCTGCCCAGGTCCAGGTGGTGCACGCCCGTGACCTGGGCCACCAGCTCGCCCCAGGGCGTGCTGGCATGCACGAAAGTGTCCGACCCCGAGATCTCGGCCAGTTCCACCACGCCTTGCAGCGCCACATCCCCGGGCCGGGCCTGCAGGCGCAGCGCGCTGGCGCGCAGGCCCAGGGTCAGGGGGCCGGCAGCGGCCAGGCCCACCGGCAGCGCCATGGGCAGCCGCGCGCCGCCGGGCAGCTCCAACCCGGTGTCCACGGCCTGCGCGGGCACCAGGTTCATGGGCGGATCGCTGAAGGCCCGCGCCACGCGCAGCGAATTGGGTCGGTGGAACACCTCCGCCGTGGGGCCGTACTGCAGCAGCTCCCCCTCGTGCAGCACGGCCGTGTGGCCGCCCAGCAGCAGGGCCTCGCCGGGCTCGGTGGTGGCGTAGACCACGGTGGAGCTGCCGGTGGCGAACAGCTGGGTCAGCTCCTCGCGCAGTTCCTCGCGCAGCTTGTAGTCGAGGTTGACCAGGGGCTCGTCCAGCAGCATCAGCGGAGCGCCCTTGGCCAGCGCCCTCGCCAGGGCCACGCGCTGCTGCTGGCCACCCGACAGCTCGGCCGGATAGCGGTCCAGGAACATCTCTATGTGCAGCCGCTCGGCCAGGGCGCGCACGCGCTGCGCCACGTCGCGATCGCCGCGCAGCTTCAGCGGCGAGGCGATGTTGTCCGCCACCGTGAGCGAGGGATAGTTGATGAACTGCTGGTAGACCATGGCCACGTTGCGCTCGCGCACGGGCATGCCGGTCACATCGACGCCATCGACGCGCACCCGGCCTTCGGTGGGCACGTCCAGGCCGGCCATGATGCGCATCAGGCTGGTCTTGCCGGCCTGCGTGGCGCCCAGCAGCACGGTCACCGCGCGGCTTTCCAGTTCCAGGTGCATGGGGTGCAGCCAGGTCTGGCCGCCCACACGCTTGCTGATTCTCTCCAACACCAGTTCCACGACTGCCCTCTTTTTGGCGAGGCCGCCACCGGGGCAGCATTTGAACAAGGAGAAAGGCGGGCCTCCAAAGCGCGTTTGAAGGCCCGAACGTCTTCATTTTTGTTCTTTCCGGATCGCAGCCCATCAACACATACCCTAGGTGCTGTTCCTTTTTCTTCGTTTTAAAGTTCCCCAGCCCACGGCTGGCCGCGTCAAATGCGCTATAAACCCGTCGCCCGGCCCGATTGACTGCCCGACCATCCACCCGTCCCCCCGATCGCCCCTCCGATGGATTTGCCGTGAACACCAACCCCCGCCAACTACAGCTGCTGGACGAAGTCCGCAGCCGCCAGTCCACCACGGTGGAGCAGCTGGCCGAGATCCTGGGCGTGACGCTTCAGACCGTGCGCCGCGACATTCAGAAGCTGGCAGATGCCGGGCTGATGGTGCGCTTTCACGGCGGCGTGCGCGTGCCCAGCGCCACGGTCGAGAACCTGGGCCACCCCCAGCGCCAGGTGCTGCATGCCGAAGGCAAGTCGCGCATTGCGCGCGCCGTGGCCGAGGCCATTCCCAACGGCTGCTCGCTGATCCTGAACATCGGCACCACCACCGAGGCCGTGGCCCAGGCCCTGCTCAAGCACCGGGGCCTGCGCGTGATCACCAACAACCTCAACGTGGCGGCCATCCTCAGCTCCAACGCCGACTGCGAGGTCATCGTGGCCGGCGGCGTGGTGCGCACGCGCGACCGGGGCATCGTGGGCGAGGCGGCCGTGGACTTCATACGCCAGTTCAAGGTGGACATCGCCCTGATCGGCATCTCGGCCATCGAGCCCGATGGCAGCCTGCGCGACTTCGACATGCGCGAGGTCAAGGTGGCCCAGACCATCATTGCCCAGTCGCGCGAGGTCTGGCTGGCCGCCGACCACAGCAAGTTCCACCGCCAGGCCATGGTGGAGCTGGCACGCCTGGACCAGATCGACCGCCTGTTCACCGATACCGCGCCCCCTGCGCCCTTCGACGCACTGCTTCGCGAAGCCGAGGTGCAATGCGTGGTGGCGCAATAAGTTTTCCGCAGCCGCTGCGCCACCGCCCGCACAGGACACGCGCACCGGCCCTGCTTTTCCTGGATACCGCACCATGACCTATCTGCTTGCCCTGGACCAGGGCACCTCCAGCTCGCGCAGCATCGTCTTCGACACCCAGGGCCGCATCGTGGCCTCTGCCCAACTGGAGCTGCCGCAGATCTATCCCCGCCCCGGCTGGGTGGAGCACGATCCGCGCGAGATCTGGCGCACCCAGCTGGCCACGGCGCGCGAGGCCCTGGCCAAGGCCGGGCTGGCGGCAGCCGACATCCGCGCCCTGGGCATCACCAACCAGCGCGAGACCACCGTGGTCTGGAACCGCGCCACGGGCCAGCCCCTGCACCACGCCATCGTCTGGCAGGACCGCCGCGCCGAGCCGCTGTGCGCCCAACTGCGCGAGGCCGGCCATGCCGACACCATCCAGGGCAAGACCGGCCTGCTGATCGACGCCTATTTCTCGGGCACCAAGCTGCGCTGGATCCTGGACAACGTCAAAGGCGCGCGCACCGCCGCCGAGCGCGGCGAACTGGCCTTCGGCACCGTGGACAGCTGGCTGATCTGGCAGCTCACGGGCGGACGCCGCCATGTGACCGATGTCTCCAACGCCAGCCGCACCATGCTGTTCAACGTCCACACCAACCAGTGGGACGACGATCTGCTGGCGCTGCTGGAGATTCCGCGCGCGCTGATGCCCGAGGTGCTGCCTTCCGCCGCCGATTTCGGCCGCACGGCAGCCGAGGTGCTGGGCGGCGAGATCGCCATCGGCGGCGTGGCCGGCGACCAGCAAAGCGCCCTCTTCGGCCAGGCCTGCTTTTCCGCCGGCATGGCCAAGAACACCTATGGCACGGGCTGCTTCATGCTCATGCACACAGGCGGCGTGTTCCAGACCTCTGCCAACGGCCTGCTGACCACCGCTGCGGCACAGCCCACCGCTGCGCCGGCCTATGCGCTGGAAGGCAGCGTCTTCGTGGGCGGCGCCGTGGTCCAGTGGCTGCGCGACGGGCTGCGCGCCATCGAGCACAGCGGCCAGGTGCAGCAACTGGCCGAGAGCGTGCCCGACTCGGGCGGCGTGATGATGGTGCCGGCCTTCACGGGACTGGGCGCCCCCTACTGGAAGCCCGATGCGCGCGGCACCATCACGGGCCTGACGCGCGGCACCACCATCGCCCACATCGCGCGGGCCGCGCTGGAATCCATCGCCTTCCAGAGCGCCGCCCTGCTGCTGGCCATGAGCCGCGACGCGGTGGCCAGCGGCGGCGCGCCGGTGAGCGAACTGCGCGTGGACGGCGGCGCCTGCGTCAACAACCTGCTCATGCAGTTCCAGGCCGACCTGCTGGGCATTCCCGTCGTGCGCCCGGCCTGCGTGGAGACCACGGCCCTGGGCGCTGCCTACCTGGCGGGCCTGTCCTCGGGCGTGTACCAGAGCACCGAGGAACTGTCGGCGCTGTGGAAGGCCGAGCGCCGCTTCGTGCCCACGCTGGACAAGCACCGCGCCGACGAGCTGATGGCGCGCTGGGAGCATGCGGTGGCCCAGACCGCGCTGGCGGCCTGAGGCTGACTGTCTTGCGCCGGCTTGCCAGCCTGGTTGCTTGCGGCCTGTGGCTGGCAGGCTGTGCCGCGCCACCGCAGGCGCGGCCGGTCCCGCAGCCCACCGCCTGCGCACGCCTGCAATGGCTGGGCAGCACCACGATTGCGCGCGATGAGCCCATCCATGGCGCCACCACCGGCGGCATCTCGGGCCTGGACTACGACACGCAGCGCGGCGACTACGTGGCCATCAGCGATGACCGCTCGGCCCGCGGCCCCGCGCGCTGGATGCGCCTGCGCATAGAGCCGCTGGACGCCGGCCAGCGCGCCGGCCCCAGCCCCTGGCAGGCGCAGGTCACCGAAGTGCACCCGCTGCTGGATACCGAAGGCCACTGGCTGCGCCCGCGCCATGCCGCGCCCGCCACCCAGCCCGTGCCCGACCCCGAAGCCATCCGCCTGCTGCCGGACGGCGGCCTGCTGTGGACCGACGAAGGCGACCCGGGCCGGGGCTTTGGCACCTCGCTGGTGAGGACCGACGCCACGGGCCGCCAGATCGCGCGGTGGTTCTACGCATTCAAGGACAAGGACGGCAGGCCGGGCCTGCGCTCGAACTTCGGCTTCGAGGGGCTAGCCGTCACGCCGGACGGACAGCAGGCCTGGCTGGCCCTGGAGGCGCCGCTGCGCCAGGACGGCCCGCGCGCCAGCGCCGCCACGGCAGGCGCGCCCGTGCGCATCAGCCTGGTCAGCCTGGACGACGGCCGGCTGCTGCGCCAGATCGCCTACCAGCCCGATGCCGTGCCGGCCGCCAGTTGGGCCCTGCCCCAGCGCGAGGTCAACGGCATCAGCGAAATCCTGCCGGACGGTCCCGACCATCTGCTGGTACTGGAGCGCTCCTACAGCCCGGGCCACGGCTTTGGCGCGCGGCTGTACCGCATCGGCCTGCAAGCGCCCGATACGCTGGCCATGGACAGCTTCATGCGCAACCCGCCGCAGGTGGCAGCCAAGCAGCTGATTGCCGACCTGTCCACGGTTCAGCGCGGCCGGCTGGACAACATGGAGGCCATGTCCTGGGGCCCGCCGCTGCCCGATGGCACGCGCGTGCTGGTGTTCGCCAGCGACGACAACTTCAACCCGGCGCAGGCCAACCAGATCCTGGTCACCGCCTACCGGCCCTCGACGCCCTGCGCCCCCTGAAGGCGCTTCAGGGCGTGGCCTGCACCTGCTCCTGCGGCAGGTAGATGCGCGTCAGACCGCGCGCAATCGCCTCCACGATCTGCTCGCGCCGCAGGCCGATGTGCTCGGCCATCAGGCGTTCGCTGGCCTGGGCGTCGCGGTCGCTCAAGGCCTGCAGGATTTCCAGGTGCTCGTGCTGGGTGGAGGCGCGCCCCACGTTCTCCATGTCGATCCACCGGATGAAGCGGATGCGCTCGTTCAGGCTCACCAGCATGCGCCGCAGCTCGGCATTGCCGGCCATGTCGGCAATGCGCAGATGGAATCCCTCGTCCAGGTCCACCAGCTGCCGCACCGGCGTGTCGGAGGCCACGCGCTGGCTCTGCTCCAGATAGGCCCGCGCCTCGTCGATCTGGGCATCGGTGGCGCGCTCCACGGCCAAGCGCACGCATTCGCGCTCCACGGCCACGCGGGCCTCGTACAGGTCCAGTGACTCCTTCACGTCCAGCTCGCGCCGCATGTAGCCGCGGCTGGCGGGCAGCAGAAAACCGTCGGCCACCAGCCGCGTCAGTGCCTCGCGCACGGGCGTGCGGCTCACGCCCAGGCGCAGCGCCAGTTCGCTCTCGCTCAGGCGCTCGCCCGGTTTGAACTCGTAGGAAATGGCCATGTCACGCAGCGTGCTGTAGACGCTGGAGCCCCGTTCGTGGCGGATGTTGGAGATTTTCATGGCGCCATTGTGCCCTCTGGCGCTTTGGATACTTTTAAGTATACTGAAATGGATTCTTAAAAACCCCTCATCCAACCTGCCCGGAGACTCCCGACATGACCACCGCTTTCAATGGCGCCGACGCCATGGTCCGCATGCTTCAGCTCAACGGCGTCAAGCACATCTTCGGCCTGTGCGGCGACACCAGCCTGCCCTTCTACGACGCCATGGCGCGGCTGGACCACGGCATGGACCACATCCTCACGCGGGACGAGCGCAGCGCCGGCTACATGGCCGACGCCTATGCGCGCGTCACAGGCAAGGTGGGCGTGTGCGAAGGCCCCAGCGGCGGCGGCGCCACCTACCTGCTGCCCGGCCTGGCCGAGGCCAACGAATCCTCGGTGCCCGTGCTGGGCATCACCTCGGACGTCTCCGTGGGCGCACGCGGCAAGTTCCCGCTGACCGAACTGGACCAGCAGGCACTGTACAGGCCGCTGACCAAGTGGAATACCACCATCGACCGCGTGGACCAGATTCCGCATGCCGTGCGCAGCGCCTTTCGCGCCATGACCACGGGCCGGCCCGGCGCCACCCATATCTGCCTGCCCTATGACGTGCAAAAGCACGCGCTGGATCCGGCCGATGTCTGGGCCCAGCCCGGCCATGACCGCTATCCCGCCTACCGGTCCGCGCCCGATCCGGCGGCCGTGGCCGAGGCAGCCGACCGCCTGGTGGCGGCACGCTCCCCCGTACTGATCTGCGGCGGCGGCGTGCTCATCGCGGGCGCCGGCGCCGCGCTGGATGCGCTGGCCACCCTGCTCAACGCGCCCGTGTGCTCCAGCGTCAGCGGCCAGGGCAGTCTTGCCGGCAGCCATCCGCTCAATGCCGGCGTGGTGGGCACCAATGGCGGCGTCGAGGCCACGCGCGCCGTGGTGGCGCAGGCCGATCTGGTGATGTTCATCGGCGCACGCGCCGGCTCCACCACCACCGAGCACTGGCAGATGCCCTCGCGCAAGGTGACCATCGTCCATCTGGACGTGGACGCCATGACCATAGGCACCAACTACCGCACCGACGTGGCCCTGGTGGGCGACGCCCTGCTGGGCCTGCAGGCGCTGCACGCAGCCGTGCAGCAGCGCATCGCCCGCCGCCCCGCCGATGCCGCGGACGGCGCCGCGCTGGCGGCCACCGCGCGCGCCGCCAAGCTGGCCTTCTTCGCGCCGCTGGCCGCCTCGCTGGAGCGCCCCATCAAGCCCGAGCGCGTGGTGGACACGCTCAACCGCCTGCTGCCCGCGCGCGCCATCGTGGTGGCCGACCCCGGCACGCCCTGCCCCTACTTCACGGCCTATTTCGACGCGCCCCAGGCCGGCCGGCACTTCATCACCAACCGCGCGCACGGGGCGCTGGGCTTTGCCATGTCCGCCGGCTTTGGCGCAGCCATCGGCCAGCCCGATTCCGTGGTCGTCGCGGTCATGGGCGACGGCAGTTTCGGCTTCACCTGCGGCGAGCTGGAAACCATCGTGCGCCGCAACGTGCCGCTGAAGATGATCGTGTTCTCCAACAGCGTGTTCGGCTGGATCAAGGCCAGCCAGAAGTCCGGCTACGATGAACGCTACTTCTCCGTCGACTTCAACCGCACCCACCATGCCCGCGTGGCCGAGGCCTTCGGCGTCAAGGCATGGCGCGTGGAGGACCCGGCAGACCTCGAAGCCGCGCTCAAGGCTGCGCTGATGCACGACGGCCCGGCGCTGGTGGATGTGATCTCGCAAGAGCTCCAGGACACGGCCGTGCCGGTGAGCCAATGGATGGGTTGACGCCAGGCCCCACGCACAGACCCCCTCTCCCCTCTGCCCGTCAATGCGCTTGAAAAGGAGTTTCCATGCCCTGCCGCCCTTCACGCAGCCCTACACGCAGCCCTTCACGCCACCTCTACCGCCGCCAGCTGCTGCTGGCCATGGCCGCCGCATCCCTGCTGGGGCCGGCGGGCACGGCGTTCGCGCAGGGTGCCGCCCCGCTCAAGCTGGTCATCACCTTCCCGCCAGGGGGCAGCACCGACATCGCCGCGCGCATACTGCAGCCGCGCCTGGGCGAGGTGGCCGGGCGGTCGGTGATCGTCGAGAACCGCCCCGGCGCCGCCAGCCAGATCGCCACCCAGTACGTGGCCAAGTCCGCCCCGGACGGCAACACCCTGCTGTTCAGCTTCGACACCCATGCCATCAATCCCATCGCCAAGTCCCGGCTGCCCTACGACACCTTCAAGGACTTCACGGGCGTGTCGCTGGCGCTGCGCTTTCCGCTGGTGATCGGCGCTTCGGCCTCGGTGCCCGCCAAGGACCTGGCCGGCTTCCTGGAGCTGGCGCGCCGCAACCCGGGCAAATACAGCTACGCATCGACCGGCCTGGGGTCCATGAACCACCTGGTGATGGAAGACATCAAGCGCCGCTCGGGCACCTACGTGCTGCACGTGCCCTACGGCGGCGGCGGCCCGGCCGTGCAGGCCGTGCTCGGCAATGTGTCCGACCTCACGCTGCTCAGCTACGCGGCGCTGCGCGGCCAGATTTCGGCGGGCAAGATCAAGCCGCTGGCGGTGACCGGCCTCAAGCGCCTGCCCGAGCTGCCCGACGTGCCCACCGTGGCCGAATCGGGCTTTGCGGGCTTCGAGGCCTATTCGTGGATCGGCGTGTTCGCGCCTTCCGCCACGCCGGCCGCCACGGTGCACAAGCTCACCGAAGACTTCCAGGCCACGCTGAACACGCCCGACATCCGCAGCAAGCTCATGCAGTCGGGCTTCGAAGTCATGGCCACGGACGGACCCGCCCTCGACCGCTGGGTGCGCCAGGAATATGAGCGCTGGGGCCGCTTCGTGCGGGACAACAAGATCCAGCTCGAAGACTGAGAATCCGGACGGCACCCCCTTACAACACAGGAGCATTCATGGCACTTCCGCTGGACCACATCGTCATCGCCGTGCAGGACCTCGAGGCCGCCGTGGCGGACTACCGCGCGCTGGGCTTCCAGGTCGCCATCGGCGGCCGCCATCCGGGCCGCACCTCGCACAACGCGCTGGTCGTCTTTGCCGATGGCGCCTACCTGGAGATCATTGCCTGGACCGCCCCGGCCCCCGAAGAGCGCTGGTACCGCACGCTGCGCGACCATGGCGAAGGGCTGGTGGACTTCGCCCTGCTGCCCCGCAGCACCTCCCAGGCCCTGGCCGAGGCGCGCGGGCGGGGGCTGGACACCCTGGTCGGCCCCGTGGACGGAGGCCGCGTACGCCCCGACGGCGCGCAACTGCTGTGGCAGACGGCGCGCCACGCCACGCCCGACCTGCCCTTCCTGTGCGGCGACGTCACGCCGCGCGCGCTGCGCGTGCCCGAAGGCAGCGTGCGCGAGCATCCCAACGGCGCGCTGGGCGTGGCCTCGCTGACCGTCGCCGTGCACGACCTGGAGGCCAGCCTGGACCGCTACCGGGCGCTGCTGGGCCCGGGCCTGCCGCTGGAGAAGCTGGACAACCAGGGCGCGCGGCTGGCATTGCCAGGCTTCGATCTGCTGCTGCAAGGCGCGCAGGCACTGGCGGCCTGCGACGCACTGCGCCAGCGCCTTGCCACCCGCGGAGAGGGCCCTTGCGCGCTCACCCTGCGCCAGCGGCCCGGCGCCCCGGCACAGCCCCTGGACCTGGCCGCCAGTCATGGCGTGGACATGCGCTGGCACGGTGGGAACACGCTCTAAACTCTTCGTTTTCCTTCTCCACCGCCACCAGCATGAACACCGTTTCCACAGCCTCCCCTGTCATCGCCTTCATCGGTGGCGGCAACATGGCCAGCGCCATCATCGGCGGACTGATCGGCCAGGGCCAATCCGCAGACCGCATCGTCGTCGTCGAACCCTTCGAGGCTGCACGCGACGCGCTGCGCACGAACTTCGGCATCACGGCCCATGCCGATGCCGCGGCCGCCGCCAGCGCGCTGGACGGTGCCGGCATCGTGGTCTGGGCCGTCAAGCCCCAGACCTTCAAGGAAGCCGCCCAGGCCGTGGCGCCGCACACCGCCCAGGCCCTGCACCTGAGCGTGGCCGCCGGCATTCCCACGGACGCCATCGCCCAGTGGCTGGGCACGGGCCGCATCGTGCGCGCCATGCCCAACACGCCTGCCCTGGTGGGCAAGGGCATGACGGGCCTGTTCGCCCGCGCCCAGGTCGATGCCGCGGGCAAGAGCGCCATCGAGCAGGTGGTGGCCACCACGGGCCAGTTCGTCTGGGTCGACCAGGAAGCGCACCTGGACGCCGTGACCGCCCTGTCGGGCTCGGGCCCGGCCTATGTCTTCCTGTTCCTCGAAGCCATGACACAGGCTGGCGTTGACATGGGCCTCACGGCCGAGCAGTCCTACCGCCTGGGCGTGGCCACCTTCCAGGGCGCATCGGAGCTGGCCGCCCGCTCCAGCGAAAGCGCCGAGGTGCTGCGCCAGCGCGTCACCAGCAAGGGAGGCACCACCCACGCCGCCATCACGCACCTGCAGGCGCAGCAGGTGCCCGAGCATTTCGTGGCCGCCATGCGGGCGGCGGAAACACGGGCCAAGGAGCTGGCCGCAGAGTTCGGCCGCTGAGCCCGGCGCAGCGCGCCCAGGCACCATGCAAAAGGGAGGCACCGGCCTCCCTTCTTTTTTCAGCGCTGAGCCCTCAGCGCAGCGCAAACCCCAGCGCCACGCCCGCGAACAGGCTGGCACCGATCCAGTGGCTCTTGCTGAATGCCACGAAGCAGCCTTCGCGCGTGCGGTGGCGGATCAGGGTGAAGTGCCAGATCACCTGGGCCGCAGCCACGGCCAGGCCCAGCCAGAAAGGCCAGGCCAGGCCGAAGGGCGCCAACGCCCAGACCGTGAGCAGGCCGCAGAGCACGAAGAAACCCATGACGGCCACCACGTCGAAGCGGCCCAGGGTGATGGCCGAGGTCTTCATGCCGATCTTGAGGTCGTCGTCACGGTCCACCATGGCGTATTCGGTGTCATAGGCCAGCACCAGGAACATGTTGGCCAACCACAGAATCCAGGCCGTGGCGGGCACCTGCCCCTGCACGGCGGCGAAGGCGATGACGATGCCGAAATTGAAGGCGATGCCCAGAAACGCCTGGGGCATGGCGAAGAAGCGCTTGGTGAACGGGTAGAGGATGGTGAACAGCACGGCGGGCACGGACCAGGCCACGGCCTCCCAGCGGGTGGTCAGCACCAGGCCCAGCGAAACCAGGGCCAGGGCCGCGCCCAGCAGCGCGGCCTCCTTCACCGAGACCAGTCCCGAGGTGATGGGGCGCTGCGTGGTGCGCTTGACGTGGCGGTCGAAGTCGCGGTCGGCGATGTCGTTGATGCAGCAGCCGGCGCTGCGCATCAGCACCGTGCCCAGCACGAAGACCACCAGCAGATGCCAGCCCGGAAACCCGCCCGCCGCCACCCACAGTGCGGCCAGCGTGGGCCAGACCAGGACCAGCCAGCCGGCCGGCCGGTTGAAGCGGACCAGGTCCAGGTAGAGCGACAGTTTGCTGCGCCGGGGCGCAGGCATGGGCGTAGAGGAGGAGGTAGGCATGGCGTCTGGGCGCCGATGGCGGCCGTGGGCCGACCATCGCACGCATCACATTCGAAAATGCCCGCATTGTCGCCGCTGGGCGGGCGGGCTCGGCGGCGCGCCTCAGCAGCGCCTGCCGGCAACGCGGGTTTGCGCCCACTCCACGGCACAGATCACCAGCGCCATCCAGGCCAGGCCCAGCAGCCAGCCAGCCAGCACATCGCTGGCATAGTGCACGCGCAGCACGACGCGGCTGGCGCCTACGCCCAGGGCAACGGCCAGGGCCGCCAGGCCCACGCACCAGCGCCAGGCAGGCCGCAGGTACGGCAGCAGCAGCCAGGCCAGCATCAGATAGAGCACGAAGGTGCCGGCGCTGTGGCCGCTGGGGAAGCTGAAGCCGCCCTCGGGCACCCAGCCGCCCACGGGGCGCGGGCGGCCCACGCTGGTCTTGATGGCGCGTATCCACAGGCCGACTCCCGCCGTGGCCACCACCCAGGCGGCCGCATGCAGCCAGTCGCGGCGCCACAGCAGCAGCGCCAGCACGGCAACAGACAGCGACACCATCCAGCCCACATGGCCCAGCTGGGTAAAGGCGACCACGGGGCGCACCCAGGCATCGGTGGCATGGCCAGCAAGCCACTGGTGCAGGGCATCGTCCAGCACCGGCCAGTCGGTGCAGGAGTCGCAGCCTGCGGGCTGGCCCAGGCCCAGCATGTCGCGCACCATCACGCCCAGGGCCAGCGCGGCCAGCAGGCCCGCCGCAACCAGGCCCTGCCATGCGGCGCGTGGCATCGGCAGGCCTGCATGGCGCAGCCGCGCGGCGGCGGGCAGGCGCAGGTAGAAAAAAAGGCCGCCCAAGGCGGCCAGTACCAGGCACAGGCCGCTCGTGGCGGCGTGTGCGTCAATCCAGGTCCGGAGCATGCGCGGTCATCACTCCCGGGCCGTGGCAGGTGCTTGGGACATGTGCAGCATCACTCTTCAAGCAGGGCACGCAGCATCCAGGCGGTCTGCTCATGCACGGTCAGGCGCTGGGTCAGCAGGTCGGCCGTGGGCTCGTCGCTGGCCTTGTCGGCCAGCGGGAAGAGGCTGCGCGCCGTGCGTGCCACGGCTTCATGGCCTGCCACCAGGATGCGCACCATCTCCAGGGCCTTGGGCGGATCGTGGGGCACGTCGGCCAGGCTGGTGAGCTTGCCGAAGTCGGCATAGGAGCCCGGTGCGAAATGGCCCAGGGCGCGGATGCGCTCGGCGATGGGATCAACGGCGTTCCACAGTTCCGTGTACTGCCCCATGAACATGGTGTGCAGTGTGTTGAACATCGGGCCCGTGACGTTCCAGTGGAAGTTGTGCGTTGTCAGATAGAGCGTGTAGGTGTCGGCCAGTAGGGCCGACAGGCCCTTGGAGATGGCGGCACGGTCCTTGTCGCTGATGCCGATGTGGATGGCGCTGGAGCGCACGGACACCGGTGCGACATCGGCCGTCGCTGCCTGCACGGTCTTGGCGGCCTGCACGGCCTCTGGCTTCTTTGCACCGGACTTGTCTTTGCTGGCATTTTTGGCCATGGGATCCCTTTCAACTTCGTACGGATGGAATATGCCCCGGGCAGACCGCCCGGAGACCGAAAGCAACGATAACGCAAGCGCGGTGGCCCTGGAGGCACGGCCCGCGCAGCGGTGCAGTCATCAGGACAGGCGTTTGACGCCGGGCAAGGCGCAGGCGTAGACCGCGTTGCGCAGGGCGGCGATGGCCTCGTAGCGCGTGAAGCTGCGGCGCCAGGCCAGGACCACGCGGCGCGTGGGCGGTGCCGAGCCGTCGTCCTCGAGGATGGGCAGGTAGCGGATGTGCGGCTCGTCGGTCTTGCGGCGGCGCGCCGTGGTCTCCAGCGCATCGGCGGGCACGGACAGGCGCGGCACCAGGGTCACGCCCATGCCGGCGGCCACCATGTGCTTGATGGTCTCCAGCGACGAACCCTCGAAGGTGCGGCGAATGCCTTCGGCGTTGCTGGCATAGCGTGCGAACTCGGGGCAGACCTGGAGCACATGGTCGCGGAAGCAGTGGCCCGAGCCCAGCAGCAGCATGGTCTCGTTCTTGAGATCGCTGGTGGAGACATGGTCCTTCTGGGCCAGCGCATGGGTGCTGGGCACGGCAGCCATGAAGGGCTCGTCATACAGCGGCGCCAGCGCCAGGCCGGTGTCGGGGAAGGGCTCGGCGACGATGGCGCAGTCGATCTCGCCCGTGCGCAGCATCTCCAGCAGCTTGATGGTGTAGTTCTCCTGCAGCATCAGCGGCATCTGTGGCGTGCGCAGGATGGAGTTGCGCACCAGATCGGGCAGCAGGTAGGGGCCGATGGTGTAGATCACGCCCAGCGTGAGCACGCCCGACAGCGGGTCCTTGCCGCGCTTGGCGATTTCCTTGATCTCGGCGGCCTGCTCCAGCACGCTTTGCGCCTGCCGGATGATCTCCTCTCCCAGCGACGTGACCGACACTTCGCCGGCGCTGCGCTCGAAGAGCTTGACATCGAGCTCCTCCTCCAGCTTTTTGATCGCCACGGACAACGTGGGCTGGGACACATAACAGGCTTCGGCGGCGCGGCCAAAATGCTTTTCACGTGCCACGGCCACGATGTATTTGAGTTCGGTAAGTGTCATTGGCGAGCTGTGTCTGGGAGGGAACCTCGGGAAATACGATGGTCTTAGACCTGGAGCCTGGGCCGAAACCTTTGTGCAACCAGGCCTTGCGGCCCGGTTGCCGGGGTGCTCCCCTCAAAAGTTCCTGTGCAGACTCTAGGATTTGTCCTATTTCGATTGTGCCAGTCCTCGTCCACGCATGACCACTGCGCGCTCCCCGACCTGCCGGCTTTTTGAATTTATCCACCTAGTGCAGCGGCCGGCGCATCCGGTCGCGCTGCTGCATGAGCTGGTCCATGCCTATCAATGCTGCCAGGCCTATGGCCACGATCACGGTAAAGACGGGAAGGTCCAAAGCGCTGATCACGGCAAAACCTTGCGGCCGAGCATACCGCTGTGTCTCGGAAATGCATACAAAGTCTGCTGCGGCCATGCCCGTGTAATGCATGGAGCATACTGCCGCCCCCATCACGGCAGCCGCCAGCGCCCGCATGCCCAGCGAGCCGGTGCGAAACGACAGCCAAAGAGCGGCGCTGGCCGCCACCACGGCAATGGCCACGGACAGCACCACGGTGGGAACGGACCAGACGATGAAGCCCGGAAAGCGCATGCCGTACATGCCCAGGTAATGCATGAAGGCCACGCCCAGGCCCAGCAGGGTGCCGGCGCCCAGCACGCGCAACCCGCTTTCGGGCCGCCGCGCGACAAAGGCCAGCGCCACCGAGGTCGCAGCGACGGCAGCCACCAGGGACACCAGGGTTTCGACCATGGAGTAGCCCGAGCCCATGCCCAGGTTCAGCGCCAGCATGCCCGTGAAATGCATGGACCACACGCCTATGCCGCCCAGCGCCGTGCCGGCCGCCAGCAGATTCAGCCAGCTGATTCCCGTGCGCCCGCGAATGCGCTGCGCCGCCGTGAGGGCCACGAAGGAGCCCAGCACGGCAATGCCATAGGACAGGGCCACCAGGCCCATGCGCCAGGAGGTCTCGACGAGTTCATTCGCTTGAACGGCTTCATTCATGTGGACGGCTCCTCATTCTCAGAAAGATGGGACAACACAAGAGTGATCACGGCCGTCCTCCCCGTGGGGAAGCGTGGGGAGGAGTGGCAGGCCATCCCCTCCCGGATGGACCTACCCTGTTTTTTGCGACTCAATGTACCAAAATGTCACAAATACTCAATGCCGTCGCCGCGCGCAGATGTCACCGCCAGGACCGCATGAAGCGCTCCCTACCGACAGCTACAACGCACACGCAAACCTTGCCTGGCGCGGGCTGCAGGCCTGCGGAGCAGGCCGCCACCAGGCAGCGCCCGTGCGCGTAAAAATACGTAACAGAAACATCCCGCAAGCGGGGGCCGGCCCATCAGGCCTTGAGGAATTCGGCCTTGCCGCCCAACCAGCGGTCCACATGCCGCTGGGCCAGTTGCGGGTGCTGCTCGAGCATGCGAGGCGCCAGCTCGCGGGCCCAGTCGAGCAGCATCAGGTCCTGCTCCAGATCGGCAAAGCGCAGCATGGGAGCGCCTGATTGGCGCGCACCCAGGAATTCGCCCGGACCGCGAATCTCCAGGTCGCGCCGCGCGATCTCGAAGCCGTCGTTGGTTTCGGCCATGGCACGCAGCCGGTCCTTGGCCGTCTCGCCCAGGCGGCCGCTGTCTCCCACCGAATACAGCAGCACGCAGGCCGAGGCCGCCGCCCCCCGCCCCACGCGCCCGCGCAGCTGGTGCAGCTGCGACAGGCCAAAGCGCTCCGCATGCTCGATCACCATGAGCGAGGCATTGGGCACATCGACGCCCACTTCGATCACCGTGGTGGAGACCAGCACGCCCATGACGCCGGCCGAGAACAGCTCCATCACCGCCTTCTTCTCGGCCGTGGGCATGCGCGAATGCAGCAGGCCGACCATGACATCGGGCAGCATCTCGCTGAGGTAGGCGTGGGTGGCCGTGGCGTTGGACAGGTCCAGCGCCTCGCTTTCCTCGATCAGCGGACACACCCAGTAGACCTGGCGCCCCTGGGCGACCTGGGCGCCGATGCGTTCGATGACTTCGTCCTTGCGGCTGTCGGCAATGAGCTTGGTGACGATGGGCGTACGCCCAGGAGGCAGCTCGTCGATGGTGGAGACATCCAGGTCGGCGTAGTAGCTCATGGCCAGGGTGCGCGGGATCGGGGTGGCGCTCATCATCAGCAGATGGGGCTCCATGCCCGAGGCTGCGAGTTTCTGGCGCAGCGCCAGCCGCTGGGCCACGCCGAAGCGGTGCTGCTCGTCGATGACGGCCAGCGCCAGGTTCTTGAACTGCACCTGGTCCTGGATGACGGCGTGCGTGCCCACGACCAGGGCCGCCTCGCCGCTGCGGACCAGCTCCAGCATGGCGGTGCGCTCTTTCTTCTTCTGCGCGCCGGCCAGCCAGGCCACGCGCTTGCCCAGCGGGGCCAGCAGCGGCTCCAGCCAGCCGACCAGCTTGCCGAAATGCTGCTCGGCCAGGATTTCGGTGGGCGCCATCAGCGCGCACTGCCAGCCGGCCTCGATGCAGGCCACGGCCGACAGCGCCGCCACCACCGTCTTGCCCGATCCCACATCGCCCTGCAGCAGCCGGTGCATGGGCATGCGGCGCTGCATGTCGGCGAGGATCTCGCCCACCACGCGCTGCTGGGCGCCGGTCAGGCCAAAGGGCAACTGGTCGAGAAACTGGCGCGCCAGTCCCTGGGCGCTGTCCATGGGCAATGCGCGCAGCACGGGCGCCCTGAGCCGCGCGCGCTCGCGCTTGGCCTCGTATTGCGACAGTTGCTGGGCCAGCAGTTCCTCGGCCTTCAGGCGCTGCCAGGCCGGATGCGAATGGTCTTCCAGCGTGGCCAGGGCCACATCGGGCGTGGGATGGTGCAGGAACTGCAGCGCGTCACGCAGGCTGAACAGCGGCGGCAGCCCGCCGTTGCCGTGGAAATGGGCCACGGGCGGGTGCTCTCCTGCGGGCAGCGTATCGGAGAGGTCGGCCCGCAGCATCGCCGTGGCCGCTGCGCGGCGGATATAGGCCTGGGGCAGTCCTGCCGCCACCGGATAGACGGGCGTGAGCGCCGTGGGCAGATCCCCCCCGGCCGCGCGGAACGCGGGGTGCAGCATCTGCCGTCCCCAGAAGCCGCCCTTGACCTCGCCGCGTATGCGCAGCCGCGCGCCCACGGACAGGGTTTTCTGGTGCGAAGGGTAGAAGCTGAAGAAGGTCAGCACGCATTCGGCCGTGCCGTCGTCCACCGTGACCTTGAGCATGCGGCGAGGGCGCAGCTGCACTTCGCTGTGGGTGACCGTGGCCTCGATCTGCACCGTATCGCCTTCGCGCGCATTGCGCAGCGCGGTGATGCGGGTCTCGTCCTCATAGCGCAGCGGCAGGTGCAGCGCCAGGTCGATGTCGCGCACCAGTCCCATTTTCTGCAGCGCCTTCTGCGCGGGACTGGCGGCAGGCCTGGCAGCGGACTGTGCAGGCGTGGCGGCCTTGTCGCCCGAAGTGGCCGAGGCCTTGCCGGCCTTCCTGGCGCCGCCCTTGCCTGCGCCAGCCTTTGCCTTGCCGGCGCGCGCGGCCTTGCCACCAGGGGCGTCGCGCCCCAGGTCGGGAAAGGCAGAGGAGACGTTCAGGGGCATGGGCTTTCCTGTTTCAGAACATGCGCGTTGGCTGGCAGCATAGTGTATGAATATACAGGTGTAGGCAACACGCCACGTTCATGCCGGCCGGCCCTGCCCAAAGCACCCTTGACGCCCCGGGTCTCTGGGGAAGCCGCTACCATGCACGCTGACGTTACGTAGTGTTACCCCGCCACCGAATGCCATGTTGAAGCGTATCAATGTCCAGCATGTCACTCTGGGCATGTTCCTGCACGAGTTCTGCGGCTCCTGGATGGAGCATCCCTTTTGGCGAACCCGTTTCCTGCTTCGCTCCGAGGCCGATCTCCAGCGTCTGCGCGCCACCTCCATCCAGGAGGTCTGGATCGATGTGCGCAAAGGCCTGGACGTGGGCGTGCAGGTGCCCTGCCTGCGCTTCGACCCGCAGGACGAGCTTCGCCACCAGATCCCCGACAACGCCCGCCCTGCGTCCGAGCAGAGCACGGCCCCCATCTCCACCGCCACCGAGCTGCGCCGCGCGGCCCAGACCTGCGCCCAGGCCAGGCAATTGCTGAGCCGCCTGTTCAGCGATGCGCGGCTGGGCCGGCCCGTGGACGCCTCGGCCGCCGGACAGCTGGTGGACGATGTGACAGCCTCCGTGGCACGCAATCCCCATGCGCTGATCGGCCTGGCCCGCCTGAAGACCGCCGACGACTACACCTACATGCACAGTCTGGCCGTGTGCGCGCTGATGGTGGCCCTGGCCAAGCGCATGGGCCTGGACGACCACAGCCTGCGCAAGGCCGGCATGGCCGGCCTCATGCACGATCTGGGCAAGACCGCCATTCCGGTGACCGTGCTCAACAAGCCCGGCCCGCTGGACGACGCCGAATGGGCGCTGATGCGCGCCCATCCACGCCACGGCGAGCAGCTGCTGCGCCCGCTGGGCCTGGACGACGAGGTCATCGATGCCTGCCTGCACCACCATGAAAAGGTGGACGGCAGCGGCTACCCCGACGGGCTGCAGCAGGGCGACATCGGCCTGCTGGCGCGCATGACGGCGATCTGCGACGTCTACGATGCCATCACCTCGGACCGGCCCTACAAGAAGGGCTGGCCGCCTTCGGAGGCGCTGCGTCGCATGGCCGAGTGGAGTCCGCGCCATTTCGACAAGCGGCTGTTCGAGCAGTTCGTGCAGACCGTGGGCATCTACCCGCTGGGCTCGCTGGTGCGCCTGCATTCGCAGCGTCTGGCGGTGGTGGTCGATGCCTCGCCGGCCAGCCTGCTGGCGCCGCGCGTCAAGGTTTTCTATTCGCTGCGCCAGTCCTGCCGCATCACGCCGGAGATCGAGGACCTGTCCGAAAGCCAGGGCAACGACCGCATCATCGCGCGCGAAGACCCTGCGGACTGGGACTTCCCCGATCTGGAATCGCTGTGGCTGGAGTTCGAGCGCCAGCCCCAGGCCGCCATGGCCAGGTGACCATCGGCAATTCCGGGGATGACCCCAGGGTTTGCGACAATTGCCAGCTTCCGTTCAACGAACTTGGAACGGGCCATGTCCGGCCCTCAAGCACTGCATGTCCTCCCTGTCCCGTGTGTTCTCGCTCAGCGATTTCGACTTCGAGCTTCCCGAGAAGCTGATTGCCCAGCATCCTGCCGCCCAGCGCAGTGCCTCGCGCCTGCTCGACGGCCGCGACGATGCCAACCCGCCCGCCGACCGCATCTTCCACGAGCTGCCCGATCTGCTGCAGCCCGGCGACCTGCTGGTGTTCAACGACACGCGCGTGATCAAGGCGCGCATCTTCGGCGAGAAGGCCAGCGGCGGCCGGCTGGAGCTGCTGGTCGAGCGCGTACTGGAAGGCAACGACGTCGTGGCCCACATGCGCGTCAGCAAGAAGCCCCTGCCCGGCTCGCGCATCCACCTGTGCGGCGGCAAGAACGGTGGCGGCTTCGACGCCGTGCTGCGTGGCCGCTGGCCCGACGAGAACGGCCCGCTGTTCCACCTGAGCTTTGAAGGCCCGCGCGGCGAGACGCCCCATGAGCTGATGGAGCGCTTCGGCCATCTGCCGCTGCCGCCCTACATCGAGCGCCACCAGGAAACCGGCAACGACCCCGATGCCGCCGAAGACAGCGAGCGCTACCAGACCGTCTTCGCGGCCCGCCCCGGCGCCGTGGCCGCACCCACGGCCGCCCTGCACTTCGACGACGCCGTGCTGGCCCGCCTGGCCGAGCGCGGCATCGAACGCGCCAGCGTCACGCTGCACGTGGGCGCCGGCACCTTCCAGCCCGTGAAGACCGAGAACCTGGCCGACCACCAGATGCACAGCGAGTGGTACGAAATCCCGCTGGCCACCCTGGCCGCGCTGGAACGCTGCCGCCAGCGCGGCGGCCGCATCATCGCCGTGGGCACGACCACGGTGCGCACGCTGGAGTCCTGGGCCCAGACGGGCAACTTCTCAGGCGATACGCGCATCTTCATCACACCGGGCTTCGAGTACCAGGTGGTCGATCTGCTGATCACCAACTTCCACCTGCCCAAGAGCACGCTGATGATGCTGGTCAGCGCCTTCGCCGGCTACGAGCAGGTGATGGCGCTGTACCGCCATGCGATCGCGCAGGAGTACCGCTTCTTCAGCTATGGCGACTCCATGCTGTTGAAGAAGAAAAGCACCCCCTGAGCGGCTTACGCCGCTTCCCCCCGTTGCACGGCGCCTCTCTACCCGCTTCGCGGGGGAGGGGGGCATACTGGCAGGCGCGGCCGGCTTAGGCCCTTGCTTGGTGTCCCTCGCCTCAGGCCGCGCCAGGTTCAAGCGCCAAGCCCGAAACGCCGCATGTTCAGCCAAAGTAATGGCAAAGCCTGCGGCCCTTGACCTCGTGCACGCTGACGGGGATGCCGTAGAGGGTGCTGAGGACCTCGTCCTGCACGACCTCGGCCGGCGTGCCCGCCACGGCCAGGCGGCCGTCCTTGAGCGCGATGATGTGGTCGGCGTAGCAGGAGGCGAAGTTGATGTCGTGCAGCACCATGACCACGGTCTTGCCGCGTTCGGTGACGGCGCGGCGCAGCAGGCGCATCATGCTGACGGCATGGGCCATGTCCAGGTTGTTCAGCGGCTCGTCCAGCAGGATGAAAGGCGTGTCCTGGCACAGCACCATGGCGATGTAGGCGCGCTGGCGCTGGCCGCCTGACAACTCGTCGAGAAAGCGCTCGGCCAGCGGCGTGAGCTGCAGGTACTCCAGCGCCTCGTCCACATGGCGCACGTCCTCGGGGCCCAGCCGGCCCTTGCTGTGCGGAAAGCGGCCGAAGCCCACCAGGTCGCGCACCGTCAGGCGCAGCGTGCTCTGGTTGTCCTGGCGCAGGATGGCCATGATGCGCGCCAGCGCCTCGGTGGGCGTGGTGGCCACGTCGCGGCCAGCCACCAGCACCTGGCCTTCCGTGATCGGCATGAGGCGGCTGACCAGGGACAGCAGCGTGGATTTGCCGGCCCCGTTGGGGCCGATGATGGCCGTCAGCGCCCGCTCGGGCACGTTGAAGTTGAGCTCCTGCAGCACGGTCGTGCCGCCATGGCGCTTGAGCAGATCACGCACCTCGATCATTGGGTCCCCTTGCGCATGAGCAGCACGATGAAGACGATTCCACCCAGGAACTCCACCACGATGCTCAGCACGGTATTGAATTGAAAAAGCTGCTCCAGCAGCACCTGGCCGCCCATGAGCAGCACGCCGCCCCAGAGCACGGCCGCAGGCAGCACCCAGGCATGGCGGCGCGTGCCCATGGCGTGATACGCCATGTTGCTGACCAGCAGACCGAAGAAGATGACAGGCCCGACCAGGGCCGTGGACACGGCCACCATGCAGGCCACCACGGCCAGCAGCCGCAGCACGCGGCCATCGTAGTCCAGGCCCAGGCCGATGGCGGCATCGCGCCCGAGCGAGATCACGTCCAGCACGTGGCGCTGGCGCCAGATCCAGGCGCTGCCCAGCGCGATCAGCAGCAGCGACGGCACCAGCAGTTGCAGGTTCACCGCGTTGAAGTTGGCGAACATGCGGTCCTGCAGCGCCGTGAACTCATTGGGATCGAGCACGCGCATGGCCAGCCCGGCCAGGCTGCGAAAGAAGATGCCGCCCACCATGCCCACCAGCAGCATCAGGTGCAGGCTGCTGGCATGGCCTACGAACAGCCAGCGCATCAGCAGCACGCTGAAGCCCACCATCAGCACGATGTTGAGCGCGTAGCGCCCGACCTCGCCCATGGCGGACACGCCTGCCGCGCCCAGCATCAGCACCATGGCCGCCTGCACGAACAGGTACAGCGCATCCAGCCCCATCACCGAAGGCGTGAGGATGGTGTTGTGCGACACGGTCTGGAACACCACGGTGGACAGGCCGATGGCGCAGGCCACCAGGGCCATGGTCAGCACCTTGGCGCCCCGGTGCTCCAGCACGAAGGCCCAGTCGGTCCTGACGCCCACGGTCATGAAGGCCAGCAGGCACAGCAGCGCCAGCCCTCCCAGCAGCGCCAGGCGTCGGCCCCGGCCCCAACTGCGCGCAGCCGGATCGTCGGAAGCAACGGATTGCGGCAGGCTGCTCATGCACGGTCCTTGCGGCGGCGCAGGATGAGCGCCAGGAACAGGGCACTGCCCAGCACGCCCAGCACGGTGCCCACGGGGATTTCATAGGGCGCGATCAGCAGCCGCCCGACCAGATCGCACAGCAGAGTCAGGCCCGCGCCGATCAGCGCCACCCACAGCACGCTGCGGCGGACGTTGTCACCCAGGACCAGGCGCACCACGTTGGGCACGATCAAGCCCACGAAGGGCAGGCTACCGGCCGTGACCACCACGGCGGAAGTGGCCACGGCTACCACCACCAGCCCCTGCCAGACCAGGCGCCGGTAGTTCAGGCCCAGATTGGTGGCAAAGCTCTCGCCCAGGCCGGCGACGGTGAAGCGGTCGGCCGCCAGGCAGGCAAGGGCCGTGACGCCCAGCGACAGCCACAGCAACTCGTACCGCCCCTGCACCACCAGGGAGAAGTCGCCGTTGGACCAGGACTTGAGCGCCTGCATCATGTCGAACTGCAGCGCCACGAAGCTGCCCGCAGCCTCCAGCACGCCGGCCAGCACCAGGCCGACCAGGGGCACCATCCACGACGAGCGCAGCCGGATGCGCGAGAGCACGGCCAGGAACAGCGCCGTGCCCAGCAGCGCCGCCACGGCCGAAATTCCCATCTTGGCCATCACCGGCCAGTGCGGCACCCAGAGGAACGCAGCCAGCATGCCCAGGCTGGCCGACTCCACCGTGCCCACGGTGGAAGGCTCCACGAAGTGGTTGCGTGCCAGCATCTGCATGAGCAGTCCGCAGACCGCCATGGATGCGCCGGCCAGCAACAGGGCCAGGGTGCGCGGCACGCGGCTGTAGACCAGCACCTGGCTGGCCAGGTCGTCCTCGCTGCGCGACCACAGCACGCTCCAGTGCATGTCGCCCGCGCCCACCATCAGGCTGGCCAGCGACAGCGCCAGCAGCAGGCCCAGCGCGAAAAGCCAGGCAAGGGCCTGGCGAGAGGGGCGTGACATGGGCACGGCGTGCGCGGTGGCGACAGGCGGGCTCAACGCTTTGGCGTCATGTGCGGGCAAAGGCATCCGACAGTTGCTGGATATTGGCCTTCAGCGCGCCCGGCCCGGCGTTGGACAGGGTGTACCAGTTGGCTGCGTTCAGATAGACCACCTGCTTGCCGCGCCAGGCCTTGGTGGCGCGCACCAGCGGGTTGTCCAGCAGTTGCTGGGCGGTCTTGCCATCCTGGCCGATGGCCACGTCGCGGTCGATGACGAACAGCCAGTCGGGATTGGTCTTGAGCAGGAACTCGAAGGAGACCACCTGCCCATGGCGCGCCACCGTCAGGTTGTCGATGGCCGGTTTCACGCCAAACACATCGTGCAGCATGCCGAAGCGCGAGCCCGGACCGTAGGCGCTGAGCTTGCCGCCCGAGGTCAGCAGCACCAGCCCCTTGCCCGCGTTCTGCGCCTTGCCATGCAGCGCGGCGATGGCCTGCTCCACGGCCCGGACCTCGGCCTCGGCCTTGTCCTGCAGGCCGTAGACGGCGCCCAGCGTGCGGATGTTGCGGTAGATATCGGCCATCTGGTGCTGGTCGCTGACGCTCAGGTCCAGCACGGGGGCGAAGCGCGACAGCTCCTTGTACTTGGCCTCGGAGCGGCCGCCCACGATGATGAGGTCGGGCGACAGCGCCTTGACGGCCTCGTAGTCGGGCTCGAACAGGCTGCCGATGCGTGGGTATTTCGCATCGGCATAGCGGGCCAGCAGCGGCGGCATCTTGAACTCGGGCACGCCACGCACCTCGCCGCCCAGCGCCTGCAGCGTGTCCAGCGCCGCCAGCTCGAACACCAGCACGCGCACGGGCTTGAAGGGCACCTGGACCTCGCCCTTGGCGTGCGGCACGGTCACGGTCTTGCCGACCGCTGCCGTCTGCGCATGGGCCATGGACAGTGCCAGAGGCAGCGTGACCAGCATGCCCGCGCCCTGGCCCATCGTCGCCAGGATGTGGCGCCGGGAATGATTTGCATTCAAGGTGTTCATTCTTTCAATGATTGCTGTATCGCCAGGAAGTTCAAACATTGGCCTTGGCGGCCTCAGGGAAGTGCGGGCGTGCTGTCCGGCGTGCGCTCGCAGGCCGGCAGGCCCTGGGCAAAGCGCCCGGGGTTGAGCAGGGCCACCAGGCCGCAGGCCAGCGATCCCTGCCATTGCAGGTAGTCATGGCTGGTTTCATGCTCGGCCTGCGTGACCTCGTAGCCCTTGGCGCGCAGCACGTCGGCCAGGTGGCGGTTGGTTTCCAAGATGCCGTCCTGCCCGCCGCGTGCACGCTCGTAGCGGCCTGCATCCAGATAGAAACGCACGGGCTGGCGCGGCTCCTGGGCATAGCGGCGCTGCACCCAGCCCGGCACCTCGCCGGCCGGCGACCACCAGAACGATCCCGACATGCTCAGCACATTGCCGAACCAGCGCGCATTGACCAGGCCCGCATAGGCCGAGGCCAGGCCGCCGAAGCTGGAGCCGCCGATCACCGTGCGCGCCGCAGGCTGGCCCAGGCCCTGCTCCCCCACCCAGGGCATCAGCTCCTCATCCAGAAAGCGCGCGAAGGCGGTGTTGGGCGGCAATTCCCTACCGCGTGCCTGCGGGCTGGCGTTGTCCACCAGGACCACGGCCGTGGGCGGGATCAGGCCGTCGGCCATGAGGTTGTCGATGAGGGTGGGCGTGGACACCTGCTTTGCATAGGCATTGCCGTCGAACAGCACCAGCAGCGCCTCGGGCGCCCGCCCGCCTGCGGGAAGGTAGGTCCAGACATCGCGGCTGTTGCCCAGCACGCGACTGGACAGGCGGTGCTGCACCAGTTGTCCTTGCGCCACGCCCGCGCGCGGCGCCCACCAGGGCTGGGGCGGCGCCTTGGGCAGCTCCAGCACGGAGGCGCCCTGGAAGACATCGATGAAGCCGCCCTCGGGCGGCTGCGGGAAGGTCTTGGGATTGAGCGGATCGCGCTGCGCCGTGGCCAGCAGAGCGCGGCGCTGCTCCATGGCCGAGCCTTCGATCAGCGGCACATCGGGCGCCAGCCGGTAGCTGAGCCTGGCGTTGTCCGCCATGCGGAAGCTGGCCCACCAGACATCGCTGCCGGGCAGATGCTGCAGCGGATCATGGTTGCCGGCCGGGCTGCCGAACAGGCGCACGCCCTGCATGCCCGCACGCGGCCGGCCGCGCCACAGGAAGGTGACCAGGGAGTGCCCCTCGGACAGGGGCTCGACCATGGGTGTTCCTTCCTCCTGCACGCGCCGCCAGAAGGCGTCGGCAGCCACACCAGCACCCGCGCCGCGCTGGATTGCCTGCGCCAGAGCCCGCAGCCGCGGGCTTTGCAGTGCCGGAGGCTCGGAGGTGGCCGAGGCCTTGTTGCCGGCAGGCGCCAGGCTGGAGGTCAGCCGCAGCGCGAAGCGCCCCGCTTCTTGCGCCTCACCGCCGGAACGGGGGTCAGCCAGGGCCACACGCCTGGCCACCAGCCGCTGCCGTCCGGCTCCCTCCGTGACCCACATCAGCGACTGGGCGCCGCCATCAGGCCTAGCCAGGCGGCGCAGGTGCCGGCCCTGGGCATCCTCCAGGTCCAGGGCCACGCCCTGCCCCTCGAATTCACCCTGGACCACATGGCCGGCAGGCAGATCGACGCGCCAGAACTCGCGCCCACCGGCAGCCAGGACCCCTGTGGCCGCCTGGCCTGGCGCCAGCGTGCCCGGCCGTGCGGCCAGGGCCTGCCGCGATGCGGTTGCCGTCATGTCTTCAGCGGCATGGACGGCTGCGCCCAGCAGGCACAGCAGCGAGGTGGCCAGGCACAGGCCTTGTCGTGCAGCTTGCGCCATGGCGTCAGAAGTCCACCGTGGCCGAGACACGCACCGTGCGCGGGCCGCCCGTGGTGGCGAAGTTGTCATTGAAACTGCCGGCCCAGTAGGACTTGTCGAACAGGTTCTCCACCGTGGCGCGGAAGGTGACGGGTTTGGCCGCGATGCGGGTGGCATAGCGCGCGCCCACGTCCACGCGGGTCCAGCTGGGCATCTTCAGCGTGTTGGCCGAATTCACCCATTGCGCGCCCGTGTAGATCAGGCGGCCGGTGAGCGTGGCGCCCGGCAGCGCGGGCACATCCCACTCGCCGCCCAGGTTGGCCGTCCAGCGCGGCACGCCGTAGACGCCGTAGCCGTCGCGCGCGCCGCCCTGGGTCTTGCTCTGGATGGCCTGCGTATAGGCCAGGCCGCCCAGCACGCGCGTGCCGCGCAGCGGCTCGCCGAACACATTCCACTCCAGGCCCCGGTTGCGCTGCTCGCCATCCATCAGCAGGCGGTTGGTCGCGGTCTCCACCACGGACGAAGGCCGCTCGATCTGAAACAGCGAGACCGTCTGCGTGAAATCACCCGTGCGCCACTTGGCGCCGATCTCGAACTGCTTGGTCTTGTAGGGCGCGAACACTTCGCCGGCATTGGCGTAGGTGGCGCCGACGATGGAGCCCGCGCTCAGGCCCTGCACATGGTTGGCGTACAGCGAGACCGCATCGCCCCAGGGCTTGACCACCAGGCCCAGCGCGGGCGAGATGGCATGTTCGTCATAGCGCGCCATCTTCTGGTTCACGCGCTGCAGGCGCGCGCCCACGGTGAGCTGTACGGTGTCGCCACCCCAGCTCAGCGTGTCGGCCAGGGCCAGGCTGCTGAGCACGTCGTCGCGCTCCTGCTTGATGGCGCCGTAGGGGCCGGCCAGCGTGATGGGCGCAGGGTCGTAGATGTTGGTGATGTAGCTGGCGCTGGTGGCCACGGCCGCGCGGCCACCCTTTTGGTTCATCCAGTTCACGGAGGCGACCAGCAGATGGTTCACGCTGCCCGTGCGCAGGCGCCCGCGCACGCCGAACTCGGCCGCCATGCTGTCGGTGTAGCCGTACTGGTTGTAGGTCTGGCCCACGGCCGAGCCGTCGCCCTGGGCGCGCAGCACCACGCGCGTGCCGTTGAGCATGCCGTCATAGGAATGCTTGCCGCTGCCCACCGAGCCGAACAGCGTCCAGTCCGCCCCCAGGTCCACCGAGCCGCGCAGCATCAGCGCATCGCTTTGCTGCTGGGCACGTATGCCCGGGAAGAGATTGGTCTTGGCGTCGGGCGCTGCAATCACCTGCTTGAGGTTCTGCATGCTGACCATCATCGGGCTGCCGTCGCGGATGTTGGAGCGGTAGCTGTAGGCATCCAGGCCCAGCGTGAAACCGTCGCCCTGGTAGTCGAGCGCCAGTGCGCCCAGGCCATGGCGGCGGTTCTGGCCGTCGATCTCGGTATCGCCGCCCGAGGTGCTGCCGTTGATGCGTATGCCCAGGCGGCGTTCCGGGCCGAAGCGGCGCGACACATCGGCCTGCAGGCCCAGCTGCGAGGAGCTGCTGAACATGGTGGTCACGCGCGTGAGGTCCCGGGCCAGCGGACGCTTGGTCACCAGGTTGATGGTGCCGCCCACGGCGCCGCCCGGCGTCATGCCGCTCAGCAGCGCACCCGGGCCCTTGAGCACTTCCACGCGCTCGATCATCTCGGTGGGCACATGGCCATCGGGCGCCAGGCCGTACAGGCCGTTGAAGCCCAGTTCCGAGGCATTCACACCCAGGCCGCGGATGGTGAAGTTCTCGTAGGCGTGGCCGGTGTTGGTGGTGAAGCGCACGGAGGGGTCGTTTTCCAGCACCGACATCAGCGTGGTCGCGTGCTGGTCGGCAATGCCTTCGGCCGTGTAGGAGGTGATGTTGAACGGCGTATCCATCACATCGCGCTGGCCCAGCACGCCCAGGCCCGCGCCCTTGGCCACCTGGCCGCCCGGCGCCACGGTGGGCAGTGCCTGGGGATCGGTGGTGCTGCGCACCGTGATCTCGCCCAGTTCGGCGTCGGCCGCCCAGGAGGCGGCGGGCAAAGCGGCAGCGGCAACCATGGCGCAGACACGGGCGATGGTGCCCAGGCCGTGGAACGGTGAAACGGGGGCGAAGGGGCTGACAGCGCCTGCGCGCGGCAGGCCGGTGCGGGAACGAGAGGACATCCGGGAGGGCTTTCAAGGCGGAAGAAAATGCGCCGCATCCAGGCCCGCAGCCCGTCGGGACACAGGCCGGATACGGCATCTGCCCGAATTATAGAAAATGAGAATTATTCTTATTTGAGAAAACAACGACAACGCACCGCGCGCAAACATGGGCGCACGGTCCGCAAACAATCCCGGGGAAAACAGTGGGGGCCAGGCAACAGGCCGCCGGCAACAGGCCGCCGGACGCCACGACGGCGCAGACCGCTAGAAGGTGTCGCCGCGTTCCATGGCGCGGCGGTGGCGCTGCACGAATTCCTGGTAGGTGTCGATGCCGCGCAGCTGCAAGATGGCATTGCGCACGGCCGCCTCCACCAGCACGGCGATGTTGCGGCCCGCCACCACCTGGATCACCACCTTGCGCACGGGCACGCCGAGCACGTCCTGCGTCAGCGGCTCGGCTGGCAGCCGCTCGTATTCGCGCTCCATGGTTTCCTTGCGCACCAGGTGCACGATGAGCTTGAGACGCATCTTGCGGCGCACGGCCGTCTCGCCAAAGATGGCGCGGATATCGAGCAGGCCGATGCCGCGCACCTCCAGCAGGTTCTGCAGCAGCTCGGGGCACTTGCCTTCGATCGTGGTCTGGTTGATGCGGTACAGGTCCACGGCATCGTCGGCCACCAGGCCGTTGCCGCGCGTCACCAGCTCCAGCCCCAGCTCGCTCTTGCCCAGGCCCGACTCGCCCGTGATCAGCACGCCCATGCCCAGGATGTCCATGAACACGCCATGCATGGTCGTGCGGTCGGCGAAATGCTTGGCCAGGTAGGCACGCAGCACATCGATCACGAAGGCCGACTGCTCGCGCGTGGCGAACATGGGAATGTGGGCGCGCTCGCACATGGACAGCAGCGCCTCGGGCGCCGTCTGGCCATCGGCCAGCACCAGCACGGGCGGCTCCAGCGTGACGATGCGTGCCACGCGGCGCTGGCAGTCCTGCGGCGTGGCGTTGGTCAGATAGGCGATCTCACGCTCGCCCAGCACCTGCAGCCGGTAGGGATGGATGTAGTTCAGGTAGCCGACGAGATCGGCGCCCGAGCGCGCCGAGCGCACGGCCATCTCGTCGAAGCGGCGCTCCGAGGCCCCCAGGCCCGCCACCCACTCCCAGCGCAGGCTGGAGCGGAACTCCTCGAAAAGGACGTCGGCGCTGATGGCACTGGGTCTCATGGCAAGGCCCGTGAAAAGGGGAAGACGAAAGTCTAGACCAGCGGGGCGGCGGAAGACTGCCAGCCGGCAATCATTCCATGCAGCCGGGCCGCATCGCCGCAGGACTTCAGCCGCTCGCGCAGCTGACTGTCGCTGAGCAGTTCGGCGATTTCAGAAAGGATTTCCAGATGCTTTTGCGTCGCCGCTTCGGGCACCAGCAAAAAGATCAGCAGGCCTACGGGCTGCTCATCGGGCGCATCGAAGCCAATGGGATGGTCCAGCTGGAACACGGCTGCCATCGGAGCGGTCAGCCCCTTGATGCGACCGTGGGGAATGGCCACGCCATGGCCCAGCCCCGTCGAGCCCAGGCGTTCACGCGCGAAGAGGCTGTCGGTGATGAGTGCGCGGGACAGGCCATGCAGGCTCTCGAATAGCAGACCTGCTTCTTCGAAAGCGCGCTTTTTGCTGGTGACGTCGACGCTCACGAGCACTTGAGCGGCGGGCAGGATGGAGGCAAGACGGTTCATGGTTCGGGAAACAATTATGCACCGCAGTGCCGGAAACCGTGGGGAAACCCTGACCCCCATCAAAAACCGCCCCGAAGGGCGGTGGTCGTGCGTGGCACATCAGCCACAAAAACGCAGGTATTGTAAGCGCCCGCACAGGGCCGGCGCCTTACCTGTCACCCGACTGACGCCAGGGTCAGTCCAGCATCATCGAGCCGCTTGGCCGTGCCGTAGCGGCTGCCCTGCTGGCGGGTCTTGTAGCGCACCACGAGGCGGTCCAGCTTGTCAGCCAGCGCGTCGACGGCGGCATAAAGGTCGAAGTGAGAGGTTTCGACAAAGAGATCCTGGCCCTTGACGCGCAGCGTGCAACCGGCACGTTGGCGCTTTTCCTTCTCCTTCTGGTTATGAACGGTCAGCAAGACCTTGACATCCACCACCTGGTCAAAGTGTCGAAGAATGCGTTCGAGCTTGGCCATGACGTAACTGCGCAGCGAGGGAGTGACCTCCAGGTGATGCCCACTAATCGTCAGATTCATATCTAAACACTCCTTGCTCTGGATGGAAACAGCCCGGTCCACCGGGGGACGATCCGCCGGGACAGGTGCTTGCAGGCCGGAATGCGCATTCGTTTGCTTGCGAATCCACTATGCGCCCGGGTCGGGTCAAAAGCAACGCCGCAAGCCGATAGCGCAGGACGGTGCAGGGCCTTGGAGGCGGGTTTTGCGCGCCATGCGATTGGGCGCACAATCGGCGGGTTTGCCAGGCTGCGCCCCTGGGGTGGGGGTGGCCACAGGCCGTCCGTCACCGTGAGGCGCCGTTGGGTAGAATCGCGCTCCTGCGCGTGCCGCTTGCAGCCCTCCGGCCCCTGCAGCCTCTTTGCCAGATTGCCCCTTGCCTCACATGACCACCCAGTCCCGTCCCTCCGCCCTGCACACTTCCAACATTGCCTCGCTGCCGCTGCTCGCGCGCGGCAAGGTGCGCGACAACTATGCCGTGGGCGATGACCGCATCCTGATGGTGGCCTCGGACCGCCTCTCGGCCTTTGACGTGATCATGGGCGAGCCCATCCCCGGCAAGGGCGAGCTGCTGACGCAGATGGCGCTGTTCTGGTTCGACAAACTCGGCCACATCTGCCCCAACCACCTGACCGGCGAAGCGCCCGAATCCGTGGTCACGCCCGCCGAAGTGCCCCAGGTCACGGGCCGCTCCATGCTGGTCAAGCGCCTCAAGCCCGTGCTGATCGAGGCCGTGGTGCGCGGCTACCTGGCCGGCAGCGGCTGGAAGGAATACCAGGAATCGCGCTCGGTCTGCGGCGTTCCCCTGCCCGAAGGCCTGACCAACGCCGCCAAGCTGCCCGAGCCCATCTACACGCCGGCCGCCAAGGCCGAGATGGGCGACCATGACGAGAACATCACCTACGAGCGCACGGTGGAGATGGTCGGCGAGAAGCTGGCCTCCCAGATCCGCGATACAGCCATCCGCATCTACAAGGAAGCCGCCGCCATCGCCCTCGAAAAGGGCATGATCATTGCCGACACCAAGTTCGAATTCGGCCTGGACGAAAACGGCGAACTGGTGCTGATGGACGAGGTGCTCACGCCCGACAGCTCGCGCTACTGGCCCGTGGAAGGCTATGCCCAGGCGCTGGCCAAGGGCGAGAACCCGCCCAGCTACGACAAGCAGTTCGTGCGCGACTGGCTGGAGCAGGCCCAGGTCAACGGCAAGCCCTGGGACAAGAGCGCCCCGGCGCCCCGCCTGCCCCAGGAGGTGACCGAGAAGACGGCCGCCAAGTACCGCGAAGCGCTGCAGCGCCTGACGGCCTGAGCTGCAACCTGCCTGCCCCTGCAAAAGAGAGCTTCGGCTCTCTTTTTCATTGCGCGGGCCCGTTTCTGCAGCCGGTCACGCCGGCGTCACCGACACTGCCACAATGCTTGTTCCCTCTGACTTTTTTCGAAGGAGCAAGCACATGGCCGGCAAGAAGATTCTGATGATCTGCGGAGACTACTGCGAGGACTACGAAACCATGGTCCCGTTCCAGGCCCTGCAGGCCGTGGGACACACGGTGCACGCGGTCTGCCCCGACAGGAAGGCGGGGGACCACATCAAGACGGCCATCCATGATTTCGAGGGCGCCCAGACCTACAGTGAAAAGCCCGGCCACAACTTCACGCTCAACGCCAGCTTCACCGACATCAAGCCCGAGCAGTACGACGCCCTGGTGATCCCCGGCGGACGCGGCCCTGAATACCTGCGCAACTACGATGCCGTGCGCGCCGCCGTGCGCCACTTCTTCGACAACAACAAGCCCGTGGCCGCCGTCTGCCATGGCGCCCAGCTGCTGGCCGGCGCCGGCGTGCTCAAGGGCCGCACCTGCTCGGCCTACCCGGCCTGCCGTGCCGAGGTCGAACTGGCCGGCGGCACCTACGCCGACATCGGCGTGGACCAGGCGCACACCGAAGGCAACCTGGTCAGCGCCCCCGCCTGGCCGGCCCATCCGGCCTGGATCGCACAGTTCCTGTCCCTGCTGGGCACGCGCATCAGCCACGGCTGAGCACGCAGCCGCCGTTGGCGCCGGGCGGATCAACCGCCCCAGCGCACCAGCACGATGCCGCCGAACACCAGGGCCGAGGCCAGCATGCGCACGCGGCCCAGGCGCTCGCGCATCAGCCAGGCGGCAATCCAGCCTGCAAACAGCACGCTGCTTTCACGCAGTGCAGACACAAGCCCCATGGGCGCCTGCGACAGCGCCCAGGTCGCCATCCAGCTGGCGCTCAGCTGCATGGCGGCGGCCAGGGCGCACAGGCGCCAGGTGCGTGCATCGGCGCGCAGCACGGAAGGACCGCGCCGCCAGGCAACGATCAGCACCGTGGCCAGGCCATCGCCCAGCGTGAGCAGGGCCGCATAGAGCAGCGCGGAACCGGATGCGCGCGCACCCAGCCCGTCGATGACCGTGTAGCAGGCAATCATGGCGCCCGTGGCCAGCGCATAGCCGCTGCCGCCATAACCGCTGGCCGCGCCGCTGCGCAACGACAGCGCCAGCACGCCCAGCGACAGGCACAGCACGCCGGCCAGCCCGGTCGCGCCCGGCCACTCACCGGCCAGCAGCGCCGCGCCCAGCGTCACGAACAGCGGCGCACTGCCGCGTGCCACCGGGTAGACCACGCCGAACTCGCCATGCTGGTAGGCGCGCGGCAGCACGAAGTGGTAGACGGTGTGCACGGCCACCGAAGCCGCCAGCCACCACCACACCGATGCATCCCACAGCGCCGCCGCACGCCAGTCCAGCCAGGGCAGCACCAGCAGCGACCACAGGCTGGCCAGCCCCGTGGTCAGCGCCATGGCGACCATCTTGTCGCCGCCCAGCTTGATGGCGCTGTTCCATCCCGCATTCATCAGCGCGGCCCCCAGGGCCGCAGCCAGCACCGCGTTGCTCAATTCCATTCCATGGCCTCGTTCCTGATACGGGACGGGATGATGGATTCGCACCCAGGTTAGATAAAGTCGAATCTTCGGAACCTTATCTTCAGGAAACCTGATGCGACGCCTGAACCTCGACCAGCTCCAGACCCTGGTGGCCGTGGCCGACCTGGGTACCCTGGCCGCCGCCGCCCAGGCCCTGCACCTGTCGCCGCCTGCCGTCAGCCTGCACATCCAGGAGCTGGAAGCGCGCCTGGACACACCGCTGCTGGTGCGCGGCAAGCGCCAGGCGCAGCTGACGCCTGCGGGCGAACTGCTGGCCGAAGGCGGACGCAGCCTGCTGGCAGACAGCGAATCCCTGCTGCGCCAGGTGCGCAAGCGTGCCGAGGGCTTTGGCGCCAGCGTGCGCATAGGCGCCTCGGCCGGCGTCAGCCCCCTGCTGCTGCCCGAACTGCTGCAATGGCTGGCCGAGCACGCACCGAGCGTGGAGCTGCGCCTGGAAGTCGTGAGCTCGGCCCAGGCCATGCAGCGCCTGGCGGCCGGCAGCCTGGACCTGGCCCTGGTCGGCCTGCCCCAGCCCGTGGCTGCGGGGCTCGAGGTGCTGGCCTGGCGCAACGACCCCATGGAGCTGTTCGCGCCGCCGCAGATGCCGCTGCCCGACCAGATCACGCCCGAATGGCTCAACGCCCAGCCCTGGATAGGCTTTGCCGCCGGCACCCAGATGCACCGCCTGCTGTCGCAATGGTTTGCCCAGGCCGGCCTGCTGCCCCAGCCGCGCATGGAGATGAGTTATCCCGAAGGCATACGCGCCCTGGTCGCCGCAGGCCACGGTCCCACCGTCCTGCCACGCGAGGAGCCCATGGACGCCGTCAGCCGCACCCTTCAGCAGCGCGGGCTGAGTCCCGCCCTGACACGCCCGCTGGGCCTGGCCTGCCGCAGCGCCTCGCAGCAAGACCCGGCCGTGCAGGCCGTGGTGCGCGGGTTGATGCGATTTGCCGATCCCGTACGAAAGTAGGCGCTACAGCCCGGCCT
Source organism: Delftia sp. CH05 (assembly GCF_009827015.1). NCBI lineage: Bacteria > Pseudomonadati > Pseudomonadota > Betaproteobacteria > Burkholderiales > Comamonadaceae > Delftia > Delftia sp. CH05. The sequence goes on along the minus strand of NZ_WUMG01000003.1, from coordinate 29,685 downwards.
CCTGCAGCACCCACGCACGCAGCGCCTCGATGGCCGGCTGGCCCTGGCTGCGCCGGGGGTAGAGCAGGTGGTAGGCATAGGCCGGGCCCAGGCCCACGGCGATGTCGAACAGGCGCACCAGGCGGCCACGGGCCAGGTCTTCGGCCACCAGGTCCTGCTCGACCAGGCCCACGGCGCCGCCGTCCAGCACGGCCTGCACGACATGGCTGGAGTCGGTGAATGCGATGCAGCGGCCTGCGTCCAGGCCCTCCACGCCGGCCGCCGCCATCCACATCGGCCAGTTCGGCCAGACCTGGCCGTCCACCATGCAGTCCACGTGGCACAGCGTGTGGCCCAGCAGGTCGGCGGGGCTGGCCAGCGGCGGGCCGGACTGCAGCAGGGCCGGGCTGCAGACGGGGATGACCCTGGCGTCGAACAGGCGCACCGCCAGGGTGTGCGGATCACGGCCGGTGCCGAAGCGGATGGCGGCATCAATGTCATCGGCGTCGAAGTCGCGCACCTCGTCGCTGATGTCGAAGCTCAGTTCGATCTGCGGATGCGCGGCGCGAAAGCGCGGTAGCCGGGGCAGCAGCCACTGCGTGGCAAAGCGCGCGCCCAGCGACAGGCGCAGCCGCGTCTCGCCCCGGGCCAGCTGGCGCGCCCGGGCGGTGGCGCGCCGCAGCAGGCCCAGCGCCTCGGCCGTGGCCTCCAGCAGCACGCTGCCTGCGGGCGTGAGCTGCATGCTGCGGCTGTTGCGCGTGAAGAGGACGAGGCCCAGCTGTTCCTCCATCTCCTTGATCTGGTGGCTGACCGCCGCCGGGGTCAGCCCCAGTTCGTCGGCCGCACGCGTGAAGTTCAAGTGGCGCCCTGCGGCCGAGGAGCCGGTTGCACCCTGAGCCCTCGCCATGAAAAAAGGGAGCCGCAAGGCTCCCGTCTCTTCACCGGCGCGCGGCCGGACTCAGTTCAGCGCCATGCTGAGCTTGCGGCGGTAGCCGTTGACCAGCTGCGTGGCCTCGTCCTGCTCGGCCGCGCCCTTGCCCAGCAGCTCGATGCCGCCGCTGCTCTTGCCGGGGATGGCGTCCTGCTTCTTGGGCTTCGGGGGTGTGAGCAGCTCCAGGATGCCCACATAGAGCTTGCGCGCGGCCTGGCCGTTCCATTCCTTGTCGCGCATGATGATTTCCAGCAGCTCGTCCATGCTGGATGCCCACTGGCCTTCGGCGGCCAGGGCCTGAGCCTTGCCGAAGCGGGTGTCGAAGTCGCGCTTGTTCTGTGCGATGACGGCATCGAACTGGGCAAACTCCCAGTTGCCGCGATCGTCGTTGTGCACGAAGAGCATGCACTGCAGCCATTGGTTGAGCGCCTCGAAGCGCGTGGGCTGGGGAATGCGCTTGAGCGGCTCGGTCAGCAGGGCGCCGGCCTCTTCGTAGCCGCCCGTGGCGATCAGCAGGCGCACGTAGTCGAAGCGCGCATCGTCGTTGGCCGGGTCGGCGGCCAGCGCATCGGCCAGCTTTTGCAGGGCGGCCTGCGTGTCGCCGGCTTCCAGCAGCTGGTGGGCCTCGTCAGCTTCGGCCTCGGCCGCCAGCTCGCCTTCGGAGGGCAGGTGCTTGTCCAGGAACTCGCGCAGCTTGCCTTCGGGCTGGGCGCCCATGAAGCCGTCCACGGGCCGGCCGCCCATCATCAGGATGCAGGTCGGGATGGAGCGGATGCCGAACATGCCGGCCAACTGCTGCTCCTGGTCGGAGTCGATCTTGACCAGCTTGAAGCGGCCCTCGTAGGCCACTTCGAGCTTTTCCAGGATGGGGCCCAGCGTCTTGCACGGGCCGCACCAGGGCGCCCAGAAGTCGACGAGCACCGGCACCTGCATGGAGGCGGCGACGACTTCGGCTTCGAAATTCTCAATGGTGACATCAATCATGTGATCAGACCCTGTGGCAAGGCGCGCGGCCAGGGCGCGCAGACTGTGGCGGTTCGGAGTTCGGCGGCCGAATGCCTCCGATGCGGACCGTGTGATTCTCCAGCAATTCCAGGGCCCAGGGCGTGAACGCCATGGGCGGCAGCCACCCCAGATGGGAGCAGGCTGCGCGCATTTCAAGCCGCCCGGCCGAGGGCGCGGCGCAGCAGCGCTGGGCTATATTGGCGCGCTGTGCCGCCATTGCGGCCTGCCATCAACGCAATGAGGGAGGGCTCGCCTTGATCAAGGTTTCGCAGCTGGTGTTCGAGTACCCAGGCCACCGCGCGCTCGATGGCGTCAGCGTCCATATCGCCGCAGGCACCGTCACGGCCCTGGTAGGGCCCAACGGCGCCGGCAAATCCACGCTGATGCGCTGCATCGCCGGGCTGGACCAGCCGCTGTCGGGCCAGGTCCAGGTGCATGGCATTGCCGTGCAGGAGCAGCCCCGCGAAGTGCACCGGCACCTGGGCTATCTGTCGGATTTCTTCGGCCTCTATGACCGCCTGAGCGTGCGGCGCTGCCTGCAGTACGCGGCCCTGTCCATGGGCGTGCTCCCGTCCGAGGCACCGCAGCGCGTGGCGCACGTGGCCGGGCAGCTGGGCCTGGCCGATCTGCTGGAGCGCCTGCCCACCGAGCTGTCTCGCGGCCAGCGCCAGCGCGTGGCCATCGGCCAGGCCATCGTCCACCAGCCGCGCGTGCTGCTGCTGGACGAGCCGGCCAGCGGCCTGGACCCCGAGGCACGCGCCAGCCTGTCCCGGCTGATGCGTGCGCTGCAGGCCCAGGGCATGACCCTGATCGTCTCCAGCCACATCCTCAGCGAACTGGACGAGTACTGCACCCACATCCTGAGCCTGCGCGGCGGCCGCGTGGAAAGCCACGAGGCCCTGCACGGCGGCATCAAGGCACCTGCCGCCGGCGGCGATGCGCCGCTGGCACTGTACGCGCTGGAGCTGGCACCGCCCCCGGGTGCCTCGGCCGGGTCGCTGGCACGGCAGCTGCATCTGGTCCTTCCCGACACCCCTGTGCCGCCGCCCGATGACCAGGGCCTGGTGCACCTGCAGCTGTGGCTGCCCACCCTGCCGCGCGAGCGCGCCGATCTGCTGGCCCGCCTGGTCGGTACCGGCCTGCCCGTGGCCAGCCTGGCCCCGGTGCGCGAGCGCCTGCAGGACCGCTATGCGCGCGGCCTGCAGAACGCAGCAACCCCCACCCCTGCGGAGCAGCCATGACGCACAACCCCGAATTCCAGCGCCAGCTCTGGCTCAACTGGCGGCCGTCCCAGCTGGGCTGGAGCCTGCTGCTCACCGCCTTGCTGCTGGCCACGCCAATGGCCCTGGTCCAGCCCGACCGCCGCCTGCACACGCTGCTGATCGCCGCCCTGGTCGGCATGTGGATCGCCGCGGCCGGCCTGGGCAGCGTGCTGGCCGGACGCGGCCTCAACGAGGAAGCGCGCCAGCACACCTGGGACTGGCAGCGCCTGTCGGCCCTCACGCCCTGGCAAATGGCCTGGGGCAAGCTGCTGGGCGCCCCGCTGCCGGCCTGGCTGTACATGCTGTGGTGCGCGCTGGCCGTGCTGGCCACCTCGGCGGGCCAGCCGGGCGGGCTGGCCTGGGGCGTGCACGCCGTGCTGCAGGCCGCGCTGTGGGGCCTGGCCCTGCAGGCCTGGAGCATGCACTCCGTGCTCATGGGCTGGGGTCCAAAGGAGCAGCCTGCGCGCCGCATCCGCTTCGTGCTGGTGCCGCTGCTGTTCGTGATGGTGCTGCCCGGCCCCATCCTGGGCCGGTTGACCGAGCAGCTGGGCCGCGAGGAAGGCCGCCCTGTGCTGTGGTGGTCCGTGCCGCTGCACGGGCGCGGCGCCATCTACCTGTTCGGCGCCATCGCGCTGGGGCTGGGCCTGCTGGCCCTGTGGCGGCTGCTGTGCACGCGGCTGGATGTGCGCACCCTGCCCTGGGCCTGGCCGCTGGGCCTGTGCGTGGCGGGCCTGGCCTTTGGCGGCATGCACCTCGATGCAATGCAGTTGCAGGGCCCCGGCCCGGCCTCCTTCTTCGCATGGACCACGGGGCTGGCGCTGGCGGGCACGGCCTATGTCTGCCTGCACGGCATGGACGAAGGCCTGCGCAGCTGGCGCCAGGTGCAATGGTGCGTGTTGCAGGGGCGCTGGCGTGGCGCGCTTGAGGCCCTGCCGCTGTGGCCCGTGAGCTGGCTGCTGGCCGTGCTGGCCTGTGCGCTGTGGCTGCTGTGGCCCGCAGGCGGCCAGCCCATCCTGCCCGGTACAGCCCAGTTGGCGGCACTGGCAACGGCGCAGTTGCTGCGTGATGCCGCGCTGGCCACGGGCTTTTCCCTGCTGGCCGGGCGCATCAAGTCGCCGCTGGCCGCGTTCGCCGTCACCTGGCTGCTGGTCAACATCGTGCTGCCGCTGCTGGCCTTTGGCCTTGCCGGGGCCGATGCCGCCATGCTGGCCCAGCCGCTGGCAGCCGGCCTGACCAAGCCCGTCACCAGCGGCATGTGGCTGTCGCTGGCCGTGCAGGTGGCGATGGCCCTGGCCTGGCTGGCCCATGTGTTTCGCCAGCGTGTGCTGGGTTTTGCGCGCGAGCAGCACACGGCTGTGCGGTGATTTGCAGGGGGATGCGGGCCGATCCGGACTAAAAAAGTAAAATCGCGGGTTCCACTAGGCCGGGCCGCAGGCGCCCTCACGACATGAACTCCATCCAGATCGGTGTGGTCATGGGCTCCAGCAGCGACTGGGAGACCATGCAGCACGCAGTTGCCATTCTTCAGCAATTTGGCATCGCCCATGAAGCCCAGGTCGTCTCGGCCCACCGCATGCCCGACGACATGTTCGCCTATGCCGAGGCCGCCGCAGGCCGGGGCCTGAAGGCCATCATCGCGGGCGCCGGCGGCGCCGCCCACCTGCCCGGCATGATCGCCGCCAAGACCGTGGTGCCCGTGCTCGGCGTGCCGGTGGCCAGCCGCCACCTGCAGGGCGTGGACTCGCTGCACTCCATCGTGCAGATGCCCAAGGGCGTGCCCGTGGCCACCTTTGCCATCGGCGCGGCCGGCGCGGCCAATGCGGCACTGTTCGCCGTGGCCCTGCTGGCCAATGAGGACCCGGCCCTGCGGGCGAAGCTCGAAGCCTTCCGCGCCGAGCAGACCGCCGCCGCGCGTGCCATGACGCTTCCCTCGGTGGCCGCATGAGCGCCGCTGAAGTGATCCTGCCCGGCGCGACCCTGGGCGTTCTGGGCGGCGGCCAGCTCGGCCGCATGTTCGTGCAGTCGGCCCAGGCCATGGGCTATTTCACGGCCGTGCTCGACGCCGACCCGACCAGCCCCGCGGGCCTGGTCAGCCACCACCACATACGCACCGGCTACGAGGACCCGCAGGGCCTGGCCGAGCTGGCGCGCCTGTCGGCCGCCGTCACCACCGAATTCGAGAACGTGCCCGCCGCGGCGCTGAACCTGCTGGCCGCCCAGCGGCCGGTCTCGCCGGCCGGCTCCTCCGTGGCCATTGCCCAGGACCGCGCCCAGGAGAAGGCCCACTTCGTGCGCTGCGGCGTGCCCTGCGCGCCCTACGCGGTGATCGAGACGCCGGCCCAGCTGGCGGCCGTGCACGCCAGCCTGCTGCCCGGCATCCTCAAGACCGCGCGCATGGGCTACGACGGCAAGGGCCAGGTGCGCGTGAAGAACGCCGCCGAGCTGGCCACCGCCTGGGAGCAACTGGGCCGCGTGGCCTGCGTGCTGGAAAAAATGCTGCCGCTGGCCCATGAATGCTCGGTCATCGTGGCGCGCGGCCGTGACGGCTCCATGGTCAACCTGCCCGTGCAGCGCAACCTGCACCGCGAGGGTATCCTCTCCGTCACCGAGGTCTACGAAGGCAACCTGCCCCAGGCACAGGTCGAGCAGGCGCTGGCCGCCGCACGTTCCGTGGCCGACGGCCTGGACTACGTGGGCGTGCTCTGCGTCGAATTCTTCGTGCTGCAGGACGGCATGCTCGTGGTCAACGAGATCGCGCCGCGCCCGCACAACAGCGGCCACTACAGCCAGAACGCCTGCGATGTCTCGCAGTTCGAGCTGCAGGTGCGCTGCATGACCGGCCTGCCGCTGACGCAGCCGCGCCAGCACAGCCCGTCCATCATGCTGAACCTGCTGGGCGACCTGTGGTTCAAGGACGGCGAACAGGCCCAGGCGCCGGCCTGGGACCAGGTCCTGGCCCTGCCCGGCTGCCACCTGCACCTGTACGGCAAGCACGACGCCAAGCGCGGCCGCAAGATGGGCCACCTGAACGTCACCGGCCCCACGCCCGAGGCCGTGCGCTCCACCGCCCTGCAGGCCGCTGCCATCCTGGGTATAGAGCCGTTCTGAAGGCCCGCGCGATGATTCTTGATGGAACGCTGGCGGCCTCTGTCCAGGCCGCCGCACAGGCGCTGCAGCGCGGCGAACTGCTGGGCCTGCCCACGGAAACCGTCTACGGCCTGGCGGCCGATGCCGACAACGACGCGGCCGTCGCGCAGATCTTCACTGCCAAGGGCCGGCCGCCCAACCATCCGCTCATCGTGCATGTGGCCGACAGCGGCGCCATCACGCGCTACGCACGTGAAGTGCCGCTGTTCGCGCAGCAGCTGATCGACGCCTTCTGGCCCGGCCCGCTGACCCTCATCCTGCCGCGCCTGCCCCAGGCCGCCCGGGCCTCGACCGGCGGCCAGGACAGCGTGGGCCTGCGCTGCCCCTCCCACCCCGTCGCCCATGCCGTGCTGGCCGCCTGCCAGCAGTTGCAGCCGCCCGTCTGGGGCGTGTCGGCGCCCAGCGCCAACAAGTTCGGCCGCGTCAGCCCCACCACGGCGGCCCATGTGGCCGACGAGTTCGGCGACACGCTGCTGGTGCTGGACGGCGGCGCCTGCGAAGTGGGGATTGAATCGACCATCGTGGACTGCACGCGCGGCGTGCCCGTGCTGCTGCGCCCCGGCGCCATCACGCGCGACGATATCGAGCGCGCCTGCGGCCAGCGCCCCCTGTCCAAGGACGAGCTGCTGGAGAACACGCCACGCGCCTCCGGCACGCTGCTGGCCCACTACGCGCCCAACGCCAAGGTCCGGCTCATGGATGCAAGGCAGCTGCAGGCCGGGCTGGACGTGCTGGGCGCCGACGCCAGGAACCTGGCCGTCTACCACCGCGCACCGCTGCGCACCGCCTCGCGCGCCGTCACGCTGCGCGCCATGCCCGCCGACGCCGCCGCCACCGCGCGCGAGCTGTTCGGCGCCCTGCGCGACTTCGATGAGATCGGCGCCCAGCTGATCTGGATCGAGACCCCGCCCGACACGCCGGACTGGGAAGGCGTGCGCGACCGGCTGCTGCGCGCGGCGGCGGCCGGCTGACACCAGCACCCTCTTCTAAGGCTTGCGGGACGGCTCGTACGCCAGCTCCATCCGGTAGGCCAGCGCCAGGAACAGCGACTGCGCCAGGGTCAGCGTGCTGGTCAGGGAGCGAAAGCCGAAGGTGGCTGCGTCCTGGGCCAGCAGGGTGACGGTGGCGCGGGATGCCAGGGGGCTGAGCTGGCTGTCGGTCAGCGCCAGCAGGCGCGCGCCGCGTGCCAGGGCCGCGTCCACCACCTCCAGCGTTTCGGGCGCATAGGGCTCGAAGGAGACGGCCAGCATCACGTCGCCGGGCGACAGCGCGCGCAGCTCGCCCTTTTGCATGGCGCCCAGGCCGTGCAGCCAGTGCACGGGCTTTTCAGTGTGCTGCAGCGCATAGGCCAGGTAGGCGCCCACGGGGAAGGCCCGGCGCGAGGCGGCCAGCCACAGCGAGGGGGCATCCAGCATGAGGTCCACCGCCGCCTCGAACTGCTCGGGCGGTAGGCCGCGCTGCAGGGCCTGCAGGCTTTCGATGCTGCCTTCGATGACCTCGTGCGCCAGGCGCGCGCCGCTGCGCGGTTCGTTGCCCGAGGCGATCAGGCCCCGGATGCGGTCCTGGTAGTCATGCTGGGCCGAGAGCTGGCGCGCCGCATCGGCGCGGAACAGCGCCTGCAGTTCCGAGTACCCCGAGAACCCGAAATGCTTGGCAAAGCGCACCACGGCAGAAGGCTGCACACCGCACTGTTCGGCCGTGGCCTGGATGCCGTCGAAGGCCAGGCGGTCGCCCTGCATCTCCACATGCCGGCCTATGGCCTTGAGCTGGCGGCTCAGCGCCTCGAAGCCCTGGCGCAGCACGTCCAGGAAGGCAGCGCGGTCGGCGTAAGGGCCGCAGGCCGCAGTGGCGCCCGCATCAGCTGGTGTTTTTCTATTTTTCATATTTGTGGAAAATATTTTCTATTTCGATCTATGATCGCACGAACGCAACGATTATGGGGAGGCCCGCACGCCCCGGGCCCCTCGCAACGCACGGGCCTATGACCATGAGCATGCTGAACTTTCCCTCCGACCGTCCGCTGGACGTGGCCTGCCTGGGCCGTCTGGCCGTGGACCTGTACGCGCAGCAGACAGGCTGCAGCCTGGAAGAGGCCAGCAGCTTTGCCAAGTACCTGGGCGGCTCCTCCGGCAACATGGCTTTCGGCACGGCGCGCCTGGGGCTGCGCTCGGCCATGATTTCGCGCGTGGGCAATGAGCACAACGGCCGCTTCCTGGTCGAGACGCTGCAGCGCGAGGGCTGCGACACCAGCCAGGTGCAGGTCGATGCCCGGCGCCTGACCGGCATGGTGCTGCTGGGCATCAAGGACCAGGAGACCTTCCCCCTGCTGTTCGCCCGCGAGGACTGCGCCGACATGGCGCTGGACGCCGCAGCCATCAGCGAGGAATTCCTGGCCCGCTGCCGCTGCCTGGCCATCACGGGCACCCACCTGAGCGCGCCCGGCGTGCTGGCCGCCAGCCGCAGGGCGCTGGAGATCGCGGGCCGCCACGGACTGGTGCGCGTACTGGACATCGACTACCGGCCCGTGCTGTGGGGCCTGACCGGACGGGGCGACGGCGAGACACGCTATGTCGCCAGCGCCGAGGTCAGCCGCAGGCTGCAGGCCGAGCTGGGCCCGTTCGAACTCATCATCGGCACCGAAGAGGAATGGCTGATCGCCGGCGGCGTGGAGGGTGACCTGATCGCCAGCCTGCGCCGCGTGCGCGAATGCAGCCGCGCCGTCTTCGTGGTCAAGCGCGGGCCGCTGGGCTGCTCGCTGATCGAAGGCGCGGTGCCCGATGTCATCGACCAGGCGCCCACGGTGCCGGGCGAACGCGTGGAAGTGCTCAATGTGCTGGGCGCGGGCGATGCCTTTGCCTCCGGCCTTCTGTCGGGGCTGCTGCGCGGCAAGAGCCTGGAGGCATCTGCGGCGATTGCCAACGCCTGCGGCGCCATCGTGGTCTCGCGCCATGGCTGCGCGCCGGCCATGCCCACGCAGGCCGAGCTGGCGCACTGGTTCTCGGGCCACCGCCATCCGCGTCCCGACCAGGACCCCGAGCTGTCCCACCTGCACCGCGTCAGCCGCGCGCGGCCGCAGTGGCCCGCGCTGTGCGTGCTGGCCTATGACCACCGCAGCCAGTTCGACGATCTGGCGCGCGAGGCCGGCGCAGCGCCCGCGCGGCTGCGCCCGCTCAAGCGGCTGATCAACGAGGTGGTCGCCCAGGTCGAGCGCGACCCGGGCAATGCGGGCCGCATGGGCGTGCTGATCGACGGCCGGCACGACCTGGGCGAGGCCGCGCTGCACGACGCCACGGGACGCGGCTGGTGGATCGGCCGGCCCATAGAGCGGCCGGGCTCGCGCCCGCTGCGCTTCGACGGCACGAACTCGCTGGCCTCCGAGCTGCTGCACTGGCCGCAAAGCCATACCGTCAAATGCCTGGTCTTCTACCACCCCGACGACACGCCCGCACTGCGCGCCGAGCAGGATGTCTGGCTGCAGCAGGTCTGGACCGCCACGCGCGCCAGCGGCCATGAGCTGCTGCTGGAAGTGATCCCGCCAAAGGACACGCTGGCGCCCGACGACCGGGGCGAGGCCGTGCTGCGCGCCATACGCCACTTCTACGACCTCGGCCTCAGGCCCGAATGGTGGAAGGTCGGCACCATGGCGCGCGAGAACTGGGAGGCGCTGGACGCCCTGGTGAACGAACGCGACCCCTGGTGCCGGGGCGCCGTGATCCTGGGCCTGTCCCAGCCCGTGGAGCAACTGGTGCAGGGCTTTGCCCAGGCGCGGGCGCCCGTGGTCAAGGGTTTCATGATCGGCCGCAGCGTCTGGGCCGGACCCGCGCTGCAGTGGCTGCGCAACGAGCTGGACGATGCCGGCCTGCGCGATGCCGTCGCCGCCAACTTCCGTGCGCTGATCGCCGGCTGGGATGCCAGCCGCGTGGAAACCTCCCAGGACATCACCGAAGGAGCTGCAGCATGAGCCTGCTCGTCAAGGCCGCGCCCGGCCGCATCGTCACCGACATCACGCCGGCCAGTGCGGGCTGGAAGCACATCCACTTCAAGGCCCTGAGGCTGCAGGCAGGCGAGCAGGAGGAGTTGTCCACGGGACCGCTTGAATACTGCATCACCGTGCTCACCGGCCAGGTGGATGTGCAGGTCGGCAGCCAGGCGTTCAGCGCCCTGGGCAGCCGCGCCAGCGTGTTCGAGGAGAGTGCGCCTACGGCCGTGTACGTGCCGCCCGGCCAAAGCCTGCGCATCACGGCGCGCAGCCCAGCCGACGTTGCCTTGAGCGCCGCACCCGCCACGGGCCGCCATGCCACGCGCGTGATCGCGCCCGAAAGCATGCGCCGCAGCGTGCGCGGCCAGGGCAGCAACACGCGCCATGTCTGCGACATCCTGCCCGAGACCGAGGCGGCCGAGTCCCTGCTGGTGGTCGAGGTCATCACGCCGGCGGGCAACTCGTCCAGCTATCCGCCGCACAAGCACGACAGCGCCGACCCCGCCGCGCCGGACGCCGAGACCGTGCTGGAGGAAACCTACTTCCACCTGCTCAACCCCAGCCAGGGCTTTGCCTTCCAGCGCGTCTACACCGATGACCGCAGCATCGACGAAGCCATGGCCGTGGAGCACCGCGACACCGTGATGGTGCCGCGCGGCTACCACCCCTGCGTGGCCCCGCACGGCTACGACCTCTACTACCTCAACACCATGGCCGGGCCCGAGCGGCGCTGGGCCTTTCGCAACGATCCCGCGCACGAATGGATGCTGCGGCCGCGCTGACACACGGCGCAACAGATCCCCATAAAAACCACCGGAGACAAAAAATGCTGTTCAACCCAATGGTCCTGCACCGCCAGGCCTGGCTTTCCTGCGCCCTGCTGACGCTGGGCATGGGCACCGCCCAGGCGCAATCCACCCCAGCCCCCTCCTCCCAGGGTGCGCCAGCCTGGCCCACCCAGCCCGTCAAATGGGTGGTGCCCTATGCACCGGGCGGCACCACCGACGTGATCGCTCGCCAGCTGGCCGTGCAGATGGGCAAGGACCTGGGCCAGCCCGTGGTGGTGGACAACCGTCCCGGCGCGGCCAGCATCATCGGCGCCACGCTGATCGCACGCGCCCCGGCCGATGGCTACACGCTGGGCACGGCCGACTCGGGCACGCTGGCCTTCAACCCCGCCATGTATGCGCGCCTGAGCTATGACGCGGGCAAGGACTTCAGCTACATCGGCGGCCTGGGCCGCATGCCGCTGGTGCTGGCCGTGCATCCGTCCTTCCCCGCGAAGAACGTGCAGGAATTCCTGGCCATGGCGCGCAAGGAGCCGGGCGGCATCTCCTCGGCCTCGTCGGGGCCGGGCTCGCCGCTGCACGTGGCGCTGGAGCTGTTCAAGCAGCGCACGGGCACCCAGATCCTGCACGTGGCCTACAAGGGCTCGGCCCCGGCGCTGCAGGACCTCATGGCCGGCCAGATCCAGTCCATGTTCGTGGACCTGCCGCCCAGCATCTCGGCCATCCGCGCGGGCAAGCTGCGCGTGCTGGCCGTGGCCACGCCTCAGCGCCTGCCCATCCTGCCCGACATACCCACCATGGCCGAGGCCGGCGTGCCCGGCTTCGAAGCCTATGCCTGGCAGGGCTTTGTCGGCCCCGCCCACCTGAGCCCTGCGCTCACCGAGCGCCTGAACAAGAGCCTGGCCACCGCCCTGCGCCACCCCGAGACGCGTGCCAAGCTCGAAGAGATCGGCATACAGCCCATGGAGATGACGCCGCAGCAGTTCGCAGGCTTCGTGCGCTCGGAACAGGCGCTGTGGAGCGGCGTGATCAAGGCGGCCCAAATCAAAATGGATTGAAGCGCAGCAGCGACAAAAGACACTTAGAACAGATTCCGGAGACAACATGACCACCGCATCCCGCCGCCATTTCATCCGCTCACTCGGCGCCCTGGCCGCAGCGCCCGTCCTGCCCGCCGTGGCACAAGCGCCTGCCGGCGCCTGGCCCCAGCGCCCCATCGAACTCATCGTGCCCTTCGCTGCAGGCGGCGGCACCGACGTGCTGGCACGCGCGCTGGCCGAGGTGGCGCGCAAGCACCTGCCGCAGGACCTGATCGTGCTCAACCGCGCAGGCGCCAGCGGCGCCGTGGGCTGGACCGAACTGGCCAATGCCCGGCCGGACGGCTACAAGATCGGCATCATCACCGTCGAGCTGACCATGATCCCGCACATGGGGCTGACCAAGATCAGCTCCGACGCCCTGCTGCCCGTGGCCCGCCTGAACGCCGACCCCGCCACCATCGCCGTGCGTGCCGACTCGCCCTATCGCAGCATCGAGGAACTGATCGCCGCCGCGCGCAAGGACGAGGCAGCGGTGCGCATCGGCAATGCCGGCCCGGGCTCGCTGGGCCACCTGGCCGCCGCCGCGCTGCAGGACAAGGCGGGCGTGAAGTTCAACCACGCGCCCTACCGCGGCGCCAACCCCGCCGTGCTCGACCTGCTGGGCGGCCACATCGAGGCCGTGGCCGTCACGCCCGTGGAGGTGGCCACCTATGTGGCGGCCGGCAAGATCCGCCCGCTGGCCATCATGGCCGAGCAGCGCATACAGGCCGGCTGGGAAGCCGTGCCCACGCTCAAGGAGCGCGGCATCGACCTGCTCATCGGCGGCTGGCGCGGCCTGGCCGTGCCCCGCAACACGCCCGACGCCGTGGTCCAGACCCTGCGCAAGGCCATGGCCCTGACCCTCAAGGACCCCGTCCTGCGCGAAACCATGGCCAAGCAGAACATGGGCGAGGGCTACCTGGACCAGCCCGAATTCAAGGCCGTGATCGACCGCGACAACGCGGTGTTCAAGCAATTGGTGGACAAGCTGGGGATCAAGGCCTGAGGGCTCGCCCTCAGCGGATGAACCCTGCCGCAAACGACTCCCGCAGAAAGTCCACGAACACCGCCACCGCGCGCGGGACGTGGCTGGCGTAGGGGCGGATGGCGAACAGCTGTTCGCCGAAGGCGTCGACGGGCCGCCAGCCGGGCAGGACTTCGCTCAGGTGGCCGGATGCCAGGCCCGATTGCGCGCTGAAGTCCGGAACCAGGGCGATGCCCAGGCCGGCCAGTGCCGCGTCGCGCAGGATTTCGCTGTTGTTGGCGGCAAAGCCGCCGGTCACGGGAACGACGACGCGCACGCCGTCCACGCCGGCGTCGCGGGGAACGAAGCTCCAGGCCGGGGCACCCTGGGTGCGTGGATAGTGCAGGCAGTGGTGCGCGGCCAGGTCCTGCGGCGTGGACGGGGTGCCGTGCGCGGCCAGGTAGTCCGCGCTGGCCACGAGCAGCGAGCGCGTGGGCGCCAGCGCCCAGGCCACATGGGTTTCGGGCGGCGCCGTGACGTGGCGTATGGCCAGATCAAACCCTTCCAGCGCCAGCGAGCGTATCTGGTCCGATAGGTCCAGCTCCAGCCGGATCTGCGGATGGGCGCGCAGGAAGGCCGGCAGGCGCGGCATGAGTTGCTGGCGCGAAAAGGCCAGCGGCGCCGTCACGCGCAGCAGGCCGCGCGGTGCGGCAGCCAGGTCGCGCACGCCGGAGAAGCTGTGGGCAATGTGCTCGAAGGCACCGCGCGTGTCGTCCACCAGGCGCTGGCCCGCTTCGGTCAGGCGCACGCTGCGCGTGGTGCGGGTGACCAGGGCGATGCCGGCTGCACGCTCCAGTTCGGCCACGCGCTGGCTCATGGCCGCCTTGCTCACGCCCAGGCGCGCGGCGGCCGAGGTGAAGCTGCCCTGCTGCTCCAGCACGACCAGCCAGTGCAGGTGGCTCCACAAGGCCTCGGCCTTGGCATCGGGTTTTTCATTTGCCATGCATGGATTGTTCAGCAAATTGAACAATCAATTCAAGCGCAGCGCCTAGGCAGGCAGAAAGCGCACTTCTAGACTGCCTGGCATGAACACCGCAAACACCTCCTTCGCTTCCATCGTCCACTACGTCAACGGCCAGCGCACGGCAGGTGCCAGCGACCGCGGGCAGGACGTGACCAACCCGGCCACCGGCCAGGTCACGGGCCGCGTGGCCCTGGCCTCGCGCGCCGATGTCGATGCCGCCGTGGCGGCGGCCAAGGCGGCCTTCCCGAAGTGGGCCGATACGCCGCCCATCCGCCGTGCACGCGTGCTGCTGCGCTTCCTGGAGTTGCTCAACCAGCACAAGGACGAGCTGGCCCATGCGATCACGGCCGAGCACGGCAAGGTCTTCACCGATGCGCAGGGCGAAGTCAGCCGCGGCATCGACATCGTGGAATTCGCCTGCGGCATTCCGCAGCTGCTCAAGGGCGATTTCACCGACCAGGTCTCCACCGGCATCGACAACTGGACGCTGCGCCAGCCCCTGGGCGTGGTCACGGGCATCACGCCCTTCAATTTCCCGGTGATGGTGCCGATGTGGATGTTCCCGGTGGCCATTGCGGCGGGCAATACCTTCGTGCTCAAGCCCAGTCCCATCGATCCCACACCGTCGCTGCTGATCGCCGACCTGCTCAAGCAGGCGGGCTTGCCTGACGGCGTGTTCAACGTGGTGCAGGGCGACAAGGAGGCGGTGGACGCGCTGATCGAGCATCCCGACGTGAAGGCCGTGAGCTTCGTGGGCTCCACGCCGATTGCCAACTACATCTACGAGACGGGCGCGCGCCACGGCAAGCGCGTGCAGGCCCTGGGCGGCGCCAAGAACCACATGGTGGTCATGCCCGATGCCGATATCGAGCAGGCCGTGGACGCACTGATCGGCGCCGGCTACGGCTCGGCCGGCGAGCGCTGCATGGCCATCAGCGTGGCCGTGCTCGTGGGCGACGTGGCCGACCAGCTGCTGCCGCGCCTGATCGAGCGCACCAAGGCGCTGAAGGTGCTGGACGGCGAGGACCTGGCCGCGGAAATGGGCCCCATCGTGACCCGCGCCGCGCACGAGCGCATCAGCGGCTACATCGACCTGGGCGTCAAGGAAGGCGCGCAGCTGCTGGTCGATGGCCGGGGCTTCGACGGCAAGGCGGCCGGCTCCTCCACAGGCACGGACACCTCGGGCGGCTTCTGGCTGGGCGGCACGCTGTTCGACCATGTCACGCCCGACATGCGCATCTACAAGGAAGAGATCTTCGGCCCCGTGCTGGCCGTGGTGCGCGCCAAGGACTTCGCCGAGGCCGTGCAGCTGGTCAACGACCATGAGTTCGGCAACGGCGTGGCCTGCTTCACGCGCGACGGCAATGTGGCGCGCGAGTTCGGCCGCCGCATCGAGGTCGGCATGGTCGGCATCAACGTGCCGATTCCCGTTCCCATGGCCTGGCACGGCTTCGGCGGCTGGAAGCGCAGCCTGTTCGGCGACATGCACGCCTATGGCGAGGAAGGCGTGCGCTTCTATACCCGCCAAAAGAGCATCATGCAGCGCTGGCCCGAGAGCACGCCCAAGGGTGCGGAATTCGTGATGCCCACGGCCAAGTAGGCGCAGTCCCCCTCCATGAAAAAACCAGCCCGCGGGCTGGTTTTTCTTTGGGGACTGCGACCTGTCAGAAGCGGTATCCGATGCCGATGGCGTAGACGTTCGGATTGAGCTTGAGCGACACGCTCTGGCCCGAGGACAGGTGCGCCGTGGTCTTCAGGAAGCTCTTGTAGTAGGCCACGTCCAGGAACCAGCGCTCGTTGAAGTTGTAGACGAAGCCGATCTGGGGCGTCAGGCCCCATTTGCTGTCCACCGAGGCCGTGGTCGGGTTGGCCAGCGTGCCGCCGGTCAGGCCGTTGAGGGAGGCCGTGGTGCGCTCGCCGAAGAACTTGGCATAGGTCACGCCCAGGCCCAGGTAGGGGCGGAAGGCGGAGTTGGCCTCGCCGAAGCGGTACTGCGCGAACACGGTGGCGGGCAGCACCTTGGTGCGGCCCAGCTTGCCCGTGCCGGAGATGGCGCCATTGCCCACGAAGTCATGCTTGAACGGCAGGCCCATGGGCACGTCGATGGCCCAGTTGTTGGTGACCATGTAGGTCACGCCGCCCGTGAGCTGGCTGTTGGCCTTCACGTCCACGCGGGTGTCGGGGAAGCTGGGTGTGCTCAGCCAGCCGCTGCTGGTCTGGGGATCGATGCGCGTGGCGCCCAGGCGCACGCTCCAGGTGCCGGCGGACTGGGCGGTGGCGGCCATGCAGGCCGTGGCCATGGCCACGGCGGCGGTGATGCGCAGGAATGTCTTCATGGATGTGTCTCCTCGTGCTGCATGACTGCGATCACAGCCAGCCGGCACGGGCCAGGGTGCGGGAGGCCAGCTGGCTCATCTGCTGATGGCCATAGGGCGTGGGGTGGAAGCTGTCGGCAAAGGCATAGCTCTTCCACCAGTTGGCGCTGGTCTCGCCCACGGGAATGGAGGCGGACAGCGCGGCCTCGGTGCAGGTCGGGAAGCTGTAGGTGGGCAGGCCGTCGGCGCCCACGCCGGTGGCAGGGCAGGCCGCCTTTTTCACGTTGGTGTAGGCGTACTGGGCGGGGTCGGCCATCTGCTGGCGGAACTCGCTGTAGAAATCGATGATGGCCACGCGGCTCTCGCCCGCGAAGCCGTTGGCAACCTGCTGGTTGAAGGCCTTGACCCAGCCGTCGAACACGGTCTCCAGCTGGGCGGCGGCGGCCGAGCCCTGCTGCTGGGCCACCGATTGCAGTACCAGCTGGAAGCGCGGCGTCAGCGTGATGGCCGGCACGTTGAGGATGGCCACGCGCGTGGCGCCCTTGCCCAGCACATTCGCCTGGATGGTGGACACATAGCCCTTGGCCAGGTTCTGCATGTACAGGCCGCCGGCCTGGGCCATGCCGGCCTGGCCCTGCTGCAGCAGCGCACCCAGCGTGGCCGCGTCGATCTTGGTGGACAGCAGCGCCTTGAAGTTGGCGCCCTGGTCCCTGGAAGCGGCCAGGAAGGCGCCGATCACGTCGGCCGCGTCATTGGCGCCGCCGTCGATCACGGCCAGGTCATCGGCCGTGAAGCCAGCCGCGCCGGCCAGCAGGATCTGCTGCGTGATGGAGATGGGCGCCGTGGGCGCGCTGGTGTAGTTGATGCGGCCGCCGCCCACGGCGTAGTTGTTGCACGAGGTGTTGGGCGTGAAGGCCGTGCCGTTGAAGCGCGGGCACAGGGAGATGTTGTACAGGCCCGCCACGCGCTCGGCCCAGACCTGGTTGGAGCCGGCGCCTGTCAGCGTGGCGTTCTGCACGGTGAACTTGTAGCCGAAGGTGCCGCTGTCGGAGAGGCTGTCGCCCATCACCTTGACGGAGGTGATCTTGGCACGGGGGGTGGTGTCGGCGCCGCTGCCGCCACCGCAAGCGGCCAGCAGGC
The DNA here is from genome assembly GCF_009827015.1 of Delftia sp. CH05. NCBI lineage: Bacteria > Pseudomonadati > Pseudomonadota > Betaproteobacteria > Burkholderiales > Comamonadaceae > Delftia > Delftia sp. CH05. The sequence continues at coordinate 12,072 of NZ_WUMG01000003.1, read as the reverse complement.
CGGCCGTGGCCAGGGAGGCCGCGAGGATTCGATAACGATTTGCCAAGGTGTGATCTCCGTGAAGTGTTGTGAATAGCACGACCGTGCTTTTTTTGGTGATTGCCATCGTAGCGACAGTCGCACCTTGGCGACACCGGGCAAGTACCGATAGGAATCGCGGGCCGACCGGGCATTTCGCACGCGGGCGAATAGACGATAAATACCGGTCTGGCGCCCGCAGGCAGGACAAGGCCCTTGCCGGGCAGGAGGCGGAAACACAACGGAAAGGGCCTGCAAAAGCAGGCCCTGGAACAGGAGCGCAGGCGGCGTATCAGCGGTCGTGCGCCGTCCAGTCCACCAGCGCATCCCAGGCCGCGCGCGCGGCGGCCGCATTGGCGTGGTTGGCCATGGCCACCAGCACGTATCGGCGGCCGCTGGCGCCATCCACATAGCCGGCCAGGGCCGAGGCATCGCGCAGCGTGCCGGTCTTCAGGTGCGCCATGCCCTGGACGCGGCTGAGGCTGCGGCGCAGCGTGCCATCGACGCCGACGATGGGCATGGAGGCCACGAACTCCGGCATCACGGGCGAGGCCCAGGCCTGCTGCAGCATGCGGCCCAGGCCGGAGGCCGTGATGCGCGCCTCTCGGCTCAGGCCCGCGCCGTTGTCGGCCACGGGCTGCTCGGCCGCACCCCAGCGCGCCTGCCACCACTGGCCCAGCGCCTGGCGCGAGGCCTCGAAGCTGGCCACGCCGGTGCGCTGCATGCCCATGGTCAGGAACACCTGCTGGGCCATGACGTTATTGCTGTATTTGTTGATGTCCCGCACCACCTCGGCCAGCGAGGGCGATTCGCTCTGGAAGGCCGGCTGCAGGCCGGCCGGCACGCGGCCGTCGCGCACGGTGCCCGTGAGCTTGCCGCCCAGCTCGCGCCACATGCCCTCGATGGCGCGCGCCGCGAAGGCCTCGGGCTGGGCCGGCGCCAGCGACCAGCTCTTGTCGCCGCAGCTGGCCGGGAACGTGCCGGCAAAGGCGATGCGCAACGGGTCGGCCATGTCCAGTTGCAGCCGGGCGCGCCAGTCGCCGCACTCGCTGCCTGCCGGCGCCAGGGGCACGGTTTCCTGTTGCTGGATTCCGGCCAGCGGCGGGTCGTATTGCAGCCGCGCCACGCCCGCCGCGGCGTCGGGCACAAAGCCGACCGTCACGGCCTTGTAGTTGACCAGCAGGGCGTCGGGCGCCACGTTGTAGGGGCGCCAGGGCTCGTTGTCGAAGGTGGAGGGATCGTGGGCGGGGACGGAGAACGCGCTGCGGTCCAGCACGATGTCGCCCACGATGACCTTGATGCCCATGCCCTGCAGGCGGCGCAGCATCAGCCACAGCCGCTCCATCACGAGCTTGGGATCGCCCTGGCCCTGGATGTACAGCGGCCCGCGCAGCACGCCGTCCTGCACCGGCCCGCCCAGGAAGACGGGCGTGCGCCAGACATGGGCAGGACCCAGCTGGTCCAGCGCCGCATAGGTGGTGACCAGCTTCATCACCGAGGCCGGGTTCATGGCCACATGGCTTTGCCAGTCCAGGCGCGGAGCGGCCCGGCCATCGACCTCCACCACCAGGGCGGAGACCGCCTCGCGCGGCAGCTTGGCGCGCGCCAGGGCGGCTTCCACGGGAGGCGGCAGCCGGCTTTCGCGCGCAGTCTTGGTGGAAAGGGCCGCCGGTGACGTGGGCGCATCGGCCTGGGCAATGGCCATGCCGGGCAGGGCAGCCGCCGCCAGCAGCGCGGCTGCCAGGCCCCGGTGTGAACGCGGCGTTCCGAGTGAGAAGGCGGAGGAAATCGAGGAAATAAGGAAAGAAGACAGCGAAAGATGCAACATGGCCGGCAAGTCTACGCCGGTCATTGCGGCCATGCCGCGCGCGGGCCGGGCGGGGCACCGATAATCCAGGGCTTGCTGCGGCACCGCCGCCTGCCCCACGCCATGAATCTTCTTGCCCTAGACACCAGTACCGACACCCTCTCCATCGCCGTGCAGCGCGGCGATGCCGTCTGGGAACACAGCGGCCCCGGCGGCCCGCAGACCTCGACCGAGCTGATCCCCGCCATCCTGGCCCTTATGGCCCAGGCCGGACTGGAGTTCGCCGAGCTGCGGGCCATCGTCTTCGGCCGGGGTCCGGGCTCGTTCACAGGCCTGCGCACGGCGTGCTCCGTGGCCCAGGGCCTGGCCTTTGCCGCCCGCGTGCCCGTGCTGCCCATGGACAGCCTGCTGGCCGTGGCCGAGCAGGCGCGCATGCAATACGGCTGCACCGACCTCATCGCCGTGATCGATGCGCGCATGAACGAGGTCTACCACGCCGCCTACCACTGGGCCGATGGCCGCTGGAACGACATCGGCGAGCAAAGCGGCGACTTCGGCCTGTGCGCGCCCGAGGCCCTGCAGCTGCCGCCCGGCACCGTGGTGGCCGGCAACGCCCTGGCCGCCTATGGCGAGCGCCTGGCGCCCCAGGCCAGCCATGTGGCTGCGCTGCCCACGGCCGCCGCCATGCTGCGCCTGGCCCCTGCGATGCTGGCGGCCGACCGCGCCCTGCCGGCCGACCAGGCCCTGCCGCGCTACATCCGCGATAAAGTCGCGCAGACCACGGCCGAGCGCGAGGCTGCCAAGGCGGCAGCCGCGCTTGCTTCATCCGTGCAGACCACAGAGACCCCTCCTGCCCAGGCATGAGCACGCACACGCCACAGCCCTCGCGGCCGCTGCCGCCCCTGACCGACGCCTTGGCGTCGGAGCGGGACAGCGTGCGCTTCGAGCCGCTGAACGTGCTGTGGCTGGACACGCTGCTGCCCGTGGAGCAGCAGGCCTATTCCCATCCCTGGACGCGCGGCAACTTCATCGACGCCATGGCGGCCGGCTATGAAACCCAGCTGCTGGTGGATGCCCAGGGCGGGCTGGTCGGCTACTTCGTCGCCATGATCGTGCTCGACGAGGTGCACCTGCTCAACATCACCGTGGCCCCGGCGCGCCAGCGCCAGGGCTGGGCCCGCATCCTGCTGGACGCCCTGGCCCTGTGGTCGCGCCAGCGCCAGGCCCAATGGATCTGGCTGGAAGTGCGCGAGAGCAATGTCCGCGCACGCAGCATCTACGCCGCGCATGGCTACCAGGAGGTGGGCCTGCGCAAGAACTACTACCCCATGCACGACGGCCCGCGCGAGCATGCCGTGCTCATGAGCCTCAAGCTATGGCCCTGAATCTAGACACCCGCCAGCGGGCCATGCTGCATGCCATGGGCATCACTGTCTGGCTGCCCGAACCCGAGACCGCGCCCGCCGTGCTGTCCGAGGCCCTGGCTGTGCCCGCCGATGCGCCTGCAGCGGCGCCCCTGGCGGATCCGCTGGTGGCCCGCCCCGTGCCGCCGCCCGTGCAGGAGGCGCCCTCCCCGGCGTCTGCTGCACCGGCGCCTGATGCACCGGCGCCTGTCGCCGCGCCAACGCCCGTACGCGTTCAGGTGCCTGTTCAGGCGCCGGTCCAGGCGCCACCGCCTCCCGCACCCGTGCACGCCTCTCCTGCACCCGTCATCCCCGAGCGCGAACGCCCGCCGCGCCGCTACGTGCAGCAGCCCGTGGCCGGCGCACCGGGCCTGGGCTGGCGGCTGGGCCCCGTGCGTCCCGTGTATGCGGCAACGCCGCCGGCCGGTGAGGGCGGCGAAGGCGGCTGGCTGATCCTGCTGGAGCCGCCTGCCAACTCCCTGCCGCTGCCGCCCGCCCGGCGCCCCGGCCCCGACTGCGCGCGCACCGCGCTGGAAGGCGATGCTGCCCGGCTGCTGGACAACATGCTGCGCGCGCTGAACCTGCAGGACCATCCGCGCCTGTACAGCGCCGCCCTGCACCGCGTGCAGCCTCCGGCCGAAGGCCAGGAGGCGCCCGAGGTCCCGGCCCTGCAACCGTCGCTGGAGGCACTGCTGCGCGATCTGCGCCCGGCCTGCGTGCTGGTGCTGGGCCTGGCCACGGCGCGCGCCGTGCTGGGGCGCCAGGAGGCCCTGGGCCGCCTGCGCGCCGAGCCGCACCGCATCGCCGGTGTGCCGGCCGTGGTCAGCTACGACCCCAACTACCTGCTGCGCGCCCCCCAGGCCAAGGCCGGCGCCTGGGCCGACCTGTGCCATGCCCAGGCTTTTGTGACAGGCCGCCAGATGCCCCCTGGAGCCGCTTCCGAATAGCGCGGCCGGCCCGCATGCTGCAGCGCAACGCTGCATAATCCGATGCTTTGCATCTTGGAGAAAGCTCCGTGGAAACCTACCCCAGTTGGTAGCTTTCAACTCCCGGTTGGCCTGTGGGGTTGAAAGCACCCCCGATACCCCGCACGCCTGAGAAGAACACCTGGAGTGAGCCTATGCTCAACATCTTTACGCTGGCCAATGGCCGCCTGGTTCAAGAAGAGATCGAGTCGCTGGAGGAGCTGTCCCGCTTCAAGCCGATCTGGGTGGACCTGGAGTCGCCCACGGTCGAGGAAAAGCGCTGGATCAAGCAGCACTACGAGTTGTCCATCCCCGAAGATGCGATGGACGACGACATCGAGGAATCGGCCCGCTTCTACGAAGAAGACAACGGCGAGCTGCACATCCGCAGCGACTTCCTGATCGACGATGACGAGGATCCCCGCTCCGTGCGCGTGGCCTTCATCGTCAACGAGCACAACAAGAACCTGCGCAGCTGCGGCGTGCTGTTCTCCATCCATGACGAGGACGTGCCGGTCTTCCGCCTGCTGCGCATGCGCGCACGCCGCGCGCCGGGCCTGATCGACGAGGCCAAGGACGTGCTGCTCAAGCTGTTCGACGCCGACGCCGAGTACTCGGCCGATACGCTCGAAGGCATCTACGACGACCTGGAGAAGGCCAGCAAGATGGTGCTGTCCGGCGACGTGACCGACGATGTGGCCCGCGAAGTGCTGGGCGCCATCGCGCGCCAGGAAGACCTGAACGGCCGCATCCGCCGCAACGTCATGGACACGCGCCGCGCCGTCAGCTTCATGATGCGTTCCAAGATGCTCAATGCCGAGCAGTTCGAGGAAGCGCGCCAGATCCTGCGCGACATCGAATCGCTGGACAGCCACACGGCCTTCCTCTTCGACAAGATCAACTTCCTGATGGATGCCACGGTCGGCTTCATCAACATCAACCAGAACAAGATCATCAAGATCTTCTCGGTGGCCAGCGTGGCCCTGCTGCCGCCCACGCTGATCGCCAGCGTCTACGGCATGAACTTCCGCTTCATGCCCGAGCTGGAGTGGGAGTTCGGCTACGTCTACGTCATCGCGCTCATGGTGCTCAGCGCCGTGGGGCCCATGCTCTACTTCCGCAAGCGCGGCTGGCTGAAGTAGCGGCAGCCGGCCCCCTCGGGCCGGGCTTTCTTCAGGCCAGCGCCACGGCCTCGATTTCCACCTTCAACCCGAAATGCAGCGCCCCCGTGGGCACCACGGCGCGCGCGGGCCGGTGCGTGCCGGCCCAGTCGGCATAGAGGCGGTCGAAGGCCGGCCAGTGCGCCATGTCGTCCAGGTACACGCGCACCTGCAGCAGGCGAGGCACGCCGCTGCCGGCCAGCTCCAGCGCCGCTGCCAGATTGGCCAGCGCCTGGCGCGCCTGGTCCTCGAAGCTGGCGTCCACCATGCGCGTGCCGTCGGGCCGTATGGGCAGCTGCCCTGACACGAAGACCAGCCCCTGGCCCATGGCCGTGTGGCTGTAGTGGCCGCCCGGCGCAGGCAGGTTCGGCGATGCATGGCGCAGATCGATCCCGTTTTCACCAGCCATGGAGCCGCTCCCAGGTTTGCACCGAGCCATCTGCCCCCAGCGCCTGGTAGGCCGGGAACTGCGCGCCCGTGGCGCAGGCATGGTTGGGCAGGATGCGCAGCCGCGTGCCCAGGGGAAAGCGCGTGGCGATGTCGGCCTCCGCCGTGCCATCGGCCCGGGCCAGGATGCCGTGCTCCTGGTTGGCGCCCGTGAGCACGAAGCCCGGCATCACCCGCCCCTGCAGGTCGCAGACCTGGCCGTAGCCGAAGTCCTGCCGCTGTTTCGCCGTGCCCCGGTCGCGGCTCATGGCCATCCAGCCTGCGTCCACGATGGCCCAGCCCTTGTCGGCCTGGTGGCCGATCACGGTGGCCAGCACCGACAGCGCCACGTCCTCGGCCGTGCACACGCCGATGTTGCGCATCACCAGGTCGAAGAACACATAGACGCCTGCGCGCACCTCGGTCACGCCGTCCAGCCGGCATGCCGCCAGCGCGGTGGGCGTGGAGCCCACGCTGACCACGGGGCACGGCAGGCCGGCCGCGCGCAGGGCTTCGGCGGCCTGCACGCAGCCGGCGCGCTCGCGCTCGGCCAGCGCCTGCAGCGCCTCGGGCGTGTCCAGCTCGTAGCTGGAGCCGGCATGCGTGAGCACGCCGCCCAGGCGCATGCCGCCGTCGTGCAGCGTGCGGCCAATGGCCAGCAGCAGCGGCGCATCTTCGGCGCCCACGCCGGAGCGGTGGCCGTCGGTGTCGATCTCTATCCATACCTCGAAGACCTCGCCCTGTTCGCGGCCGAACGCGGCAATGGCCTGGGCCGCCGCCACGCTGTCCACGATGAGCTTGAGATCGCAGCCGCGCCGGCGCAGTTGCAGGGCCTGCGGCAGGCGGTGCGGCGCCATGCTGACTGCATAGAGGATGTCGGTGGTGCCAGCGGCAAAGAACTGCTCGGCCTCCTTCAGGGTGGAGACCGTGATGCCCGAGGCCCCGGCCGCGCGCTGCGCGGCGGCCACGGGCACGCTCTTGCTGGTCTTCACATGGGGGCGCAGGCGCACGCCCTGCGCGTCCATGCGCTGCTGCATGCGGTGGATGTTGCGCTGCATGCGTGCGAGGTCGATCACGGCAGCGGGCGTGTCCAGGGTCAGAAGTGTGTCTTGCATGGTGTTTCTCTCTCCATCGTCAATCCAGGTATTGGCCTTTGGCCTTGAGGGCAGGCACGTCGTTGCGCAGTCCCTGTTCGATCAAGGCGGAGACCGTGGCCGGCACGGCCTGCTCGGGCGACGGCAGCTCCACCCCCAGCGCGGCCATCTGTGCGCGCAGGCCCGCATCGCCCATGGCGTGCTGCAGCGACCGCGTCAGCCGCGCGAGCACCGCCGGCGGCGTGCCGCGTGGTGCGAAGATCGCGTTCCATGAGCGCGCCTGCAGGGGGTGGCCGGCCTCGGCGCTGGCCGCCGTGCCCGGCAGCTGAGCCAGGCGCTGTGTTCCCAGCACCGCAATCGCCTTGATGCGGCCGCCCGCGATCTGCGGCAGCGCCGTCGTCGTCTGGTCGCACATGAAATCGGTCTGTCCGCCCATGAGATCGTTCATGGCAGGCGCGATCCCGCGATAGGGAACATGGGTGGGGCTTTGGCCCAGCGCCGACAGCAGCAGCACGCACCCATAGTGCGATATCGAGCCCACGCCGGCGCTGCCATAGGAGGCTGCGGCCTGGTTGCGCTTGAGCCAGTCGGCGAACTGGCGCAGGTCGGAGGCCGGCAGATTGGCACGCGCCAGCAGCAGCATGGGCGCCGCGCCCGCAGGTCCCACAGGGGCGAAGTCGGCCACGGGGTCATAGGGCAGCTTGCGGTACAAGGCCACATTGACCACATGCGTGCCTATGCCGCCAAAGGACAGGGTGTAGCCGTCGGCGGCAGCCTTGCGCGCCTGGTTCAGGCCGATGGTTCCATTGGCGCCACCCAGGTTCTCGATCACCAGGGGTTGGCCCAGATGCTCCCCCATCTTCTGAGCCACGGCACGGGCCAGCGCATCGCTGGGGCCTCCCGGGGGAAACGGCACGACCAGCGTGACCGGCCTGGCCGGAAAGGCAGCGCCGGCCTGCGCCAGGGCTCCCTGGCTCCACGCCATGGCACAGACGATGGACAGGACCGGGAATGCGGACACAAGGGACAACGGCAGGGCTGGACGCAGCTGCATGGCAGGCTCCTCACAAGGGTGGACAGGATAGGAGGGCGGGCACAGCACCGGCTGCACCCTCGGGGTTCAACCCTGCTGCAGGGAAAAGTCCCTGAGCCAGGGCAGTGCCGGCGCCAGCGTGGGTGCTTCGGCCTCGGCCTGCGGCGCGCCCGTGGGCCGCGACAGGCCCACGCGGTTGTGCCAGAAGGTACGCAGGCCCACGGCCGAGGTGCCGAACAGGTCATAGCCCGATCCGGCCACGAAGGCGGCCTGGCCCGCAGGCAGCCCCAGCCGGTCCAGCGCCAGCTGGTAGGGCCGGGGGTCGGGCTTGTAGAAGCCTGCTGCTTCCGAGGTCACCACCACATCCCAATCCACGCCCAGCAGCGCGGCGGCACGTTGACCCAGGCGCTCGGAGCAATTGGTCACCACGGCCAGGCGGCAGTGCGGGCGCAGGGCGGCCAGCAGCTCGCGTGCGCCATCCCAGGGCTGCAGCTGCTCCCATTGCGCCTCCAGCCTGTCGGCCACCGCCTCGGGCAGGCCCCGGTTGCGGGCCGCCGTGCGCACCAGGTCCTCATAGGGCTGGTAGGCGCCGCAGCCATAGGTCAGGCGCAGGTATTCGGCGCGCCAGTCGCGCCCGGCAGCCTCGCTGCCGGCGGCCGCATTCCAGACGGTCCAGGAGTCCAGCAAGGCGGTCAGCAGGTCGAAGAGCACGGCCCGGGGCCATGCGGCAGAGGTGGGGTATGGGGTGTTCATGCCTTGGCACTGTACGGACCAAGACCATGGTCGTGGTTAAATCCGCCGTCATCAATCGTTAAGGCAAATTGAATGATTGCCATCGAAGACCTGCAGCTTGCCGCCGCCTTGCTGCGCGAAAGCTCGCTGAGCGCGGCGGCCCGTGCGCTTGACGTAACACCGCCTGCACTGTCCATGCGCCTGCGCCGACTGGAGGCCGAACTGGGCCTGTCCCTGGCCAACCGCAGCGCGCGGCGCCTGGCGCTGACGCCCGAGGGCGAGCGCTTTGCCCGCGAGGCCGTGCGGCTGCTGGGCCAGATCGAGGAGCTGCGCGACTCGCTGCACGGCGATGCCCGCCAGCTGGGCGGCACGCTGCGCTTGGCCGCGCCCTTTGGCTACGGGCGCAGCCGGCTGGCCCCGGCCCTGGTGCCCTTCACGCGCCAGCACCCGCAACTGAAACTGCAGCTGGACCTGCGCGAAACGCCTTTCCCCGACCGCCACGATGCCGATGCCGTGGTCCACATCGGCGCGGTGCGCGACTCCTCCTGGGTGGCGCGCGAGCTGGCTGCCAACGACCGCTGGCTGTGCGCCAGCCCCGGCTACCTGCGCCGCCATGGCACGCCCGCCACGCCGCGCGAATTGCTGGAGCACGCCTGCATCTGCATCCGCGAGAACGAGGAGGATGTGACGCTGTGGCACCTGCGCCCCGCCGCCAGCCGGCGTGCCGTGGACGGCCAGACCCTGCGTGTGACGCCGTCCTATGTGACCAACGATGGCGGCGTGGCCCGCCACTGGGCCGAACAGGGCCTGGGCCTGGTGCTGCGTTCGCAATGGGACATGGCACCGGCCATTGCCGAGGGCCGGCTGGTGCGCGTGCTGCCCGACTGGCATTTCGGCAGCGCGCCCGTCACCCTGCTGGTGCCCACGCGCAAGGGACGCACGGCGCGCGTGCAGGCCCTGGTGACGTTTCTGGAGCAGTGCGCCGCAGCGGGCGCGCTGTAGTGCAGGTCAGGCCGTGCGCGCGGACGTATCCCGGGCATCGCTGGCACCGTGGGTGCCCTGGCCGCGCTCGCGCAGCCAAAGCACCAGGCCGCAGACCATGACCACCAGCTGCGTGCCCACCAGCAGGCCGAAGCCGGCAACGAAACCGCCGCCGGCCGAATGCGACGTCCAGCCGATGACGGCGCCCATGAGCGCAGGCATGAAGCCCGCCACCAGGGTCGCCGTGCCGTTGACGACGCCGTAGGCGCTGGCCACATGCTCGGGCCGCGCGCAGTACTGCACGGTGCTGGGGATGGCCGGGCTCATCAGGCCCCAGCAGAAGTTGGCGGCGATCAGGCAGTAGGCCGCCGCGTAGCGGTCTTCCATGTGGATGGCCAGCCATATGGCCAGCGCCAGGCCCAGGCTGCCGCCGACGAAGATCAGCGGCACCTGGCGGCGCGGCAGGCGGTCGATGACGATGCCACCGACCAGCACGGCCAGCACCGTGGCGTACTGGGGCAGCGAGGCCAGCCAGCCCATCTCGCGCAGCGAAAAGCCGCGCGACTCCAGGTAGGCCGGCAGCCAGTTGCTGCTGCCCCAGAGGTAGGAGAAGAAGGCCGCCGACAGCACGGCCACCAGCACCAGATAGCGCGTGTGCATGGCGCCGCGCACGATCTGCCCGACCTGCCCCACTGCCTCGCCCAGCGAGCGCGGGCGCGGCATGCCGGTGTCCACGCGGGGCATGCGGATGAAGGCCAGCACCAGCGGAATGCCGATGGCCACATTGATCAGGCCCAGCACGTGGAACGAGGTCTGCCAGTCATGGCCGGCCACCAGGTAGCCGATCAGCGGATAGCCCACCGCCAGCCCCAGTCCCGTGCCCATGTTCACGAAGGAGTTGGGCAGGCCGTTCTCGTGGCTCTGGAAATGCGCCTTGATGTAGCTGCCCGCCAGCGAGTACAGCGGCCCTTCGGAGATGCCCAGCAGGATGCGCGAGGCCAGCAGCAGGCCATAGCTGTTCATGGCCGGGGACAGAAAGGACACGGCGCCCCACAGCAGCAGGCCGACCACCAGGCTTCGGCGCACGCCGAAGAGCGCCGCGCAAAACGGCGTCAACACGAAGGAAGAAACGCCGTAGCCCACCATGAAGGCCGTGGCCAGCAGGCCCTGGCGCGTGCGGTCGTCGTGCGTCAGCCCGATGTGGTCCAGAAATCCCTGGTCGAGGATGAGGATCGAAAGGTTGATCCGGTCCACATAGGAGATGGCGACGATGATGAAGAGGCTGATCACCCCCCACCAGCGGGCCGCACGCATATCTTTCATGGCAAGTCTCTATCGCCCGATGGGCTGTATCAGAAGAAGTGGCGCACGCCCACCTCGAAGCCGGAGGAGCGGCCGCCCAGCGTGGTGCCCGGGGCCGACAGGCCCTGCACGCCGATGGACTTGGCCGCGCCGTCCTTGTTCTTGAGGAAGGCCACCGTGCCGTAGACCTGGGTGCGCTTGGACAGGTTGTGCCCGTAGCCCACGCTGATCTTGTTCCAGTCGGCATTGCTGCCGTCGGTGTTGTAGTGGCCGTAGGAGGCCTTGAACTCGCCCATGCCCACGGGCGCGGTCACGCCCAGCTGCAGGGCGGTGACCTTGAGGGCGCCGCGCTTTTCGCTGGCCCACAGCAGCATGGGCTTGGCCACGCCGAAGTCCCAGCTCAGGCCCACGTTGCTGGCCGTGAGGTTGGTCGCATCGCTGTCGCCATAGAACTTGCCCGTGGCCAGTGCGCCGTTGAAGGGGCCCTGGCGGTAGCCGAAGCGCAAGCCGCGGTAGTCGCCCTGGTTCTTGTTGGGCGCGCTGCGCGCCTGCTCGCCCATGGCCACCTGCACCTGGCCGTAGAAGCCGCCCAGGTTCTGCGGCAGGAAGTAGCTGACCGCGTTGCTGATCTGGATGGGCGCGCCGCCCGTGGCCGTGCCCGTGCCGGGAATGCCCAGCATGGTGAAGCCCATGGTGCCGCCCACGCCGTTGGTGAGGAAGGGGTCGAAGATCAGCGTGCTCAGGAAGGTGGCCGAGTCATCGCGGCCCAGGCGCACTTCGCCGAAGTCGCCCGACAGGCTCACGGTGGAGCGGCGGTTGAAGCTCAGGCCGCCACCGCTGGCCTTGCCCGAGCCGCTGTCCACGTCCATGCCCGCCTCCAGCCAGAAGCCAGCGCGCAGGCCGCCGCCCAGCTCTTCCGTGCCGCGAAAGCCGAGGCGGCTGATGTTGGCGCCGCCCGTGGACAGGCCGGTCTTGGAGGGGCCGGAGCCGTTCAGGTGCGTGACGCCGACATCGACGACGCCGAAGATCTCGACCTTGGACTGCGCCGAAGCGGCACCGGGCAAGGACGCCAGGCAGGCTAGCGCCACGCCCAGCATGGGCGTATGGATGGTTTTCATGGGGTTGTCTCCTCTGGGGGTGGTGGCTTGGGG